>JBGAIL010000045.1:0-28658 GCA_044225565.1 Steroidobacteraceae bacterium | reverse complement strand
AGTGCGAGCTCGATCCGCAGCTCCATCTGCGCAGGATTGCGGTCTGCCGCCAGCAGGATCCAGTCGAGCGCTTCGTCGTGAGAGCCCGCAAGACTCAGGCTGCGCACGAGGGAGCGCACCAGCTTGACGTCGTCCGGCCGCAGCGCCACGGCGCGCTGGAAATGCTCGACCGCCTCGGAATGAAGACCCTCTTCATCGGCGATACGCCCCAGCAGTGTGGGGGCTCGAACGTCCGATTCGTTCAGCCGGAATGCCGCCGCCAGATAGGGGCGCGCCTCGGCGAACTTCCTTTCCCGAAAATACAGCGTGCCGAGATTCAAGTGGGCGGCGTGCGAGCTCTCATCCAGGGCGAGGCTGCGCAGGAACGCGTTTTCCGCGAGATCCCTGTTGCTCGTGCGGTGCATCGCGATGCCCAGATGCAGCCAGGCATCGGCGTTGCGGGGCTCGCGCTGCAGGATCTGCTGGTAGCTTGCGATCGCCGCCTGAAGATCGCCGCGCTGCTGCGCCGCCATCGCAGCGAACAGGGCCGCCCTGGAATTCTGCGGAGCCGGCCTCCCCGAGCTCATGATTTCTTCCCCTCCGACGGTTGCTCCGTGAGGTCGCCTCGCACGCCAACATGGGCTAGCTATCGTCGCAGGTACAAGAACTCCTCGCGCGCATCCGTCCACGCGTGAAAAAACACCATCGAGCGGACTTCATCCTGCGCGCCGAACGTGAAGTTGACGAGATCGGCGAGCTCGTACTCCGTCACGGTCTCGTTCCAGGCGGGCCGGAAAACGTCGCTGTTCCAGTGATCCAGGATCGCGAAGTAAGGCTCGGCCATCTGCTGGAGCTCCAGACGCAGCTTTCCATCCTGCAGGGAGATCACGTAACGCTCCCAGCCGTCCACCGCCTGGTAGGTTCCCACGAAGGCGCTCAATGGAGCCGGCGCCGGCTGCACCAGCGCGGGCCGTTGCAGCAGCTCCCTCTCCTTCTGCGCTTCAGCGCGCTGCTTCTCGTCGTAATTGCGCTTCTGGATCCGAGCCCAGTCCCGTTCCGGGAGCTTCAGATGCCGATCAAGGATCCACTGCGCCACGCCGTCGGCGAGCCCCCGCGCGCCCTCGCGTGCGTTGGCGAACACGAACACCCCGAAGCGGCCGCCCGGATGGATGAGCGCGATGGATCCGTGTCCCCTGATCAGGCCTCCATGCGACAGGATGTGCTCCTTGTGATAGTGGCTCGAGCGCCAGCCCAGGGTGTAGTTGGATGGCGAGTCCGTGAATCCCGGGACGATCCCTGGTTGAGGGTGGCCTCGCCAGCTCGAATGATGGATGGCCTGATCCAGATGTGTCTCGGCGAAAGCCTCCTGGGAGAGAAGGCGGCGGCCGCGAAAGCGGCCGTCGCCCAGCTGGAACTCGAGCCATCTGGCCATGTCCCGCGCCGTCGAGTTGACCGCACCGGCCGCCGCGTGATTGTCCATGCTCCACCAGCCGTGCGGACGGAACGGGTCGAGCCTCAGCACGCCATCGCGACCTCTCAGATGGGACGACGCGCGATTGGGCGATTCGGCAAGGGCGAGCGCCGTGGTCGAACTCGAGCTCATGCCCAATGGCTCGAAGATCACCGCGCGGATGTGATCGTCCCAGCTCGAGCCGACTGCGTTGGCGACTGCCAGGCCCGCCGCTCCATAGAGCACATTGGAATACACGTGGCCGGCACGGAAAGGCATGCGCGGCTTCTCGTACTGGATGATGCGGACCATCTCCTGGCGGGACAGCGCGAGGCCGTTCACATAGAACCCGGCGACGCCGACCCGGTGCGCGAAGAGGTCGCGAAACGTCGCTTCCGCCGTGGCATAGGGATCACGCACCCGAAACCCGGGAAGCCACCGGATGACGGGCTCGTCCCATTCGATCTGGCCACGATCCACGGCGATCGCCGCGGCCATGGCGGCGAAAGCCTTGGTGACCGAGCCGATGTTGAACACGGTGTCGGCGTCCATGCGCTCGGGCCTGCCGAGCTCGCGCACACCGATTCCACCTGCGAACGCCGCCTGCCCATCTTCGACGACTGCGATCGCCATGCCCGGCACCTGCCAGACCTGCAGCGCATGCTCCGCGTAAGCGGTGATTGCTCTCTCGTCGGGAACTTCGGCGCTGGCAGTGGCGAGGCCGAAGCTGGTGGCGAGCACCGGCAGGGCGCAAAGCCCCCAGCCGATCCGTGGCTTCACGACTAGAACTCGTACTTCAAATACAGACGCGCCTCCCTGGGCTCCTGCCGATTGAAGCTGCTGAACCTCGAGCTGCCGTTGGTGTAGAAGCCGTCCTCGTCCGTCACGTTGTTGACCACCAGCTGCAGGTGCAACCGCTCCGTCGCGGGGTACGCGAGCGTGAAGTTCACCATCTTCCGACCCGGGATCCTGAAACGGAAATCGTCCTCCCGGTTGTAGTAAGCACCGGAGTAGCTCACTCCGCCGCCGATCTGCAGGCCATCCAGCGGCCCGCCATCGAGCTCGTAGTTGAGGTGCAGGCTCGCCAGAGAGTCGGGAACGGCAGGCACCCTTCTGCCGGCCAGTTCCGGAGAGTCCAGGTTGGAGGTGATCTTCGCGTCCTGGTGGGCGTAGGTCAGCACCATGTTGAGCCTGGTGGCGATGGTTCCCATCACCTCGAGCTCGACCCCTTCGTGCTTCTGCGATCGCCCCGCCACCACGAAATTCTGTCCCGGGGTATTGGCAGGATCGGTGGCCGCCACGCCTTTGCGGCGAATGGTGTAGTAGCTGATCGAGCTTCCCAGCGCCCCACCGAAGAACTCACCCTTCAAGCCGGCTTCGTACTGTTTCCCGGTCTCCGGGTCGATGATGCCCAGGGATCTCGTGGTGCCGACCTGCGGGATGAAGCCCTCGCTGTAGCTCGCGAAGGCATTGATGTGAGGGGTTATCGAATACGTCACTCCCAGGCGCGGAGTCACGCTGCTCAGGGTATCCGATGCGGAGACGGAGAACGGGCCGTAGTCCGGGTCGATTCCGCCCGTGATGACGTCCGCGTTCGCATAGGTGAAATCGATGTAAGAAAAGCGCGCTCCCGCGAGCACCGAAAGGCGGTCGGTCGCCTTGAAGAGGAGTTGGGCGGAAACCGCATAGCGGTTGTCGTCCTGTCTCTCGAACCCATCCACCGGCGACTGCATGGCGGGGTCGTCGAGGTCGACGAAGGAGAAATCCGGGTTGAACATGTCCGTTTGTCCAATGTAGACGTACTGATAAGTAGGTCTGTCGCGTTTGAGCTTGCGGTACTCCGCTCCGATCAGCAGCTGGTGAGTGCGGCCGAAAGCCTCGAATTCCTGCCCGAACGCGAACTCGGCGTCGTAAGTCTCCAGCTCGAACTGGTGACTCTGGTTGTAGACGCCGGTGAAGGGCGCGGCCGGGCCGTAGAAGTTGTAGATGTATATCCGCGAAGTCTTGCTCGAAGTGTCCGTCCAGCCCACCTGGCCCGTGAGATAGCGCCCCTCGCCGAGATCGTGGCGAAAGTCCGCGATGGCCTGCTTGTGCTCACCCTTGTACTGCGTCTGGGGCGCGTAGCGGCAGATGCGGGGATCGGCGCTGTAAGGGAAGCTCAGCTCCCCGTTCCCGTCGAGCGTCAGATCGTACTGATTGCACGGATGGATCGTCTCGGAATGGTAGAACGCCGTCAGGTTCACGCGCGTCGCCTCGCCGAGATTCCAGCTGAGCGCCGGCATCACGGTGAGGTGATGCGAGTCTTCACCTTTCGCTTCGAAACCGCGCTTCTCGTACGCCGCGATGAGGCGGTAGTCGAGCGCAGTGTCGCCGATGGGCCCGGTCACATCTCCTTCGAAGCGGTGGAAATCATTGGTGCCGACGCCAGCCCCGAAGGAAGTCGCGGCCTTGTCCTGCGGCTTCTTGATGATCGTGTTGATCACTCCGCCGTAGTCATTCACGCCGTAGACGATCGCCGTCGGGCCTTTCACGAACTCGACCCGGTCCACCACGGCCAGATCGGGGCGGAAGATCCCCAGGGTGCTGAAGCCGTTGATCTTGTAACCGTTGTCCTCGCTGAGCATGAAGCCGCGCATCGTCATCGAGCCGAAGGTATCGTCGAAACCCGAGGAATCCGACTCGGTGGCTGCGCCGGCGACGTAACTGGTGAGCTGCGTGCGGTCGGCGGGCCGGAAGGTCTCGATGATGTCTCCGGTGATCGAGCTGATCGATTGCGGTGTATCGAAGATGGACAGCGGAAACTTCGTGCCGCTGGACGCCTCGGTGGGGCGGAAGAAGACGCGCTCCCCCTGGACGATCACTTCTTCCACCGAATCCGGGGTCTCGGCCTGCGCCTTCTGGGCTTCCTGAGCCTGGGCGTCAGCCGCGATCGCAGCGCTCACGGCGAGCCTTACCAGTACCGACGTGCGAGTGTTCATGTAGCCCCCCCGAAACGTGTTCGCCGGCCGTTCCCGCTGACTTTTCGCAGGAGCGCCCTCGGAGTCGGAGTAGTAACAAGGTCCCGGGCGGCGTGCCACCGAGTTTTCTTCAACACCCTCGATAGAAAAACTTAAAGCTCGGGAGCTTGAAGGACGGAGCGTGGCGCGCTCAGGGCAAGGACTCAAACGCAGAAGGCCGCAGACGCAGACCGACGGGGACGAGTGGAAGGCTGGATGCCGCCCTCGTGCACCATCCGAAGCGGATCAGCCCGCCTCCTCCTGCCGCAACCGATACCCGATCCCGGTCTCCGTCAGGAGATACCTGGGTCGCGCGGGATCCGGCTCGAGCTTCTGTCGCAGGTTCTTGATGCAGGCGCGCAGGCTGCGCGTATCGTGGACCCGCCCGGGCCCCCATACTTCCTTCAACAGCAGGTCCTGCTTCACCACGAGTCCGGCACGGCGGGCGAGCGTCTCGAGCAATCGATGCTCGAGCGGCGTCAAATGCAGGCTCTCTCCACTCTCATGGCGCGCCTCGCGCGTGGCCAGATTGACCATCGCTCCACCGAACTTGAGCGCCTGCGATTGCTCCGGCGTGCGCACGTTGCGCCGAAGAGCCGCGCGCACCCGGGCCAGCAGCTCGGGTGTGCTGAAAGGCTTCGTCACGTAGTCGTCGGCGCCGGCGTCGAGTGCGGCGATCTTCTGATCCTCCTGCATTCGCGCCGAGAGCACGAGAATGGGAACCGTGGACCAGGTACGAACTCCGCGGATCACCGTGACTCCATCGGCATCGGGCAACCCCAGGTCCACCAGGAGCAGGTCCGGCTTGTGGGCCCGGGCCTCGATCCCTCCGCGTGCGGCCGTGCTCGCCTCGACAACCCGGTACTGGTGCTGCTCGAGGAGCGTGCGCAGCACGTTACGGATGTCAGCGTCATCCTCGATGATCAGGATGCGGTGCATCGCCCGGGTCACTTCACCGGCTCCGTCAGCGGCAAGGTGAACTCGAACCGGGCGCCACCGCCCGCTCTGTGCCGCGCCTCGATCGTTCCGCCGTGCGCCTGAACGATGGCGCGACAGATGGTGAGGCCCAACCCGACACCCACGATGGGGCCCTCGGCATTGCCGCGCTGGAACTTGTCGAAGAGCCGCGCGGGATCGAGATGCGGCAGCCCGGGCCCGTCGTCATCCACCGTGATCCGCAGGAACTCCCCATCGACGACGGCCGAGATGCCGATGCGCGTGCCGGGCGGGGTGTGCTTGATGGCGTTGTCCAGAAGGTTGTACAGCACCTGCACGATCAATGTTGCATCCACGTTGACGGGCTGCAGGTCCTCACGGAGATTCACATCGACGGAGTGCTGCGCCAGACGCTCCTCGAGGCGATGCAGGGCTGCGCCCACCAGGTCGTCCAGTGCCTGCCAGTCCCGGCGCAGAGTGACCTGACCGGACTCCAGCCGCAGCAGGTCGAGCACATTGGACACCAGCTCGGACATTTCCTGCGCCTTGCCTTCGATCGATCGCCCGAGGGAGACGCGAGTGCTCTCATCCAGAGTCGGCGTGCGCCGCGCGAGCGTGCTGCCGGCGCCTGCGATGACGGCGAGCGGCGTGCGCAGGTCATGGGAGATCGACGCCAGCAACGTATTCCGGAAGCTCTCCGCCTCGGCGGCGATCCGGGCGCTTTCTGCACCCTCGGAGAGCTTCACCCGCTCCAGGGCGAGCGCGATCTGGCCCGCGAAGGTTTCGAGGAGATGGCTCTGCTCGGGCAGAAGCACCCGGCGTGGATTGGCTGGCAGCACGGCCAGCACGCCGAAAGTGCGCTCACGCTCGCCGAGGGGCAGATAGGCACCCTTCGAGGCAGGCAATGTATCGGACCCCAATCCTGCGCGCCGCCCGTGATCGGCGACCCATTGGGCCACGGCAAGATCCGCATCGACGAACGACACGTCGAGCGGCAGCTCCTGCGGATATTGCAGTTTGCCGGAAGCATCCGGCAGCAGCACGACGGCCTGGCACTCGAACACTTCAGCGACGTGCCGCACGGCGACACGGGCCATGTTGGCGAGGTCCCGCGTGGCAGTGAGTTCGCGGCTCATGGCATAAAGAAGCGCAGTGCGCCGTTCGCGCGCCCCTGCCACGCGCGTCTGCTGTCGTACGCTGGCCATGAGGCTTGCAATGACGAGCGCGACGATCATCATCACGACGAACGTGATCAGGTACTGCACGTCGGCGATGGCCAGGGTGTACCGGGGCGGAACGAAACAGAAATCGAACGTCAGCACGCTGACGACGGAAGTCAGCACGGATGGCCCTCTGCCCAGGCGCAAGCCGGCGATGGTGACGCCCAGCAGATACATCATGACGACGTTGACCAGCTCTACATAGGGATAGATCGCGAACGCGACGGCAGTGGAGATCGCGCTCACGAGGAGTGCCCAGGCATATCGCCGCGGCTCGAACCGGCGATCGCCATTGACCTGCCTGGCGCCCGTGCCCGGCTGAGCGCCCTGCCCCGGATTCTGGCCCTGCTCCGGGGGAGTGATGGTCAACACGTCGAACCCGCGCGCATGAGCGATGAGCTTCTGGGGCGTCGAAGGCCGTAGCCACGCGCTCAGGCCGCTGCGCTTCGGCGCGCCGACGATGACGCGAGTGGCGTGGCGCGTGCGCGCGTACTCGAAAATAGCGGCGGACGCGGAAGGACCATCGAGGGTCACCGTCTCCGCGCCCAGCGATTCCGCCAGCCGCAGCACGTTGATGCGCCGGTTGCGATCGGCCTCCGACAGCCTGAGCAGCGCAGGCGTTTCCACGTAGATTGCAGTCCAATCGGCATCGAGCGCGTCGGCGATCCGCTTGCCGGCACGCACCAGCTGCTCCGCCTGCGAGTCGGGACCCACCGCCACCAGAATCCGGTCGCGCGCGAGATAGCCGCGCGTCCCCGGATCCGCCTGCGCGCGGGAAGCGGCTTCGACCCGACCCGTCGTGCGCCGTAGCGCGAGCTCGCGCAAGGCGAGGAGATTGGATTTGCGAAAGAACCGGTCGACGGCCGTGCGCGCTTCCCTGGGCACGTAGATCTTGCCCGCATGCAGGCGTGCGATGAGGTCGTCCGGCGGCAGGTCGATCAGCTCGACTTCGTCGGCCTCGTCGAAGATGCGATCGGGCACGGTCTCGCGCTGCCTGACACCGGTGATCTGCGCCACCACGTCGTTCAGGCTCTCGAGATGCTGGACGTTCACCGTCGTCCACACGTTGATTCCGGCGTCGAGCAGCTCCTCGATGTCCTGCCAGCGCTTGGGGTGGCGCGGTGGCGGCTCGCCTCCGGCGAGATTGGAGTGGGCGAGCTCGTCGACGAGCAGGATGGCGGGCTTTCGGGCGAGCGCGGCATCGAGGTCGAATTCCTGCCGCACGATGTCGCGATAGCGAACGGTGAGCGTCGGCAGCTTCTCGAGCCCCTCCATGAGCCGCTCGGTCTCGACGCGCCCGTGCGGCTCGATGTAGCCGATCACTACGTCGGTTCCCGAAGCCGCCGCGTTGCGGGCCGCTTCGAGCATGGAGTAGGTCTTGCCTACGCCCGCGGTGCCGCCGAAGAAGATGCGCAATCGCCCGCGCCGTGCGCGGGCCTCTTCGGCCTGCACCTGCGCGAGCAGCGCATCCGGGTCCGGCCGGTCTTCGGCCATGGGTCAGCTCACCTTGGAGTCACTTCAGCGCGTCGAGCGCCAGATTGAGCTCGAGAACGTTGACTCGCGGCTCCCCCAGGACCCCGAATGTACGGCCTTCGGTCGCCTTTTGCACTTCGGCACGTACTCGCCCCGCATCGAGGCCCCTGGCCCGTGCGACGCGCGCGACCTGGTATTCGGCGGCAGCGGGTGAGATGTGCGGATCGAGGCCGCTGCCCGAGGCGGTCACGAGGTCGATGGGCACCGGCTTCGTGTTTCCCGGATCGGCGGCGCGCAGCGCCGCGATCCGCTCCTGCACGGCGGATCGAAGCGCGGGATTCAGCGGGCCCTGATTCGACCCGCTCGAGGCGGCGCCGTTGTAGGGTTGCGGCGCCGTCGCCGAGGGGCGGGACCAGAAATACCCGGGGCTCGAGAACGGCTGACCGATCAGCGCCGACCCCATCGCGCGACCGTCGCGCTCGACCAGGCTGCCACTCGTTTGATCAGCGAACAGGATCCTGCCGATTCCGGTGACGACGGCGGGGTAGATCACCCCGGTCACCAGGGTCAGGACCAGGAAGATCGACAGTGTCGGACGCAGCTCGCGCAGCATGACGGATACCTCAGACCCAGCCGAAGAGGGTCAACAGCAGATCGATCAGCTTGATGCCGATGAAGGGCGCGACGAGGCCGCCCAGCCCATAGATCAACAGGTTCTTGCGCAACAGGACGGCAGCCGACGCGGCGCGGGTCTTGACTCCCCGCAGCGCGAGCGGCACGAGGGCGACGATGATGAGCGCATTGAAGATGACCGCCGAGAGAATGGCGCTCTCGGGGCTCGCGAGCCGCATGACGTTGAGCGCATCGAGCGCCGGATAGGTCGTCGCGAAGGCGGCCGGGATGATCGCGAAGTACTTGGCGACGTCGTTTGCGATGGAGAACGTCGTCAGCGCGCCGCGCGTGACCAGCATCTGCTTGCCGACGTCCACGACCTCGATGAGCTTGGTGGGGTTGGAGTCGAGATCCACCATGTTGCCGGCTTCCTTGGCCGCTTGCGTGCCGGTGTTCATCGCCACCGCCACGTCCGCTTGCGCGAGCGCCGGCGCATCGTTGGTGCCGTCGCCGCACATCGCGACCAGGCGGCCTTCGGACTGGTGCTTGCGGATCAGGTCGAGTTTCGCTTCGGGCGTCGCTTCCGCCAGAAACTCATCGACTCCGGCCTCGGCTGCGATGGACGCCGCGGTCAGGCGATTGTCGCCCGTGACCATGACGGTCTTGATGCCCATCTGGCGAAGCTCGGCGAATCGCTCCCGAATGCCCCCCTTGACGATGTCGCGAAGCTCGACCACCCCCATCACCCGGCGCCCTTCCGCGACGACGAGCGGAGTGGCGCCTTTGCGCGCAATCGTCTCCACCGTCTCGGTGACCGTGGCGGGCCAGGCTCCGCCGTGCGACTCGACGAACTTCCGCACCGCATCCGCCGCGCCTTTGCGCAACTCCCGGCCCTCGAGGTCGACGCCGCTCATGCGCGACTGGGCCGAGAACTTGTGAAAGGCATGTGGCGTCGTGGCCAGATCCCGTCCGCGCAGCTGGAACTGTTCCTTCGCGAGCACGACGATCGAGCGGCCTTCGGGGGTCTCGTCGGCGAGCGAGGCCAGTTGGGCCACATCGGCGAGCTCGCGCTTGTCGACGGACGGGGCGGGATGGAACGCGGACGCATGACGATCGCCGAGCGTGATCGTGCCGGTCTTGTCCAGCAGCAGCACGTCAACATCCCCTGCCGCCTCCACCGCTCGGCCGGAAGTGGCGATGACGTTGGCGCGGATCATGCGGTCCATCCCCGCGATGCCGATGGCGGACAGCAGCGCCCCAATGGTGGTCGGGATCAGGCATACCAGCAGTGCGATCAGCACCGTCAGCGAGACGACCGATCCGGCACCCGAGCTCGTCACCGCATACTGGGAGAACGGCGCCAGCGTCGCCGTCGCCAGGAGGAAGATCAGCGTGAGCATCGCGAGCAGGATGGAGAGCGCGATCTCGTTCGGCGTGCGGCCGCGTTTCGCGCCTTCGACCATCGCGATCATCCGGTCGAGGAAGCCTTCTCCTCGTCACTCTCTTGACGACGATCCAGTCCGAGAGCACGCGCGTCCCTCCGGTCACCGAGGAGAAGTCACCGCCGGCCTCGCGCAGAACGGGGGCGGATTCGCCGGTGACGGCGCTCTCGTTGACGGAGGCCACGCCCTCGACGATCTCGCCGTCCGCAGGAATGGTGTCGTTGGCCTCGACCAGCACGAGGTCGCCGCGCCTGAGCGCGTTCGCCTCGCACATTTGATACTGCATGCGATCCGTGCCGAGGAGGCGCTTGGCGTGAACGTGCCGGCGCATCGAGCGCAGCGTGGCGGCCTGTGCCTTGCCGCGACCCTCGGCCACGGCTTCCGCGAAGTTCGCGAAGAGCACCGTCAGCCAGAGCCAGCCGGCGATGGCGAGGATGAAGGCCGGATGGCCGGCGTTCCCGATCCTGCCCAGCGCGGCGCCCATCCCGAGCACCGTCGTGAAGAGACTCCCGACCAGCACCACGAACATCACGGGATTTCGGAACTGCACCTTCGGGCTGAGTTTCGCGAAGGAATCGCGGATCGCCGCCAGCACGATCGCCCGCGTGAGCAGTGGCGCCCGGGCACGGGGGCTCGCCAGGAAGTCGGTTTGAGCTCGAGTCGCCGTGTTCATGATCAATTCTTCCCGAGCATCTGGAGATGCTCGACGATGGGCCCGAGGGCGAGTGCGGGCAGGAACGTGAGCGCGCCCACCATCAGGATGACGCCGACCAGCACCACGACGAAGAGCGGCGTGTGAGTCGGCAACGTGCCGGCGGTGACGGCCGTCGCGCGCTTGGCGGCGAGACTTCCCGCTATGGCGAGCACCGGAATCATCACCCAGTACCGCGAGAGCCACATCGCGATGCCGAGCGCGAAGTTGTAGAACGGCGTATTGGCGGAAAGGCCCGCGAACGCGCTGCCGTTGTTGTTGCCTGCCGATGAGAAGGCGTACAGGATCTCGGAGAAGCCGTGCACGGCAGGGTTCGCCACACTGCTCGTGCCCGCGGGAAGCACGCTGGCCAGAGCGGTGCCGATCAGGACCACCAGCGGCGGCACGAGGAGCACGATCGAGGCCATCTTCACCTCGTAGGCCTCGATCTTCTTCCCCAGATACTCGGGAGTGCGCCCGACCATGAGCCCCGCCAGGAACACGGCCACCACGGCAAACATCAGCATGCCGTAGAGGCCGCTGCCGACGCCGCCGAAGACGATCTCACCGAGCTGCATGAGCCACATCGGCACCAACCCGCCGAGCGGCGTGAACGAGTCGTGCATCGAGTTGACCGAGCCGTTGGAAGCGGCGGTGGTCGCGGCGGCCCACAGCGTCGAGCTGGCAATGCCGAAGCGCACTTCCTTGACTTCCATGTTGCCGCCCGATTGCATATCGCTGGCGGACTGATCGGCGCCGAGTGCTGCGAGGTGCGGGTTACCGCTCTGCTCGGCCGAGAAGCAGCCGAGCGTCAGCGGCACGAAGATGATGAGCATCACGGCGAGCAGCGCCCAACCCTGGCGCGTGTTGCCGACCATTTTGCCGAAGGTGTAGCACAGCGCCGCGCCGATCTGCAGGATCGCGAGCAGCTCGAAGAAATTGCTCAGCGGAGTGGGGTTCTCGAGCGGATGCGCGGAGTTCACGTTGAAGAATCCCCCGCCATTCGTACCCCACTGCTTGATCGCGACCTGGCTGGCCGCAGGCCCCAGCGGGATGGTCTGCTCGGTGATCACCTGCGGTTTCGTCAAGGCTTTGCCGCCGGCATCGACGACCGGGTTGCCTGCAGCATCCTTGACCGGCACCTCGATCGTGACGGGCTCGACGAGCGAGACGGTCTTGTACGGGGCAAAGGTCTGCACGACGCCCTGCGACATCAGCAGGATGGCCAGGATCACGGACAGCGGCAGCAGGATGTAGAGCGTGCTGCGGGTGAGATCGACCCAGAAGTTGCCGATCTCGCTCGCCTGACGGCGGACGAATCCCCGGATGAGCGCGATGAGCACGGCCATCCCGGATGCCGCGGAGACGAAATTCTGCACCGTGAGGCCGAGCATCTGCGTGAGATAGCTCATGGTGGCCTCGCCGCCGTAGCCCTGCCAGTTGGTGTTCGTCGCGAAGCTGACGGCGGTATTGAATGACGAGTCCGGGCTGATGGCGGGGAATCCTTGCGGATTCAACGGCAGCACGCCTTGCAGACGCTGCAGCAGGTAGACGAAAGCGAATCCGGCGATGTTGAAGAGTAATACCCCCAGCGCGTAGCGCTTCCAGCCGGTCTCGCGCTTCTCCTCCACTCCGCTCAGACGATAGGTGAGCCGCTCGAGCGGACCGAACACGGGAGACAGGAACGTGCGCCGGCCTTCGTAGACTGCCGCCATGTAGCCGCCGAGCGGTTTGACCAGCAGGATCAGCACGCCGAGACACAGCGCGACCTGCAGCAGGCCCTGGGCAGTCACTGGAATTTCTCCGGAAACAGCAGCGCCACCACGAGATAGGCGGCGAGACCGAGGGCCAGCAGCAGCCCGATCGCGTTCATGAGACTCATTTGCGCACCTGCAGGCCATCCGCGAGTTTGACGAGGCCCCAGGTGAGGGCCACCAGGAGCACGGAGACGGTCACGGCCAGGAGCTCGATGGGCATGGGCCGATCCTTCAAAAAGTACGGGTGAGGCCGATCACCAGCTGATCGTCCCCGAGATTCCTGCCGCGCACGGTGTATCCGGCGTCGCGGGCGTTCGTGTGCGTATACGTCGCGAGCGCGGACCAGTTTTCCGCGAAGGCGTAAGTCGCCGTCGCCCGATAGTCTTCGTACGTATAGAGCGCATCGTTGTTCGTTCCCGCCAGACGAGCCGCAGTACTGGCACCCGTGTAGCGCTGACGGCCGGCGTGTGCGGCCAGGGAGAGCTTTTCGGTCACGGGCACGGTGATCGTCAGATCGAGATAGTCGCTGCCGTCGCTGTTCTCCACGCCGAACACATCGCTGAACGCGTAGGAGTACTTGAGGCTCGCCCACTTCCAGCCGAGCGCGAGATAGACCTCATCCGTATCGGGCTCGACCGTGCCGACCGGCAGATCCGGGTACGAGCCGGGGTATTGGTAGCGCAGATAGCCGACGTCGCTCGTCAGCCCCCCGTTCCAGGTTTTCCTGAAGCCTCCGTACAGATCCCATTCGAGGCTCGCGCTGGTACCGGCATTGGTATCCGAGAACCAGCTGATGTTCGACAGCCAGGTTCCGGCATACAGCCCGCTCGCATGCGCGTAGTCCGCGCCGCCCTGCAGTGCAGGGCGCTCATTGGTCTGTGCGAGTCCGCGAAAGACGTATTGGGAAGAAACGCCCACGTTGCTGGTCAGGCTGCCGGAAGCATCGGCCGCGCCGGCGTAGGCCGCGAAAGCCGGGCCGGCGAGGAGCAGCGCGAGCCGTGAAGCCGGGGAACGCATGACAGAACCTCCTGTGTGAGGCGCACATGTTCGGCTCGAGCCCCTGTTCCAGCGAGACCAAATCGTGTGATTTTTTCCGCGCGGCCGGCTCGGATGGAGCCGGAGTAACCGCTTGACAGTAAAGAGTTTTTACAGCGACATCTGGGCCCGGAGAGATCCGATGGCGACCCGCACGCACCCCCGGGGCCCGTAAAATTCCGGTGTCCGGCAGTCGAGCTCCGCCAGTCATACTCTCGAGGGCCCGCCGCACGGACCCGGCAAGCCTCATCTCACATGCCACCCACCGACCGCATCAGCGCCCTCGCCACCGAGCTCTTCCAGAAGCGCGGCGCCGACCTGTTGAGATTCCTGCGGCAACGGTTGGGCAGGGGTGGCAACATCGTCGACGCGCGGGACATCGCGCAGGAGACCTACCTGCGCTTCATCCGCCTCGGCGATCCGGACCGGATCGAGCAGCCGGATGCCTATCTTCTTCCGCATCGCGAGCAACCTGCTCTTCGAGCACCAGCTGCGCGAGAGAGCTGAGGCGCAGCGCGCACCGCTGGAAGAGCTGCCAGGCAGCGATCCCACTCCGTTCAGCCTCACCGTCTCGCATCAGGTGAGCGAGCGGCTGCGCGGCGCACTGGAGGCGCTGCCGGCCTTGCAGCGCGCCATCCTGATCCTGCACCCGCGCGACGGGCTGACGCGGCGCGATCGGCACGCAAGCGGGCATCTCCGCCTCGATGGTCAAGAAACATCTGCATGCGGCCATCGCGTTCTGCCGCAGAAGGTTGCGGGACTTATGAGCACTGCCGAGCAGGAAGCACTCAGCTGGCTGAGCACGATCCGCGAAGGCGACCTCGCCACGGCAGACCGGGCGCGATTCGCGCAGTGGCTCGCCCAATCCCCGGTCCATGTGCAGGAATACCTCGAGCTCGCCACGACCTGGGGCTCGCCCAGTCGAGCCGCTCGTGGCCGGACCTCTCGCGCGAGGATCTGCTCGAGCTGGTTCGAAAGTCGAAGCACGCCAACGTCCTGGCGTTCGAGCAAGCGCGCGCCGGCACAACCCCTCCAGGCAGGTCGCGCGCGCGAATCCTGGGACTCGCGGCTGCAGCGAGCGTTTTCCTCGCGAGCCTGATCGCCTCCTGGGTCCACCTCTCCTCGCCTCGGGGAACGCAATACCAGACGACGCGAGGTGAGCAGCGTTCGCTGGTCCTGGAGGATGGCTCGGTAGTCCAGCTCAACACGCTGACGCGGATCAGCGTGCACATCGATGACGAGCACCGCCGCATCGAGCTCCCGGCCGGCGAGGCGTTCTTCCGCGTTGCCGCCGATCCCGACCGGCCCTTTGAAGTCGAGACGCCATTGGCCACCGTGCGCGCCCTCGGCACCGAGTTCAACGTACACAATCTTCCGCAAGGCACGCGGGTCGCAGTGATCGAAGGCAAGGTGCGCGTGCAGCCGCGCGAGGCTCAGGGAGGGCCTGGGCCGGGCAACGCGACGAGTCCACGCAGCGCGGCCGACCCGGCCTCGCGGGCATCGCCGGCCGGGCCGGTGTTTCTGAGCGCGAAACAGTCCATCGACATCGGGACCTCCGGCTCGGCCAGCGTGGCATCGGACTCGCCCGGCTCCATGGGCTCGCAATCCGCGGTCGCCTGGCTGCAGCGCCGGATCATCTTCGAGAACGAGCGCCTCGATGCGGCCGTGGACGAGTTCAATCGCTACAACGGCCTGCAGATGCAGGTGGGCGATCCGGCTCTCGGCGCGCTGCGCATCAGCGGAATCTTCAACGCCGACGATCCGCACGCGCTGGTGGAATACCTGAGGCACGTGCAGGATGCAGACGTTCGACGCACGGGAAACGTGCTGGTGATACGCCGCAACACCGGCGAGCCTCCCCGGGAACAGTGACCTTCAAAAAAATGGTGTCGCGCGGCCGCGCAAACCAGTCTTACCCTGCGGAGCAAATGCTTCGCCAATGAGTGAGCGCCCCATGCGAGTCGCCTCCCTGTCTCTCTGCCTGGTGCTGATGGCCTCCACCGCGAGCCTGACGCAGGCCGCCGAGCCCGTCGTCTCGCTGGACATCCCGGCGCAGCCTCTGTCCGCTGCGCTGCATCAGCTCGCCGAACAGACGGGACTGCAGCTGGTTTACGAGACGCGGCTCGCGCTGGATCATCGCAGCCCCGCCGTGGTGGGCTCCCTGTCGGCCCGTGAGGCGCTGGAGCGGTTGCTGCAAGGCAGCGGGCTGCAATTCCAGTTCCTGGGCGATCGAACCGTGGCCGTATCGAAGCCGGCCGGCAACGAAGTGGGCGGTCGCGCGGCCCGCACCGGGGGGAACATGCTGCTCGCCATGGCAGAACCCGGCCAGCAGGCGCAAGGCTCCGCGCAGGCCCCTGCCGAAAGCGGCGCGAGCGCCGTGGATTCCTCCTCCATCGACACGATCACCGTCTCCGCCACGCGCTCTGGCGCCACCCGGGTCCGCGAGATCCCCGCTTCGATCTCGATCATCGACGAGGCCGCGATCGCGCGAAATCAGCTGATCTCCACCGACCCCCTCGATCTGCTCGACGCCACGATACCGGGCATGACGCCCAACTCCGACAGCCGCGGCAGCGGCTGCACCTCCAAGCTGCGCGGCCGCACCGCTGCATTCCTGATCAACGGCGTGCCGCTCACGCAGAGCCTGCTGGTGGGCAGCTGCAGCGATGCGTACAACATCTCGCCGTTCGCCGTGGAGCGCATCGAAGTGAATCGCGGCGCCACGGCGGTGTACGGATACGGCGCGCCGGGCGGCGTCATCAACATGATGACGCGACGCGGCACCCAGGAGCAGCCGGAAACGAATTTCAGGGCCCGGACCAGTCTCAACACCAGCGCAGGCAGCAGCTGGGAGAGCGAGGTCTACGCCGGCGCCGGCGCGCGCGCCGGGCGCGTCGACTACTACCTCGGCGTCGGCTACGGCAAGGACGAGCTCCGGCACGATCCTCGCGGCCAGGCGCTGACCAACCAGAACATCACCGATTCTCTCGGCTTCGACCTGACGCTCGGCTACGCGCTGACGGAGGAGAGCGAGCTGGTGGGGTCTCTGGTGTGGTATCGCGACGATCTCGGCGACTACTACGGAGCCGGCGCGGATGCGGTGGACGGCGTGCCCTATCGCGGCCCCGTGGTGCATTTCCCGCTCGCCAGCGAGGACGAGGCCCAGCGCCGCAACTACGTGGGCACGCTGTCTTATCGGCACCGGGCCGTGCTGAACAGCGCGCTCGACATCATGCTGTACGTGCAGGATCAGCACGAGGTGAACCGTTTCAGTACCTACTTCGACGGCGTCGTGTATCAGGACGCCAACTACTCCGACAACGATCGCTTCGGGGTACGCACCAGCATGACGACGCCACTGGGATCCATCGGCGAGTCGAGGGAGGCCACCGTCACCTACGGCATCGACTACCTGGAGAACACCACGTACATGCCCTACTTCGATCCGGCCGACACCAGCATCATCCTCGGCTTCTTCTCGCCGGAAGTGACGCTCGAGACGCTCTCCGGCTTCGCGCAGGCCAAAGTGCCGTACGGCCGCCTCACCTTCACGGGAGGGGCGCGGCACGAGAGGTATGAAGGAAGCATCAGCGACAGGGGCAGCGAGTTCGGCTTCGTTCCGGGAGACGGGAGCGGCTTCGCCCAGCCGGGAGACATCCCGGACTTCTCGCTGTCGCTGTTCAACATCGGCGTCATCTACGACTTCAACGCCACCTCGCAGATGTTCGCCGGCATCAGCCAGGGCGCGCAGATCACGGAGTTCAGCCGGGCTGCGCGCGACGCGCTCGACCCGTCGCTCATCAACCTGCAACCGGCCAAGGCGACGCAGTACGAAGTGGGATATCGCTACTCGGGCGGCAGGACGGACGCGACCATCGCCGCCTTCTTCTCCGAGTCCTCGCTCTCGGCGAATGCCGGGCCCGACCCGAGCTGCGCCGGCCAGCAGATCTGCCCGCTCATTCCGTTGCGCCAGCCGGAACGCTACAAGGGCGTCGAAGCGACGCTCGACTTCCGCGTGCGGGACGGGCTCAAGGTCGGCGGGATGTTCACTTACCAGGACGGGGAGTTCAGAAGCCCCGATACGGGCATCGTGGAGAAGGTGAGCACGGCCACGGTTTCCCCGACGCGCGTGACCGCCTATGCGGAAGCGAGGCTCGCGCCGCAACTGGAAGGCCGCCTGCTCGCGAACTACACCGCTTCGCGCACGCCTTACGAGACCGATGACTACTACAACGGCTTCATCAACACGGACAGCTATTTCGTGATGGACGCCTCGCTCGCCTACGAGCTCGGCGCCGGCACGCTGGCCCTGAGCGTCTCGAACCTGCTGGACGAGAAGTACGTCATCTCGACCAACGCCGGGAATTTCGGATTCTTCAACATCCTCGCGGAGGGTCGTCGGGTCGGGCTTTCGTACAACATGCGCTTCTAGCCGAGGGGCGCTCCGTAGCGGCCGGGCCCGGGCGGCAGGCGCATTGCGCCCGCGACCCGGCCGGATGAGTCAGGCCCGACGTCCTGGGCTACAATGAGCGCCGGGCTCACAGCCCATGACAACTAGAACAAAGGGCTGAATGATTCCTCGCGTCCAGACGCGCACGCTGCTCCGCGTCCTCGGCATAGGGTTCGGCATCGCGGTGGTGGTCGGCGGCGTCGTCGGCCAGGGCATCATGCGCGCGCCGGGTATCGTGGCGGCGGCATTGCCGAGCGCGCACCTGATCCTGCTCGCCTGGGCCGCTGGCGGCCTCATGGCGATGATCGACGCTTTCGCCCTGGTCGAGCTCGGCTCCTCGGTTCCGCGTGCGGGCGGGCCGTACGCCCTGGCGGCTCGCGCCTTCGGCCCGTTCGCGGGCACCCTGGTCGGCTGGGCCGACTGGTTCCAGGGCGTCATCGTCGTCGCATTCGTCTCGGTCGTGTTCGCCGAGTACCTGCACCGGCTGGGATTTCTCGCCGACGCGCCGGTTGCCGCCCTCGCCATCGGGCTCATCGCGATCCTGTTCGCCCTGAACTGGACCGGCACGCGCACGAGCGGCGCGACTCAAAGCATCGGCAGCCTGCTCAAGGGGCTGGGCCTGATGGCGTTCATCGTCCTGCTCCTGGCCTCGCCCGCAGGGGCTGCCGTGAGCGAGACGAAGGAGGTCTCGCCAACGCTCACCCTGGCCGCCGTCGCCATCGGCATGCGGGCCGTCTACAACACCTACGGAGGCTGGACCACGAGCGTGTACTTCTGCGAGGAAATCCACTCACCCGAGCGCAATATCGCGCGGGCGACCTTCGGCGGCATCGCGATCGTCACCACGCTGTACGTGCTCGTCAACGCAGCCATGCTGCATGCCCTCACTCCGCAGCAGATGGCTGCATCGAACCTGCCTGCCGCGGATGCGGCGGCACAGGTGCTCGGTCAATCGAGCGGGACGTTCGTGACTGCGCTCGCGATCGTCTCGGTGATCGCCATCGCGAACCTCTTCCTCATGTTCCTGAGCCGGATCGGTTTCGCCATGGCGCGCGACGGGGCGCTGCCGGCGATCTTCGCTCGCGTTTCAACGTCTGGCACTCCGCGCGTGTCGCTCGCTGTAACCGCTGCCGCGGCGGCGTTGTTGACGGTCACCGGTGGATATGAGCAATTGATCGCCATGGCCGTGCCGACCACCGCCATCGTCGTGGCAAGCATGGATCTGGCCGCCATCCGCATGCGCCATCGCGAGCCGGATCTGGCAAGGCCGTTCCGCATGCCGTTCTTTCCGCTGCCCGCCGTGCTGGGGCTGGTGGTGAACGCAGCGCTCATTGCCGCAGTGTTCTATGAGGATCCCTTGCACAGCTCGCTCGGAATCGCCCTGGTTGCCGTGATCGGAGTCATCTACAGGATCAAGGGCAGGCGGGAGTGAGCGCCGGAACGCGCAGGGCCGGGCGAGTAGCCGTCAGGCCTCTTCGAAAGCGGCGATGATGGGACAGGCGCCGGGCAAGCCGGCCTGACACTGCCGCAGCAGTCGCCGCAAGGCCTGCCGGCTGCGCTGGAGCGCGGCAATCTGCGCGGTGAGCGCGTGAATGCGCTCGCTCGCAATGCTCCGGGCACGCGCCCGATCGCAACCGCCGTCAAGCCGCAGCAGCTCGCGGATCTGCTCCAGAGTGAAGCCGGCGGCTTGGGCGGAGCGGATGAATCGCAGGCGTTGCGCATCGGCAGCGCCATAGCGGCGGATCCGGCCGCGCGCTGATCCGCGAGCCCCACGGGGCGGTGTCGGCAGAAGCCGCAGCCGCTGGTAGTAGCGTACCGTTTCGACTCCAACCTCGCCTTCCCCGGCCAGCCAGCTGATCGTGCCCGTCTTCATGTTGACTCCGTACCGGGGTACGGAACGTACAGTGCGCGCATCGGTTTCATCTGGCAACCGTCGTGAGAGGACCCGTCATGCCGCCCGCGCCATCCCCGAAACGAGCGACGCTGTATCGAATGGTGATGCCCGGTCATGTGTGTCCGTACGGCCTGAAGGCCAGGCATCTGCTCGCGCAGCAGGGATTCGAAGTCGAAGACCGCTGGCTGCGGACGCGGGCCGAGACCGACGCGTTTCGCGCCGAGCATCAGGTGAAGACGACGCCGCAGACCTTCATCGACGGCCAGCGCGTGGGCGGCTACGAGGACCTGCGCCGCTACTTCGGCAAGCCGGTGCGCGATCCGAAGGCGACCAGCTATCGACCCGTTCTCGCGGTGTTCGCCATGACGGCGCTGATGGCGCTCGCCGTCAGTCATGCCGTGTTCGGGACGCCACTCTCCTGGCACGCGCTCGGCTGGTTCATCAGCTTCAGCATGTGCGTGCTCGCGATCCTCAAGCTGCAGAACATCGAGACGTTCTCCACCATGTTCCTCAACTACGACGTGCTGGCGCGGCGCTGGGTCCCCTACGCTTATCTCTATCCCCTGGCCGAGGGCGGTGCGGGAGTCCTGATGGCGGCGGGGGCTGCCACCTGGCTGGCCGCGCCGCTCGCCCTGTTCATCGGGACCGTCGGGGCCTATTCGGTGTTCAAGGCGGTCTACGTCGACCGGCGCGAGCTCAAATGCGCCTGCGTCGGTGGATCGAGCAACGTGCCTCTGGGCTTCGTCTCGCTGACGGAGAATCTCATGATGATGGTGATGGCGCTGGCGATGCTGGTGATGCAGATCGGCATCGCCCCGTGATCCGGTGCCCCGGCCGGACGGAGCCGCCCTGGCTCCCTGCGAGCGGGTGGCTCATCATGGCGGCCTGCTGTCGCTCGACGCCGGCCCGGATCGGAACCCGACCCCGATCTGTCCGTTCCCGCATCATCCACCGTGGAGACCGCCGATGACCCGAAACGTGATCTGCCTCTGGTATGACGGCACTGCCGAGGAAGCCGCCCGGTTCTACGCCCGCACCTTCCCGGACAGCGCCGTCACCGCAGTCCACCACGCTCCCGGCGACTATCCGTCCGGCAAGCAGGGGCAGGTGCTCACGGTCGAGTTCACGGTGGTGGGCGTGCCCTGCCTCGGGCTGAACGGTGGCCCGGCTTTCAAGCACAACGAAGCCTTTTCGTTCCAGATCGTCACCGGGGACCAGGCCGAGACCGATCGCTATTGGGACGCCATCGTCGGCAACGGCGGTACGGAAAGCGCATGTGGGTGGTGCAAGGACAAATGGGGGTTGTCCTGGCAGATCACGCCGCGCGTGCTGCTGGAAGCCACCACCGATCCCGATCGCAAGGCCGCGAAGCGCGCGTTCGAGGCGATGATGACGATGAAGAAGATCGACATCGCCGCGATCGAAGCGGCGCGACGCGGATAGCCTATCCGAGGCTCGCCTCCGCCACGTCCCGGATCAAACGCAGCCCCTCGAGCACGTCCGGCTCGCTCTGCGCGTAGTTGATGCGCAGGCACTGGGTGGCGTGCGGCCAATGCGCCACCTCGTCCGGCGCGAAGAAGTGCTCGCCCGGAACCACGACCACGCCACGCTGCGCGAGCTGCTCGTAGAGCGCCGAGGAACGGATCTTCAGCGTGGGCAGCCACAGCCAGAGAAAGAACCCGCCTTCCGGAACGTGCAGCCGATAAGGCAGCCCCGCGAATGCGGCATCGAGCCACTCCACCGCGAGATCGCGCCTTCTTTCGTAGAACGGCCGGACCATCGCGATCACGCGCTCGAAGGCGCCGGAACGAATCAGCCTGTCCGCGATGACTGCGCCGGTGCTCGGCGGAGCCAGCGCCGTGGTCGCCGTGACATTGGCCACCGCGTCCACTACGGCCTCGTCCGCAACCACGATGCCGGTGCGGACCGCCGGCAATCCCAGCTTGGAGAGCGACAGGCAGAGCACCATGCCAGGCTGCCAACCGGGCGTGCCCTGCGTGAAATCGATGCCCGGGAACGGGTTTCCATATGCCGAATCGAGAATGAGCGGGATGCCTGCGCCGCTCGCACGCTCGAGCAGTGCGCGCACTTCGGCATCCCCCAGCACGTTGCCCGACGGATTCGAAGGCCGGGAGACGCACAGCGCCACATCGCGCTCGTCCAGCGAAAGCGCGCCGAGATCGACCCGGTACTTGAAACGGTTCGCGCCGATCTCCTCGATGCGCGCCCGCACGGTGCGCAGGCCCGCCGCCGGCGTCAGCCCCACGTAGCCCAGATATTCCGGGCTCATCGGCAGCACGACTCGCGACTCCTCGCCCGGACCCGCCTGCGAGAAGAGATTGAACAGCGCGTAGAGCGTGGACTGCGTCCCCGCGCACAGCGCGATGTTGCGCCAGGACAGCGCACTGCTCAGCCGCGGTGACAACCATTCCGCGAGCACTTCGCGCGTCGACCGGTCACCTTCCGGGCCGCTATAGGCCGTGGCGAAACGGCGGAACAACGCCGGATCGCTCGCGATGTCGCGCACCGCCTTCATGAGCTCTTCGGCCACTTCGGGAATCCACGCCGGATTGCCGCCGCCGAGCTGGCACACTTTCCCGCCATCGCCTGCGACGCGACCGAGGTCGTCCATGAGCTGGCGCGCCGCGGTGCGCGCGCCGAAAGAGCCATTCCGCTTCGTCAATCCCGAACTCCCGCACGAATCGTCTGCCCGGTCGCCTAGCCGGCCACCAGCGCCAGCACCCGCAACGGGCTCCCCGACCCCTGTTTGATCTTGAGCGGCGGGCAGATGATCACCGCGCCCGTCGGAGGCAGGAGGTCCAGGTTCGTCAGGCATTGCAGCCCGTACCGCCCGTTGCCGTGCATATAGTAGTGGCAGGGATACGGCGGCGACAGGTGATACCCCTGCCCCGCATCCGTCCCGATGGCCTCCGAGCCGAAGCCGAGCACGCCACGCTGCTCCACCAGGAAGCGCACCACCTCGGCGTCGGGCCCGGGGGTGTGCTGCCCGGTCTCGTCGTAATTCTGGTACGCCACGGGGTCCGTGCGCTTCGACCAGTCGGTGCGCATCAGTACCCATGCGCCCTTGGGAATCGTGCCGTGCGCCTTTTCCCACGTCCGCACGAATTCCACGGTGAGCAGGAAATCCGCATTCGCCGCAGCTTCGCGCGAACAATCGATCACGCACGCGGGCGCGATGAGCGTCTGCACAGGCACGGTGTCCACGGCGTTCTGGGGCAGATCCTTCCCCGAGATCCAGTGGATGGGCGCATCGAAATGAGTACCGGTGTGCTCGCCGCACGAGAAATTGTTCCAGTACCAGGCCGGACCCCGCTCGTCGTAGCGCGAGATCTCCTCGATGCGGAACGGCCGCACCTGTCCCAGCTCCGGCGGCAGGGAGATCTGCGGAAAATCCGGCGACAGCGTCTGCGTGAGGTCCACCACGCGGATGGCGCCTGAAGCCAGCTCCGCGGCGAGCTTGAAGAGAGTGTCACTGGGCATGAGGAGCTCCTGCGCCGCCTGCGCGCGCTTCAGAACGTGATGCTTCCGACGGACGTGCCGCCGCAGACGAACAAGGTCTGCCCCGTGATGAACGTGTTCTCGGGGGAAGCGAAGAACAGCACCGCGCGCGCCACGTCGTCCGGCCGGCCGAGCCGCTTCACGGGAACGGACTGCGCCACCGCCGCGACCTTCGGGCTGTCCGCCGGAATGATCTCGTGGAAGATGGAGGTCTCCGCGATGGGTCCGGGCGCGACGGCGTTGACCGTGATGCCGAAGGGAGCGAGCTCGAGCGCCCAGGTGCGCGTCATGCCGATCATGCCCGCCTTCGTCGCCGAGTACGCCGTGCGCTTGGCGAGCCCGAGCACGGCACGCGTGGAAACGAGGATGATGCGGCCGTAGCGCTCCTGCTTCATGGCGGCCAGGTTCGCCTGCACCAGCGTGAGGCCCGCCGCCATGTGGAGATGGAACAGTGCGGTGAGATCCTCGAGCGAGACCTCTTCCAGGACCTTCTCGCGCACCGCGCCAGCGTTGTGCACGATGGTCGCCGCTGGCCGGCTGGCCGCGAGGTCCCGCGCCACCTCGGCAGTCATCTTCGTATCCATCAAGTCCACTTCGATCGAAGTGAGCTTCGGCGAGCGCTGCTCCGCGGGATGCCGCGCGAGCGAGATCACTTCGTAGCCGGCATCCAGGAAAGAACGGCACACCGAAGCGCCGATGCCCGAGCTGCCGCCGGTGACGATGGCCGTCTGGCGCATCTTGCCGCTCACAGCGCCAGCTCCCGCTCCAGCACCTTGGGATTCTCCCTCCAGCGCGCACGCCATTCCTGCGCGACGTCGCCGGGATACACATCCTCCACGCCATCCTGCAGCGCCTTGACGATGGCCGCCGCCAGCGCACGCGGAGCGAGCTTCGGCGGAGGCACCAGCTGGTTCCACTCGTCGTCGATGGGCCCGGGGAACACGTTGATCACCCGGATGCCCGCGGGACGCATCTCCGCGCGCAGGCATTGCGAAAGCGAGTATGCCGCCGCCTTGGAAGCGGAGAACGTGCCGTGCGGCGGGAAATTGCTCAGCGCGTAGATGGAAAGCAGGTTCACCCAGGCGACGGCGCTCGACTGCCCGTCCGCTCCGCGGTGCTGCATCGCCGGCCCGAACTCCTGCGCCAGCCGCAGCAGGCCGAAGTAGTTCACGTCCATCTCGCTCTGCGCCACGTCCGTTCCGGTGCGGCCGCCGATGCCGTAGCCGCGATGGAATTCCGCCGTATTGACGAGGACGTCGACGCGCCCGCCGATCTCGGCCGCGGCCTCCTTCACCGACTTCGGATTCGTGACGTCGAGCGGCAGCAGGCTCACCGGCCTCAGCTTCGCGAGCTCGTCGAGCCCCGGCAGGCGCTTCCACGGCTCGGCATGGCCCACCCCCACCAGGTCGGCGCCCGCGTCGACGACGGCGCGCGTCACCGCCTGGCCCAGCGCCGTCTTGCCATCGGTGACCAGCACCTTGCGGAATTTGAGATCGCACGTCATCTCGCGCAGCTGCCTGTCGTCGGCCATGTTCGCCACATCCTTCTCGGGTAACGCCACGAGGACTGCCTGCCCGGCCTTGTCGAGCCTCGCGATGATTCGCACGCGCGCCGGAGCTGGCGCGATGTCGCCGTGCAGGTGCGCGACGACGGCGGGCCCGCGATCCAGCCGCACCAGGCCCAGGCGCCACGGCAGCCGCTCGCGGAAGAACAGATCGTTGCTGTGCTGCAGGCGGGTCTCGGAGATGAGCTCTCCGTCACCGGCCTGCTCGCGCCACGCGAGCTCCGCAGAAAGGCAGCTCACGCAGGCTTCACGCGGCGGATACTGGACGGTGCCGCACTCGACGCATTCCTGAAGCTCGAAGCGGCCTTCGGCCGCCGCGGCAGTCATGCCGAGCGCGACACGGCTGCGGGTCGTCGGTGGCAACGTCGCCTGCCGCGTGCGCAGGACCGGATTCTTGCGCTTCGGCCGGGTGAGTGGCTGCGTCATGCCGCATCTCGCGCGAGAATCGCCGCGCCGGTGCACAGGCCGCGGTCGTAATTGATCATGCCGAAGCCGCTCACCAGCGCGAGCTGCGCATCGCGCACCTGGCGATTCTCCGCCGCATCGGTCAGTTGACGCAGCGCCTCGACCAGCCCCAGATAGCCCCCCGCCGCGCCGGCCTGCCCCACCGAGAGTTGGCCGCCGCTCGTGTTGACCGGGAACGACCCATCGACCGTGAACGTATGCTCGCGCACGAACGCCGGGCCTTCGCCCTTGCCGCAGTAACCCAGGTCCTCGAGCTGCATCAGGGTGATGACGGGATAGTCGTCGTAGGTCTGCACGAAATCCATATCGGCGGGCGCGACGCCGGCCTGGGCATAGAGATCCTCGCGGTCCAGCGCCCACCCGCCGCGCATCTGGATGGGATCCGACGGAAAGGCATTGTGACGCTCGATGGTGCCCAGGATGCGGGCTGCATGCAGACCCAGCGCCGCCGCGCGCCCGGCCCGCATGACGAGGAACGCTTCCGCGCCGGCGCAAGGCATCACGCAGTCGAACAGGCGCAGCGGCTCGGCGATGGGCCGCGCCTCCAGGTACTCCTGCATCGTGAGCGGCTTCTTCATCAAGGCGTGCGGGAACTTGAGCGCGTTCTCGCGCTGGGCGACGCAGAGCTTGCCGAAATCTTCGGACGTCGCGCCGAACTCGCGCATGTAGTAGCTGGTGAGGAACGCGAAGCTCGCGTTGGGGCCGCCCGAGCCGTACGGATACACCGCGTCGCGTGCGAACTGGCTGAAGCTCGAGACCGTCTGACGGAAGGAATCGACATGATTGGTGTCGCCGGCGATGCAGGCGACGATGTCCGCGTCGCCCGCCTGCACGGCACGCGCCGCGCGCCGCAGAGCCACGACGCCACACGCGCCACCCATCGGGATGTGATCCAGCCAGCGTGGGGATACGCCGAAGTGCTGCACGAGAGCGACCGCGGTATCCGGAGCGAGCAGGAAACTGGACACGCACAGGCCGTCGATTTCCTCCTTGCGCAGGCCGGACTGCTCCAGCAGCTCCCGCAGTGCGCGGGCGAGCCACCAATGCGCGCTCCTGGTCGAGTAGCGCGCGTACGGGATAGTCACGGGGACGGCGACCGCGATGCCTTCGTAACCGGCGCGATCGGACTTGCGGGTCATGCCGCGACGTCCCTCTTCTTCAGCGCACGCGTGTCGATGGCGTCGCCGGCTTCGAGAGACTTCACCGCCAGCGCACGCAGCTCTGCGCGTTGAATCTTTTCGGTGGCGGTGAGCGGCAGCGCATCACAGAACACCACGTAGCCCGGCACTTTGAAATAGGCGATCTGCGACAGCGCGAATCGCACGAGCTCCTGGGCGAGCGCTTCACGCACACTGGACGATGCCTGCGGACTTGCGACACCGCCCTGGGCTGTCGCCCGGTGGCCGCCTTCCCCCGGCGCGTCCTTGAGCACGACGCATGCCAGCACCTCGTCGCCCCGAATCGCATCCGGCACCGCCGCCACGCCCACCGAGCGCACCCCGGGATGCCGGATGAGCGCGCTTTCGACTTCCACCGCCGAGATGTTCTCGCCGCTGCGGCGGATGACGTTCTTCTTGCGGTCGACGAAGAAGAGATTCCCCTCCGCGTCCGCTCGAACCACGTCACCGGTGTGGAAGAACCCGCCACGCCAGCTCTCATCCGTGGCCGCGGCGTCCTTCAGATACCCGGCGAAAAAGCCGAAGCGGGGATTCGCGCCCCGTCCGCGCACCAGCAATTCTCCCGGGACGCCCACCGGCACGTCCTTCCCCTCGTCATCGACGAGTCGGTATTCCACCCGGTGCTCCGCTCTGCCGAAGCAGGCCGTGCCGACGTGCCGCGACTCCCGGTTCGCGATGACCACCGCGCCGGACCCCGTCTCGGTCATGGCCCACGCTTCGAGCAGAGGAAAACCGAAACGCTCCTCGAACGGCGCGTGCAGCTTGGGATTCACCCCCGCGCCGAACCCGAACCGCACCTGATGATCCTGATCCGACGGCAAAGGTGGAGCGGACATCAGCATCGCAGGCATCACGCCCAGATAGTGAACGATGGTCGCCTGTGATTCGCGCACGCTCTGCCACCACGTGCTCGCGTGGAAACGGTCCAGCGCGATCAGGCAGCCGCCCGTCATCAGCATGCACATCGTCGAGCAGGCCATCGCGTTCATGTGCGCAGTGGGCAGCGGCGTGAGCATGCGCTCTTCACCCGGCCTCACCGTGCAGGCGCCGCCGATCGTGGCGTACCAGTGCCCGGCCTGGATGAAATACTCGTTGGGCAGAATGCAGCCCTTCGGACGACCCGTCGTGCCGGACGTATACAACAACGCGCACTCGGTATGGATGTCGGGCACGCCCGCGATGCGGGCCGCAGCTTCGGTGACGCGACGGTGCCGACCGGCCGCACCCTCTTCCAATTCCCGTTCCGTGGTCACGCTCACCGACCGCGAAAGGGACTCAGCCGCTGCTTCCAGCTCCGCCACCCGATTGGGCTGCACCACCGCCATGCAGAGCTCGCTGTGCCCGACGACGTACTCCAGCTCCGTCGCACGCCATTCCGTGCTGAGCGGCACCACGGAAGCGCCGAGCGCATTGAGCGCGAGCCAGTTGAAGAAGAATCCGGGCCGGTTCTGCAGCATCAGCCCGACACGATGCCCGTGCCCGATGCCGGCGGCTTCGTACCAGTGCTTCAGCGCCTCCACCCGCTCCGCGGTCTGCGCATACGTGTGGCTGCGGGCTTCGATGCCATAGATGCCGGCCGTCTCGGGCAGCACGCGGAGAAACGGCCGATCCGGGTGAATGCGCGCCGCGTGCAGCAGCGCATCGCAGGGTTTCTGGAACGGGAGCCCGCCCTCTTCCTGCGCGCTCACGGGAACAGCTGGATGGAAGGCAGCGCCGCGTCGCAGTTGACGAGCTCCACCTTCTTCAAGCGGATGCGCAGATTCCCTTCGTGCTCGACCAGATGGTGGTACGCCACTCCCGCGAGCACCACTTGCGTGTCGAGCTGCGTCTCGAAATAGAGGAATGGCGTGCGCGTCACGTAGACGCCTGCCGCAGCATCGGCGCTTTCGATCTGCGGCTCCTGCAGCACGTGCTGGCAGAAGCTCGGCTGCTGCTGCGAGAAGGAGTTCGGCTTGCCGAGCCGCTCGATGCGCACTTTGAGCAGCAGCTTGTCCTCG
>JBGAIL010000299.1:0-3425 GCA_044225565.1 Steroidobacteraceae bacterium | reverse complement strand
ATCCCGGGGGATGTAAACGACGGTGTAGAGCTTCACCCCGTCGCGCATCACGATCTGATGCTCGGACTTCTCGTAGTGCGCCTTGACGTCGAATTCTTCGGCGCCGGCCGGCGCAGCGATGCAGGCGGCTGCCCACAGCAACCAGACATACCGTTTCATTTGCAGTCCCACTCCCTATCCGCACCCGCGCGATGGATGCGAATAGCATAGCCGACCGACGAGCCTGCGCGCAGACGCTCTATTGCTCGCCGAGCCGCCCGATGAGGGGCGCAAGATGCTTCTCGAAGCGCTTCCATCGGCCGATGGAGCCCGCATACAGCGGTTGTCGCACCTGCCGCTTGCTCGGAGTCTGCACGGTACCGGCCCTCTCGTGGAATCGGGCGCAGCGCGGATCCCAGTCGAGCCCCAACCAGCCGATGGCTCCCCGGGCCACGGTGTCGAAATCGCGCACCAGATCCTCGTAGGTCACCGTGAAGATGCGGGCACCGAGCACGCGATGCCAATGCGCCGTCAGGCGCCGGTGATCGCGCAGCATCCAGCCGATGTCCTCCAGAGTCTGCGCGAACGGCATGTCGTCGTTGAAGGCTTCGACGAAACAGGACAGCCCCACATCCGCCGGATGGCGCTCGCAACAGATGATCCGTGCGTCGGGGAACGTCGCCGCGATGGTGCCGAGCTGCGTGAAATTGAATGGCATCTTGTCGACCACGCGCACGGCGTCGCGCGATACGCCATCGGCGATGGTCCGGTAGCCGGAGGCGATCCGTGCCAGGCCTTCCGCGCAGAGACGCCGGTCGAGATCGGGTGGAGCGCCGCCGTCGGATGCATGCAGCGCCTGATCGCGCTTCTCCAGGTTCAGGAAGTAGCTCAACTCTCCGGCGGCCGCGACCTGCGGGTGGCAGGCCAGGACCTGCTCCACCAGCGTGGTGCCGCTTCGCGGCATGCCGATCACGAACACGTATCGGCCTCCGCGATCCTCGCGCTCCACGCGCCAGGCACGGGCGAAGAAGTCCGCGGAGTAGTGCTCGATGAGGCGGTCGACGTAGGCCGCATGCGCCTTCGGATCGTGTCCCGAGCCGCCCCCGGCGACCCGGTTCGCCTTCTCGAAAAAGGCGAATGCCCGATCGTACTCGGCCGAGCGCTCGGCCCGCTTCCCCAGCGCCCGGAAGGCCCGCGCCTGCTCGAGCGGCGGATGGGAAGCGCTGCTCGCCAGTCGCTCGATCCTTGCTGCGAGCTCCGCGCTCGACTCCGCGCCCGCTTCGAGAAGGCTGGTCAGAGCGGGCAGGAACTCCGGTGAGACCTCGACGGCCCGCTCGAGCAGCCCCCTGGCGGCTTCGAACTCACCATCCTCCTCGTGAATCAGCGCGCGCCGAAAGCTGGCTGGCACACAGCCCGGGTCGATGGCGATGGCCGCATCCAGCAGCCGCACTGCTTCCTCGCGCAATCGAGGATCCCGGGACGCCTGGTGGGAGATGGCCAGGCACCGTGCGAGGTCCGTCATGCAGTTGGGATCGTGAGGTCGCAACGCGCAGGCGGAACGAAGAGGAGCCACGGCCTGCTCGACGGACCCGATCTTCAACAGGCAGTGCGCGAAGAGCCGATGGGCGCGCGCATCGGCAGGATGCAGCGCCCGCGCCGCGTCGAAGGCCGAGGCCGCCGGCTCGAAGCATCCCATTTTCAGGAGATGCCGGCCGATGGCCGTGGCGAGCCCGTGGTCGAGATCGCCACGCCACTGCGAATTCAGCAGCGCCCGGGCGAGCTGGGGAGTGTTCCCGGTTTTCAGCCATACGCGGAGCAGATCGCGCCTGGCGGCCGCGGAGCCCCCGTCGGCGCACACGGCGCCGAGGAGGCGAGCCTCGACCGCGGCCAGGTTGCTTTCGCCGTCGTTGACCAAGGTGCGCACCACGAAGTCGTGCGCGATGCTATCCAGCGCTGCGCCGCCTCGTCAAAACGACGTGCGGACGGTGAGCTCGATGGCCCGCGGCTGACCGTAGAACACCAGGTACTCGTAGTCCGTCGGACCCGGCAGGAAGTAGCGCTTGTCCAGCACGTTCGAAGCGTTCAGCTCCAGCGCGGTGCGGTCGGTGATCGCATAGGAGGCGTGCAGATTGAGCACCGTATAAGAAGGAATCACGGCATCGGCGAAGAAAGGCGTCTGGTTCTGCTTGCCCGACCAGGTGACCGCGCCACCGAAGGAGAGGCGGTCGAGCGCCTTGTTGGCGGATTCCACCGCATAGTCGAGCACCAGCGAGCCCTTCTGGCGCGGCCCGAAAATCACGTCCCGGCCCAGCAGGAACTCATCGTCCGCGGCCCGCACCTTGGATTTCACGTAGGCGTAGCTCATCGCCACGCTCAGACCCTTGCTCAGCTGCCCGAGCAGCTCGAATTCCGCGCCGCGGTAGCGGGTCTTCCCGGCCGGGAGGACGAAGCTCTCGCCGGGGACGTTGTCGGGATCGCTGATGGCCTGGTCCTCGACGTCCAGCTGGAAGACGGCCAGCGAGGCACCGAGCTGGCCCTGCAGGAATTCGGCCTTGAGCCCGGCCTCCAGCTGCCGGCCGTGCTCGTTGCCCACCGTGCCGCCGCCGCGGATCTTGCCGAGCTGCGGCTGGAAGCCGCGCGCGAAGTGCGCGTAGCCGTTCAGCGCGTCGTTGAACTTGTACAGGGCGCTGGCACGGAACGAGAACTCATCCACCGTATCGTCGAACAGCACTTCGCCGCCGACCGGCGCCATGTCGTTGTAGTACCAGTCGAGCTTGTCGTAGCGTCCGCCGAGGATCACGCTCAACCGCTCCTGCAGCTGCAGCAGCACCTGCGCCCCGGTGTTCCACGACGAGACCCTCTCCTTGTAGCCGTCGCGATAGCAGACGTCCCCGGTCTCGTACTGCTCGCGCGTGGCGAACGGCACGTCGACCGCTTCGAAGTCCAGGCCGAAGATGCTGACCGCGTCCGGGACGCAGATTCCCACGGAGTAGCGATCCCGCGTGTGCCGATCGTAGCCGCCCAGCAGGAAGAGCTGGTGCTCCCGGCCCATGGCCTCGAACGTGTGGGACAGCGACACCTCCGCCACCACCGACTCGATGTCGTCCTCTTCGATCACGCTGTCCGCCTCGATGATGCCGTCATCGGCCGAGATGGGCGCGTAGACCGTGAAACCGTAGACGGAGCGGATGGAGTTGGCCGAGTCGGAATAGCTCACGTTGGCGCGCAGCTGGGTGCTGTCGTTGAGCTTGTGCGTCAGGCGCGCGACAGCGGAACGGATGGCCGCATCCGAGTGATTGTTGTTCGGATCGCCCAGGAACAGGCTGCGCGGCAGATCGTAAGGCAGGGAGAGGGTGTCGCCCTCGTCGTAGAAGCCATTGCCGTTCGAATCCCGGTACAGCTTCGGGATGCCGCTGTCGGCCCTGCCTTCCTGGTTCTGGTAGTAG
>JBGAIL010000044.1:0-28273 GCA_044225565.1 Steroidobacteraceae bacterium | reverse complement strand
GCAGCTTGAAGGGGCTGATGGGGTCGCCTTCGGAAGTATCGACACCCAGCGAGACGAACAGCATGTCCGGCGCGTACTCGCGGACGCGCTTGATCGCATCCGCCAGCACCGGCCGATACGCCTTCCAGTCCGTGCCGTGCGGCATCGGCATGTTGACGTTGAAGCCTTCTCCCTCGCCGCGCCCCGCCTCGTCCGCGTGCCCCATGAAGAACGGATATCCGTAGCGGGGATCCGCATGGATGGAGACGTACAGCACGTCCGCGCAGTCGTAGAAGATGTCCTGCGTGCCGTTGCCGTGGTGCACATCGACATCCAGCACGGCAACGCGCGTCGCGCCGGAATCCACCGCTGCGCGCGCCGCCACGGCGACGTTGTTGAAGAGGCCATAACCGCCGTACTGCCCCCGCATGGAATGATGGCCCGGCGGCCGGCACAAACTGAACGCGGTGCGCGCACCACCGCGCACGACATCCAGGCCGGACAGGGCCACCGACACGCCGTTGAGCGCAGCCTTCCAGCTGCCGTCCGTCAGCGGCGTCACGGCATCCAGGGCGTAGAAGGCGAGCTTGCCGTTGATCGACTCGGGCTCGCGAACCGTCATGCCGCGCGCATAGTGGGCGAAAGGCAGCGTGTCCTGCTCACCGACCTGGGCTTTCCACAGCCTGCGGGCCTCTTCGAGGAACCGCACCAGCCCCGCATCGTGCACGCGCAGGATCGGCTCCAGGGTGCAGGGCACCGGCTCCCTCACCTCGCCGAGCTTCGCTTCGCGGACGGCCTCGATGATCCGGCGGGCGCGCTCGGGCCGCTCGAAGATGGGCTGCAGCCTGCCGTCCAGCAGCTCGCTCTGCGGGGCGTGGCCGAAATGCGCGTCGGAGTAGATCGTGATCATCCGGTCCCACCTTCAGGGTGCCGCTGGATTGCGTTGGAATCCATGATGCCGGTCTGCGATACATAAGGCCACCCGGAGCTCCGCGCTCCCCCCACTTGCGCCCGCAAAACCGATTACGCATCCTGCCGGCCCATGCCCCCCGATGCGCCAGCACGCTCCGCCGCGTTCATCGACTCGTTCTTCGTGCCGACGCAGCGGCCGGACCACTGGCTGCTGAAGCCGGAGCTCGGAACGGGCCGCCTCGCCTCGCTGCGGCTCGCCTCCTCCTTCATCGCGCTCATGGCGGACTTCACCTCGCGGCGGGAGCTGCGGTACCGCTGGACCAGCCGCTCGTTCGTCAACTTCTCGTTCTTCGATTTCGGCGAGTGGAGCGAGCGCTCGCTCGACACGAAGCTCGCCGTGCACGGCTACGACGCCACGGCGAACCTGTTCCATGCCCCTCCGGGCGAGCAGTTCGAGACACGCATCGCCACCCGCAAGCGGCAACGCTTCGTCACGCTGCTGGTGCGCGCGGACTATCTGACCGACTGGCTCGGCGTGCCGACGGACCATCTGCCGGCCCCCATCGTGGCCCTCGCCCATGGCGAGGATGCGCGCATCGAATCCTATTCGACGCCGATGCGCCCCGGGATGCTGAGCCTGGTGAGCCGGGCGCTCGATGAGACGCCTTCGAGCGAGCTGCAGCACGTGTTCGTGAAAGGCATGGCCTCGGCGCTCATCGCCCTGTTCTTCGATACCGCGCGCGCCCAGACCGAAGCCCCGGCGCTCAAGCGCAGCGACCTCGAAAGCCTCAACACGGCGCGCGAGCGCCTGCGCAGCCGGCTCAAATCGCCACCCTCCATCGACGAGCTGGCCCGGATGGTGGACCTGTCCGTTCCCAGGCTGCAGCGCGGGTTCCGCAAGGCCTTCGGCACGACGGTCTATTCCTACGTGCAGGAAGAGCGGCTGGAAGCCGCGCGCGCAGCGCTGGCCAGCGGCAAGAGCGTGGCGGAAGCCGCCAAGGCGGTGGGATACAGCAGCCGCACCACTTTCTCGAAGCTCTTCAAGGAGCGTTTTGGCGTCAGCCCGCGGGCCTATGACGGCTCCGAGGACGGGCTCACCGCCAGCGGCCGCTGAGGCGGGCCGGATCGATCAAGCCGGGTCGGCGAGGAGGTGCGCCGCAATCTGCTCCCGCATCGCCTGCGGGATGGGCGTCGAGCGGCGCTCCCCGAGGGAGAAATGCACGCTCACCTGCTCGAACGTGGCGCACAGCTCCCTCCCGGTCCCTTTGAGCATGCGATGCCGCAAGCGCGTGCTCTTCTCGCCCACGTGCAGGAATGCGCTCTCGATGGTGACCATCTCCAGCGCGCGGATCTCCCGTTGATAGCGGATGGCCTGCTCGACGGCGACGAACACCGAGCCGTCCGCGATCATCTGCGGGATCGGAAAGCCGCACTGGCCATAGAGCTGGCCGAGCGCCTCGGTGAACAGCGCCATGTAGTGGGTGGTCCCCATGTGGCCGAACGCGTCCACCCGCTCGGGCATGACGAGGCCGCGATAGGTCTCGAGGTAAGGCGAAGGAGATGCGGCCAGGGGTGTGCTCATATATGATCCATCCTATCCGTTCAGGATACATGCTTCCCACCGCACAGGCAGCCCTCCCATGCAGACCCGCAAGCTCCTCGAGGCCGGCATCGTGGCCGGATTGCTCGTCATGGCCACCTCCTTCACCCTGGCGTTCGCCACGAAAGGCTTCGACCTCACCCGCCATGCCAACAGCCTGCTGGTGCTCGGCGAGTGGGGCTGGCTGCAGACCCTCAATTTCATCTCGTTCGGCATCCTCGTCACGCTCGCGGCGCTGGGCGCCCGCCGGGTGCTGCGCGGCAAGCCCGGCGGCCTCTGGGGGCCGCTGCTGCTGGCGACTTATGGAATCGGCGGCATCATCGTGGGTTTCGCGCCTGCCGATCCGGCGTTCGGCTTTCCGCCCGGCACGGAAAGCGCGTACCAGGGATATGGCTCCGTGAGCCGCTCCGCACAGATCCATGGCATCGCCGGCGGCATCGCCTTCACCGCGATGGCCATCGCCTGCTTCGTGTTCGCCCGCTATTTCATGGCGGTGAAGCAATACGGGTGGGCGGTGCTGTCGCTCGTCACCGGCGCATCCGTGTTCATCGTCACCGGTTATCTCGCCTCTTACGCCGGCAAGGAGCTCACGTCCTTCAACTACATACCGGTCTGGGCCGTCGGCTCCCTGCTGTGGCTGTACGTCTCGCTCGTCTCCTGGAAGCTGCGGAAGCTCGCCTAGAGATCCCTCGCTAGAGATCCGAAGACTCCGACGAAGCTTTAGCGAGCCGCGGGAGTCTGCTCCGCGGCTTCGCTCTTCGCAGCCGGGGTGAGCCGTCCGAGCATCACGACAACGTCGAATGCAGTCGAGGGCGCGAGCCGCTCTTCGGTGTCGAAATTCACTGCGAGGGTCTGCGGGCTGGCCAGCCAGGCGGCAGCGCCATCGGACTTCTCACCACGGACATCCAGCAGGAACGGCGATCTGGACACGCCGCCCAGCGCAAGATCCAGGCTGCCCGAGCCTGCGGGCCTCGCAGGCAACCCCGGGCCGTTCTCCAGGGAAGCCGTCGCGACGATCAACAGATCCTGGTCGCCGAGCGCCGCATGCAATCTTTGCCCCATCACCGTCAGCGGGCGCGGATAGATGCTCCAGATCCCACCCGTCAGCGGCGTGCTCATCACGTGTGCGTCGTGCGCGAACAGCATGAGCCTCCCCGAGGGGCCCTCGCGTTCCATCGCCCACTGCACGTTCGCGGCCATTGCAGCATCACGCGCGATGCCGGCATCCATGAACTCGACCGAGACGCGATCGGGCGGAGCCTCGGCGGGCCAGAGGCGGAAGAACTCCTCGAGCTGCAATGCGGAGACCGCGTTGTGACGTGCCCATTCGTACGAGTCGGACGACGTGGCCGCGAGCAGGCTCTCCCGCTGCTCGTCGAACACCGTGATCAGCCGTTCGATGACTGACCGCAGCTTGCGCCGCTCGCCTGCGCCCAGCTCCAGATAGCCCGTCCTCGTGAATCGCGCGAGAAACGGCTCGATCTCCGCCCTCAGGGCACGATGCGCCTGCGGCGCCGAGCCGGCCAGATAGGCCAGCGCCTGGTCCAGCGCGATGCGCGAGCCCTGGAACCGGTCTCCATCGCCCCCGGTGAGATCGATACCGTAGATCCTCACCTTGCGACGGTGCGCAGGATCGTCGTTGTACTCGCGAATCCAGCGCAGCAGCTCGGCATTCTCGCCGTACGCACCGAAGCCCCACGTGAAGCCGGTGCGCGCAAGCTCCACGGCGTCGCCGGGCGCTCCCATGACGTACTCGCACAGCCGCTGCGACTCGCCGAAACCCGACTCGAGCGCGATCGCCGTGAAGCCCAGCTCTTCGACGAGATACGCGAGCAGCCGATTGCGGAAAGCGAGCGGCTCGTGAGCACCGTGCGCCGGCTCACCGAGCGCCACCACACGCGCCGCACCGACGCTGCGGCGCAGTGACTCTTTCCACGCATGCCCAGAGGCCTCCGGTGCAGGCAGCATGACCGCGCGGGACCGCGCCCACTCCACGAACGCGGCTTCATCGAAAGCATTTGCGTTCCGCGCGACGGCTCCGATCGCCAGGCAAGCGACGATGCCGGCGACCTTGCGCCACCGTACGTTCATCGATGCCTCCCGCCTGCGCTCAGTCGAAGTGCCCACCGACCTGGACGCCGATCGTCCGCGGGCGCGGCCGCGCACCGAAACCGAACCCGCCGTTCGGGTCCTGCAGGCGGTTCTCGTTCGTGAGGTTCGCGCCGTAGAGCTCGAGCGACCAGCGCTTCCAGCGCGCGCCGATGCGGGCGTTGAGCAGGTCGTTCACTTCCGAGCGAAAGAGGATCGGCGTGGACTCGGAAATGGACCGGTCGGTGACGTTCGTGGGGCCGAGGCGGCTGTAGTCCAGCCGGAAGAATCCGGGCACGCCTCCCGACCAGTCGAACGAATAGGTTGCGGAAGCCGAGAAGGCGTAATCCGTGGAGAAATCCACCGGATCCCCCTTGATCACCGCCACCACGCCGGACGCCAGGCTCGTGTAGTCGCTGTCGGTGAGGTTGCCGCTCAACCCGAGCAGCAGCCGGGCCGTGGCCTGCCATTCGAGCCCGAGGTCGATGCCTCTCACGCGCGCATCGCCTCCGTTGTCCACGGTGCCCACGTTGTTGGCGGAGAGCCGGAAGACCTGGATGTCCTGGTACTTGCTGTGGAAGAGGGCCGCCTCGAAATTGAGCTTGCGCGAGGGCACCGCCGCCTTGAGCCCGAGCTCGTACGAGCGCACCTTCTCCGGATCGAAAGTGGACAGCAGACCGTTCTCCACGTTGAAGCCGCCGCTGCGGAAGCCTTCGGCCGCGCTCGCGTAGAGCCTCACGTCATGAGCGATCCCGTACGAGAAGTACAGGCGCGGATCCACGGAATGGAACTTCGCGTCGCGCGTCTCGACGCCATCGAACGAGCTCAGATCGTCCTTGAAGTAACGCACGCCGGCGCCCACCTCGGCCCGCTCGGTCAGCCGGTAGCTCAGGTCGCCGAACACCGATCCGGACTTCGAGTGCTCCGTCGAGAAGATCGGGATGACCGCGTAGGAGACCCCGCTCGTGCCGACGTCGATGGTGAAGTCGTTCGTATAGTCGACGTTCTTGTAGAAGACGCCGGCGGTCCAGTTGAAGCGCCCCGCGCCGTCGCTGGGCGAGCTCAGCCGCAGCTCCTGCGTGAAGATCTTGCTCTCGAGGGCATTCCACTGGGCGTACACCTCGAACAACGGATCGGGCGGCGGCGAAGTGGCGTAGCGCTGCGTGATCGTCGGATCGGCGTCGCTCTTCACGTAGGTCGAGCTGCTGAGCAGGGTGGCCGCGGGGAAATCGTAGCTGGCCGTCAGGTTGTAGACGTCGAAATCCCTGGAGAAGGGCTGGGTACGGGTGGGATCGACCCCCGCCATCAGCACGTAGTCCGCATCGGTGCTGCTCGCGACGCCGTCGCCTTCATCGCGGTGCAGATAGATCGTTCCCTTCAACGACAGGGCGTCAGTGGCCTTCCACAAGCCTTTCACGCGCATCTCGCGCAGGTCCTGGTTGTTGACGTTGGAGCGCCCCGCCGCCGGCTGGTCCACCCAGCCGCCGAGGTCGCCGTAGTTGGCGACGAGCCGCAGGCCGAACACGTCTTCCACCACTGGCATGTTGAGCACGGCCGACGCCGCACGGCTCGAAGCCCCGTGGCGCGTGGTGTAGAAGTCCACGTCTCCCGAGGCCGTGAAGCGGTCGAGCTGCGGATCGCGCGTAATGAAGCGAACGGTGCCGCCCGACGAGCCGGCGCCATAGAGCGTGCCCTGCGGGCCCTTGAGCACTTCCACCCGCTCGATATCCAGAGTGCGCAGGTCGAGCTGCGAGGTGGAGGTGCCGGTGACGTCGGCTTCGTCCAGATACACGCCGACCAGCGAAGTGGAGCTGGTGCCGTAGGCATTGCCGATGCCGCGGACGTAGTAACGCATGAACCCGCCGCCCGCATCGCTCACCACCAGGCCCGGCACCGCGTGCCCGAGGTCCAGCAACGTGTCGATGCCTGCGCGCTCCAGGGTTTCGCCGCTCAACGAAGAGACGCTCAACGGCACGTCGATCTTGCGCTGCGTGCGCTTTTGCGCGGTGACCATCACTTCTTCCAGCTGCTCTTCGCCGGGCGTCGCGGTGTCCGGCGATTGCGCCGCGGCCGGGGACGGTTCCGCCTGCGCCAGGCGCATGAGGGTCGTCGCGCCCGCTCCTGCGGTGCCGGCGTCCGTGACCTTTCCGTCGGCCTTCGCCTTGCCGCGCACGGCCACCGTCCGGTCGTTGATGAACTCGAACTCGAGGCCGGAGTCGGCGAGCAGCCTCTGGAGCGCCTCCTCGGGCCGATAGGTGCCGATCACCCTGGGGGCCGTGATGCCGCCCGCGATGTCCTCGGTGGCGAACACGACCTGCATTCCCGTCTGGCGCGCGAAGTCGTCCAGCGCCTGCGGCATGGGCTGCGCCGGGATGCTCAGGGGCACCAGGCGCCCTGTCGAAAGTGCGGGTGGCGCCGCGACGCCCAGGGCCGGCACGGACATCGACAATCCCAGTATCGCGATCAGCGTCTTCATCGTTTCTCCCCCAAGTATCCTCGTTCGCTTCCCCCCTTGTCGGCCCGAGGGCCCGTTTGGGGTACCCTGCGAAAATATTTTTTTCCGGACTACCCGAAACGGCCTTCCGGACGGACAAAGGCCATGAGGGCAGCAGGATCCTTGACAGTGACTTCCACCAAACCCGCGACCCGCCTCGCCGACGCGGCGGTCGAGACCTATCACCGGGAGCTGCACCGCTTCCTGCGACGTCGCGTGGCCCGCTCCCAGGACCTGGGGGACCTGCTGCAGGAGGTGTATCTGCGCATCATGCGGGTGGAGAAGGCCGAGCTGGTGCGCAAGCCGCTCGCCTACATCTACGGCATCGCCTCGCACGTCGTCGCGGAGTTCCGCATCCGCGCCCAGCACGAGCAGGTGGTCTTCGACTCGGAGACGACCGACGCCGCGCTCGATGAGGTGGGGCGGTCGGGATTCAGCGAGGCCGGCGGTTTCGGCGAACGGCAGATCGAGGAGGCCATGGCGCAGCTTTCGGCGAACCGACTCGCGGTGTTCCTGCTCGAGCGTCGTGATGGCCTGGCGCACGAGGAGATCGCACGGCAGCTGGGACTTTCCGTGCATACGGTGAAGAAATACAGCGTCGAGGCGCTGGTGCACCTGCGCACCAGCCTGGAACGCTGAGGACACGCTGCCATGTATCGCAGAACGGCAAGGGAAGAATCGCTCCGCATCACGGGCCAGGCCGTGGAATGGCTGCGCGTCATGCAGCAGGAGCCTGGCCCCGAGGAACGGGCCGCCTTCACGGCGTGGATCACGCTGTCCCAGGAGCACCTGAAGGAGTTCCTGGTGGTGTCGATGCTGGATCGTGAGCTCGTGGGCGTCGATCCGCAGCGCAAGTTCGATATCGAGCCGCTGCTCGCCAGGATGCGGGACAACGTCTCGCCGCTGCCACCGCGGCCGGCCGGGAATGCGGGCCCCGCCACGGCGCCGCCCGCCGCGAAGGCGCCGCGCCGATGGCACTGGGCCGCAGGGCTCGCGGCGGCGGTCCTGCTGGCCACCTCATGGATGGCGTTCGGTCCGCTGACGGGACGGCATTTCAGCACCGGAACCAGCGAGCAGCGCAAGATCGAGCTGGACGACGGGTCGGTCGTCGAGCTCAACGCGCGCTCGCGACTCGACGTGCGCTATTCGGCGGCGGCGCGGGAGCTCTCGTTGCTCGAAGGTGAGGCCCTGTTCAAGGTAGCTCGCGATGCGCGGCGACCTTTCCGCGTACACAGCGGCAGCACGGTGATCCAGGCCGTGGGCACGCAGTTCAACGTGAACCGGCGCCGGTCGGGCACTCTGGTCGCCGTGCTCGAAGGCCGGGTGAAGATCTCTGCCGAAAGACCGGCGCGGCAGGCACCCGCACATCTGGCTGCGGGCGAGAGCGTGAGGATCGCTCCCGACGGACGCGTGGAGCAGCAGGAGCATGCCGACGTGGCACAGGCCACGTCTTGGCGGCAACGGCGCCTGCATTTCCATGGCGAGACGCTTGCCGAGATCGCAGAGGAGTTCAACCGGTACAACTCCCGGCAGATCGAGATCGGAGACGAGGCTGCCGCGTCGCGCCATTTCAACGGCGTGTTCGACGCCGACGACCCGGCATCGTTCGTGCAGTTCCTGCATCGCACCGGCGGTCTGGAAGTGAGCGAGGAAAGCAGGCGGTTCGAGGTGCGGTCGCGGGCCGAAGGCCGCTGAGCTCCCTGACTGCGCTGCCGCCCGATGGGCGATGGCCGGTGGTGAGCGTGGGTTTCGTTTACCGGGCTTCGGGCGATGCGGCGTCGTGCCGCCTGAACCACTCCACTTCCATGAGCAGCGAGGTGCGCTCGCTCTCGGGGTGGCGGCGCAGCACGTGGGTCTCGTCCGGGAACACCGCGAGCACCACATCCAACCCGCGCGAGCGCAGTGCGTAATAGAATTTCTCGGTCTCGCCCATGGGCGTGATCCAGTCCCGGTCGCCCTGCAGGATGAGCAGTGGCGTGACCATGCGATCCGCGAGCATCAGAGGCTGACGGCGCCAGTACTCCGGCAGATACGCCGGATCCCAAGGCGGTCCGTTGAAGTAGCGCCGGATCTGGTAGCCGCCGTACGATGCTCCGTCGAACTCTCCCGGATACCAGGAGTTGGCGACGGCGGCCCTGAACTCCCTGGTGCGCCCGATCGTCCAGCTCGTGAGCAGCGCGCCTGCGCTCTCTCCCCGCAGGAAAACGCGTGAAGGATCCCCGAGCTGGCGCTCCGCGACCGCCTTCACGACGCCCGCCACGTCGAGCCCCATCTCGGAAGGCGCTTCGGGCTGGTCGAATCGGCCGGGATAATGCCTGCGGTCGCTGAGCTGCGAGAACGCGCTGCCATAACCGATGCTGCCGCGATAATTGGGCTGCACGACGACGTAGCCCTGCCCGACGAAGATCTCGCGTGCCGTATCGAAATTGAAGGTGCGCGCCGAATAGGGGCCGCCGTGCAGGTCCACGACGACGGGCAACGAGCTCGTATCGCCGAGGCCGCGCGGGCGCGCGACGATGGCGTGGATCATCCGCCCATCGACGTTCGCCGAGCGGAAGTCGATCCCGGAGACCTCGGACAACTTGCGCGCACGCAGCGCTGCATTGAAATTCGTCCATTCCGCCACGCGACCGGCCTTGTCCAGCAGCACTCCTTCGGGAGGCAGATCGGGTCGGGTGCGCACGAACGGGATGGCGCCACCGCGCGTCGCTTCCGTAAGCGCCGAGTCGACCGCCACCTCATCGGTCAGGCGCCGTTCCTCGCCCTTCGACGACACACGGGAGAGCACGAAACGCCCCCGGTCCAGGTAGCGTGCGAGCAGCTGCGAATCGGTCGCCCAGATGAAACTGTTCACGTCCAGGTCGTGTGCCGTCCATACCGCCGATTCCCGTGCGCTTCCAAAGGCGCGCACGACGAGATCACGATGGAATACGGTGACCTCAGGTGCGCCGCGCTGTCGGAGGTAGGCGAGCTGCCGGCCATCCGGCGACACGGCGGGATGGCTCTCGATGCCGGGCTCTTCCGCGAGCCACGAATGCGCGCCGCCGGCGAGCTCGATGCGCAACAGATCGCGATTGACGTTCCAGAGATTCGCCCTGGCATCGAACCCGCGCGCCACCGAGACGATGAGCGCGCGCTCGTCCGCCGACCAGGCCGGCGGGCCGCCGTCCCCACCTTCCGTCTCGCCGAGCGAGACATCTTTCGGCAGCGGGACTTCCCGAGGCTCGCCCCCTCCGGCAAGCTCCATCACGAACAGGCGCCGTTCCGTGGCCGGCAGCCATGTGCCGTCGTCGTCCCTGAAGAGCGCGTGATCGATGATGATCGGCTTGCGGGCCACCGGCGAAAGGTCCTTCGGCACGAGCCAGTCGTGCCGCGCTGCGGGCCGCTCCGCGACGAGCGCGACGCGCGATTCGCCCGGGCTCCACACGAGATAGGTCGGCGCAAAAGGCAATCGCGCGACCGTCCTGGTGGTACGGGACGACCGGTCGTACTCGCGCAGCTCGACGTGGCCGTCGCGTTCCGTCATGAAGCGCAGGCGACGGCCATCTCGTGTCCATTTCAGGAACTGCACGCCGCGCAACACTTCCGGGCCGTCTTCGCGGGAGGTGCGATCGATGATGTGCACCTCGTCCCGCAGGGTGTCCGAGGACACGTCGGGCCTTGCGAGGCTGACTGCCACGGCAGTGCCGTCCGCGGCCGCTGCGATGCTGCTGACCTGCGTGACTGCGAGCAGATCGTCGGGCCTGAAGCTTTCCGCCGCGCAGACCGCACATCCGCAAGCCAGAACCGCCAGGCCCATCCGTAACGAGGGCCGTCGAAGCATCTTGAGCATGGGAACCACCTCGACGTGAGGGAATTTCAGTTCGCAGCGCCGGAAAGAGCCTTCTGCAAGCTCCACCGGCGCGGGCCATACGCTTTCTGCTGCGGCCAGACCTCGTCGAGCGTCTCGCCGTCGTACAGTCGCCCGCCGAGCATCACGCGGTCGATCTTCAGGCTGTTCTCGATGCGCTCGAGCGGGTCGGCATCGAGAATCACGAGGTCCGCGAGCTTGCCGACGGCGATCGAGCCGAGGTCGCGATCGAGCCCCAGGTACCGGGCATTGCGGATGGTCGCCGCTTCCATCGCCTCGACCGGCGTCAGCGCGAAGGCGAAGGTCGACATCTCCCAGTGGGTGCCGAGGCCCTGCTCCTGCCCATGCCCGCCCACGCCCACCTTGCCCCCGGCGCGCACGATGTCCTTCACGGCCTCGACCGAAAGGATGCCCGGATACTCTGCGAGCGGCCGTTGCGTCTGGTTCTTCTTGCGCATCAGCTGCGCCCAGCGGACCCAGCGCTGCTGCTTGGCATCCTCGGTGAGGTTGCTGCGCGAGAGGAAATACTCCAGCACGTAGAGCCCCTGACCCGGCGTGATGAGCTCCGGGTTGTAAGTGACGCCGGAGCGCGCCATGAACTGGATGACATCGTCGTACAGCGGGATGTCGAGAATGGGATGCTCCCATGCCGTCTGCCCGTCCATGATCATGCTCAGGTCGTACGCGAAATCCATGCCTTCGCCGGTGACGAGCACGTCGCCCCGCGCGCGCGCCGCTTCGCTCACCCACTGCCGCTGGGCACGGCGCGGCTGATAGTACTGTTTGAGAGCCAGCGCCCCCTCGCCCGCCAGTCGCGCAGCGTGGTTCCGCGCATCGGGCAGGTCGCGCATCGGAAATGAGTCGGGATTGCCGATGAGGATCTCGCCCGTGCTGTAGAGCCGCGGGCCGGCGAGGACCCCCGCTTCGGTCAGCTCGGCGGCCGGGAACACCAGCTCGGAAGGTGCCGCAGGATCGAAGGTGGTCGTCACCCCGTAGGCGAGATAGTTCGCCGACTCCGGCCGATGGGGCGGGATGATCTCGCCGTCGAAGCTGCCATCGTGATGATGCGCATGCACGTCGATGAGGCCGGGCATGATGGTCTTGCCCTGCAGGTCGATCACCCTGTCCGCGCGGGTGCGGGGCGACGCGCTCCCGGACACCTCGACGATTCGATTGCCGCGCACGACCATGGAGCCCTTCTCGATGACCTTGCGGTCCTCCATCGTCACGATGCGCGCGTTGACGAAAGCGATGCTGCCGTTCGGCACCGGACGCGGAATCTCGAGGCGGATGGGATACTCACGGGGCGCACGCATCGCGGCCTGCGCGGATGCAGGCGCTTCGCCGGGCGCGAGCGTGAGCAGCTTCGGACCGCTCAGGAAGGAAAGCGTGCCCGCGGCATTCCAACGCGGAAAGAGCCCGCCCGTCGGGTTGAGTCGCGAGACGCCCGAATCGGCGGCGATGCGATCGATGAAGGGCACCGTCTTCGTGCCAGCAGGGAAGCGCGCCAGATACACGCCCTCTGCCTCGCTGAACGCCAGCCATGCTCCATCCGGACTCGGCGCTGCATCCGCGGAATAAGGGAACAGGGCGTGCGCCCTCAGATCGCCGCCCCCCAGGCGAATGGAACGCAGCGCGCTCGCCGCCCGCGGCTCCGAGGCCACTTCGTCGTCCGTGGCATGCGACACGAAGTAGACGCGACCGTCCGCACCCGGGCTCGCGCGGGTGAATGAGTATTCGACTGGCGTCACGCGGATGAGCTGGCGCGCATCGCCGCCTTCCGCAGGGATGCTTACGATGTCGTTCCAGGGCTGCCTCGCGGTGCCTTCGCCTCGAAGCCCGGCACCGGAGCCCCGCGTGACGATGATGCTCTTGCCGTCTGCGCTCCACACGGGATGCAGATACTCACCGGCGACGCGAGTCAACTGCCGGGCAGCGCCACCAGCAGCGGCGATGCTCCACAGATGTCCACCTTCATCATCACTCCAGGTCGTGAAGGCGATCGAGCGACCGTCCGGTGACCACGCCGGAGTGAGCTCGACGGTAGCCGGCCCATTGGCGGCGGCAAAGCCGCTACCCGCGGGCCGCAGACGGCGCGGCTTGCCGTTCGGCAGCGACTGCAGCCAGATCGCACCGACGGCTTCGAAAGCCACGGTGCGCCCATCGGGTGACAGCGCCGCCCACCGCGGAAACCTCACCTGCAACGGCCCGTCCGCGATCCGGAACGAGGGCCGTACCTGCTGCGAGATCACGCGGCTCACGCGCGCCTCGAACGAAATCGTCTCGACCCTGCCTTCCGCAACGCTGGCACGACGCAGCTGCCCGCCTTCGGAGTAGTAGATGAACCGGCCGTCGCGCGACCACGCATATCCCGGGAGGAGCCGGATCTGATACATCGTGTGCGTCTCGAGCTGGTCGGGCGTCATCCCGTCGATCAGCAGGCGCTCCTCGCCGCTTTCGAGATCGCGCAGCCAGAGTCCCGTGCGTTGCGCGTACGTGACGTCGCGATGCTTCGTGACCCCGCCAGGAACCCTGCGGGCGAATGCAAGCCAGCGGCCATCCGGAGACACCGAAGGCGCGAAGGCCGAGAACGGCTCGCGATGGTAGTACCGGCGCGCGGCCGTATCGCTGAAGAGCTCGTCTTCACCGTTCGAAAGGCTCAGGCGCCGCAACTGGTGCGCGGTGCCGATCTTGTAGTAGCCCTCGGCGATCACCGGCCGGGAGCTCGAGTGGTAATAGAGATGGCGACCATCCGGCGAGACCGCCGGCGCATCGACCAGCGTGCTCTCCGTTCCGGCGAGCTGCCGTGGCGCGCTGCCGTCCAGCGGAAAAAGCCAGATGCGGTTCGTGCGCGTCCATCCGCCGAGCGCGTGCGGATAGAGCCGCACGGCGACGATGGCCTTGCCGTCCGGCATCCACGCCGGCTCCGCCACCTGCGTATCGGGATCCGGGAACACGATGCGCGGATTCGAGCCATCCGCGTCCATCACCCATAGGTTGTTCTGCCCGCCTCGATCGGAGACGAAAGCGATGCTCCGTCCGTCCGGCGAGAACTTCGGGTGATAGTTGAGCGCGATGCCGCTGCCCTGCGTGAGGCACTCCGCTTCGCCACCCGCGACCGGCACGCGATACACGTGCGACAGCAGATCGAAAACCAGCCATTGCCCGTCCGGCGACACATCCACGGACATGCCGGTGCCTTCGCGAACCGTGAAGTCGATGGCCCGGGTCTTGCCGCGTGGCGCGGTGACGTCCCACGCGGCTGGTGACGGCTCGTGCGGGCCGGGCGCAGCGCCGGAGGATCCCGGCACCGCCGCGAGTGTGCACACCGCCAGCGCTGCGAGGCCTGCAAGGCGCCGGGTGCAGCTCGCTCCTTTCGGTCCCGAAGGCAACGCCTGCTCGCGCACGCTCAGAACTTCTTCTTCAGGCCCGCGTACACGAAGCGGCCGCGGAGGTCCGCGATGTAGCGGTCCCAGCCGTCCGAGCTCGAGGCGACGAAGGGCAGGCTCGCATCGAACAGGTTCTCGATGCCGAGGTACACGCGCGTGCCGCCCAGCACGCCGCCGCTTTGCGCGCCGCGCTTGTCGAAGTCGTAGGCCACCTGCACGTCCACCTTGTCGTACGAACTCACCTTGCGCGAGATGAGATCCGGGATGATGTCGTCATAGCGGCCCGAATGATAGAGCGAGCCGCTCGCTTCCCACGCGCCCAGCTCCCAGGTGACGCCCGCCACGGCGCGCAGCTTCGGCACCGGCCCCAGCAGCCCGCTCCACAGGCCCAGGTAGTCCGCGGTGAGGCCGTTCGCGCTGTCCTCGAACTTGTCGAGATACGTGGCGTTGAAGTCGAACGTGAAGCTGCCCGCAGCCCCCGTCGGCAGGCGATAGGTCGCTCCCAGGTCGATGCCGTTCACCTTGCGCTTCCCGCCATTGTCCAGGCGCAGGTCCAGGGTGGGATAGTTCGTGAGCGGGTCGCGCGTGATGGAGCCGGCGGTCGCCGAGCCATCGAGCAGCGCCTGGCCGTCGGGCTCGGAGATGATGTCGCTGAGCTCGAGCATCCAGTAATCGAGCGTGAACACCATGCGCGAGCCGGTGCCGGGCCGGAACACCAGTCCGATGTTCGTGGTCTGGCCGGTCTCCGGGCCCAGGTTGGGGTTGCCGCCGGTGATGAGATCCACTGCGAAGAAGCCGCCGCGCACCGGATCGAAATAGAAGCCGCCCGGCTCCGTGTCCGTGTCCACGGGCTCGTAGAGATTGGCGAGGCTCGGCGCCTTGAACGACTCGGCGTACGACGCGCGCAGCACCACCTTCTCGTCCCACAAGCCCAGCCGCCCGGCGAACTGCGACACGGTGGAGGAGCCGAAGTCGCTGTACTTCTCGCGACGGACGGCGGCGGTGATCTCGGCGTTCTGGATGGTGGCCGCCTCCCCCGCATCGTACAGCGGCACGCGCACTTCGCCGAAGTACGCTTCGACGTCGCGCGAGCGCGAGACGGGCTCACCACCATTGCCGAGCCACCAGTACTCGACCTGCTGCCAGCTCTCGTCGGGCTCGTAGTCGTAGTCGACCTTGCGTCGCTCCGTGCCCAGCGCGAAGTATGCGGTACCCGCGTACCAGTCGAAGAGCTTGCCGTCGATCTTGGCATCGAGCGTGCGCACGCTGTTGCGCAGGCGATAGCGGCTGGTGGGGCTCAGGCCGGCGAGCTGCTCCGGCGTGTTGGCCCAGTACCCGAACGGGTTGAACGCGGTCGCATCCGTGCGGGCCGCCGCTTCCTGCGCCGCGTTGTAGTCGATGTCGTTGGAATACTTCTCGCGGATGTCCTTCTCGTAGGTCGAGAGGCCGATCTCGTAGTTGAACCGGCCCAGCGTTCCCTGGAAGCCCGCCGTGGCGAGCAGGTTGCGGGTGTCGAAGTTCTCCGTCATCAGGCCGCTCTCGTTCGGCCCGAGCGTGTACCAGACGTGCACGTCCTCCCCGAAGGGGTTGTAGGGATTGGCCGCGGGCACCTCGACGTCGATGATCGGCCAGTTGGCGATGAAGTCCTGGTCGCGGCGGTCCGCGTAGCCGCGCGTGAAGAACACCAGGCGGTCGTCGATGAAGCGGTACTTCGCGGACCAGTGGCCCGAGATGCGGTCGTAGCCCGGATAGGTGCCGTACTCGTTGGTGGACAGCGCCTGGCGGTCGCGATCGAACGCGACGAAGTCGGCCGGATCGGTGCTGAACTGGCCCGCGCTGAACCGGTCGAGGTCGATGGACAGCGGATTGTCCGGATCCGAGCTCAGCACGATCTGGTGAGGCGTGGAGACGCTGCTGCTGCGGCGGTCGAGGCCACCGTACGCACGATAATCGCGGCTCGACGTGAGCTTGCGATCGTACTTGGTGAAGCCGTCGCGCGTCTGGTAGGCGATGCTGCCGGTGAGGCTGAACTTCTCGTCGGCGAGGCCGAAGACGGCTGCCGTGCGCACGGCAGCGGCGTCGCCGCGCGTCGATTCACCGTAGGAGCCGCTGAGCTCGAGGCCTTTGAAACGATCCTTCAGCCGGATGTTCACCACACCCGCGATGGCATCCGAGCCGTACACGGACGAGGCGCCGCCTTTCAGGATCTCGATGCTCTCGATGGCCTCGGGCGGCAGCGCGCCGACGTCCGGCACGTCCTCACCGCCGAAGCGCCGGCCTTCCACCAGCACCAGCGTGTACTGGTCGCCGATGCCGCGCAGGTTGATGCTGGTGTTGCCGCCGCCGTACTCGTCGGTGGTCGGCGAGTTGGAGACGCCGGTGTTGATGGGCAGCTGCCGCAGATAGTCGCCGATGGATTCGGCCGAGGTCTGCTCGAACTTCTCGGCCGGGATGAACTGGATGGGCTGCGCCGTGGTATCGAGCGCAACGGGAGAGGACTTGATCGAGCTGCCGGTGATGGTGACGGTCTCGAGATCCGCCTCGTCGGTGGCCGAGCCGGCCGCCGCCTCCTGGGCTTGCGCGGCGCTGACGGCCAACCCGGCAGCACACGCAGCGATTAGCGCGCGGATGGCAAGGTGGATCTGCGTGGGTGAAGACTGGGACATGGTCGAACTCCCCTGGCGGTGATGCCGCCGCTCGCGGTGTGCGGGGAGAGTACATACATTTCACATGAAATGAAATTTCCCGGAATGAAAAATCCCCGGGCGTTGCGGGGAAGAGACGGAATTGGAGATCTCGCCCGAAGAAGGAGCACCGCGGAGTCGGGCACGACCCGCTACCGCCGGGCGCGGAAGCGCGCGAGCTGCGCCATTCGCGCGCAACGTGGCCAGCCAAAGGGCCCGGCCGCCGCTGCGCGCGTGGCGTTTCAGTTGCCCTTGAACCGTACGTTCATGCGGATGCCCATGGCCCGCGGCTGGAAGATGACATACGCGCCATGGATCGGCGCCGTGAAGTCCGTGGAGCTCGCGAGCCAGTATTTCTCATCCAGCACGTTGTCCACGAAGAACGAGACGTCCCACTTCTCCGCGCCCACGCCCAGGCTCAGATTGAGCGTGTCGAACGAGGGATAGATGTCGGTGACGTCGGCTTCACCCAGCGAATCGTAGTTGCGTGCCTGCCAGACGTAGTCGGCCCGGTAGTGGGCGCGCAGGTCATTGATGCCCAGCGGGTGCTGGTAGCTGGCGCTGGCGTTGACCGTCCAGGGCCGCACGCCCGGCATCTTGACGTCCGTCAGCACGTCTTCGTCCGTGAAGCGGACCTCCTTGATCTTCGAATCGACGTAGCCCACGCCCGCGTGCAGCTCGAGCCCCGCGACGGGGTAGAGCGTGGCCTCGACCTCGAACCCCTTCACCGAAGCCTTGCCGGCGTTGATGTTGAAGCCCGGCTCATCCGGCAGGTCGATGACCGATCCGCCGTACACCTGCAGGTCGGTGTAATCCATGTAGAACACGGCGGTCGCGAGCGACAGGCGCCGGTCGAGGAACAGGCCCTTGAAGCCCAGCTCGTAGTTCTTCACGTGCTCCACGTCCACGTTCTCCGGCACCTCGAAGGGCACCGGCGGGTCGTTGCGGTCCGTGAGGTGCAGGCCGGCTGCGCGTCCGTTGCTGTAGCCGTCGCGGAACCCCGTGGCGTACTGCAGGTAGACGGTGGCGTCCTTGCGCAGGTCGTAATTGAGCGCGACGCGCGGGCTGAACGTCTTCAGTGTGCCCTTGTCCGTCTCGATGGCAGGCAGCGGCACGTTCGAATGCGTCGGATCGTCGTCCTCCACCTCGCCGTATTCGGAGGTCGAGCGGTTGTAGCGGCCGCCGACCGAAAGGTGCAGGCGGTCGCTGATGTCCCAGAAGACGTTGCCATAGACGGCTTCGGTGAGCAGGCGCTGATAGTTGCCCCACTTCCACGCCAGCTCCGGATACTCCCCTCCCACCTCGCCGTCGCCGAACCAGTAGTACTCCCCGTAGGGATTGTTCTCGTCGTGGCGCACCACTCCCGCCACCCAGTTGACCGGCCCCTCGTACTTCGAGCCCATCCGCAGCTCGACGCTGTTGGAGGTGTCGTAGCGGTTGAAGTACCCGCGCTCCAGGGCGAACTCGGTGTAGTCGAAGTCGCGCAAGGCTTCATGCTTGTGGTGGAAGTAGCCGTACATCAGCGACAGCGTGTGCCGGTCCAGCTCGTAGCTGAGCTTCGCGGAGGCCAGCGTGTTGGTGATGTCGTGCCGCTCCGGTACGTCGAACGAGACGTAGCCGCGATTGTTGCCCCGGTTCTGGATGAAGCCTAGAGCAGGATTGTCGAAATCCACGCCCATGGCGGCCGCCTGCGCCCGCGCGGCCTCCGTTCCGTACAACGTCTCGATGACGTTGCCGTCCCCGTCTTCCACGTCGTAGCTGAAACCGCCGTGCACGATGTTGCTGTACATCCGGCTGTCCAGGCCGCGACGCTGCTGCTCGGTGGCGAACGACAGATCGAGCGTGAGCCGGTCGCTGGCGAGCCAGCGCAGGGCGACCCGGCCGCCATCGTTGCGATAGCCCGAGTCACCGCCGCCCGGGCCGATGTTCTTCACGGCCCCGTCGCTCCTCTCGGAATACAGCACCGTGCGCAGGGCCAGCCGGTCGTTGAGCGGCATGTTGAGCACGCCTTTGGCGCTCATCGTGTCGTAACGGCCGTACTCGAGCGTGCCCTTGATCTCGGGCGCGCCCGGATCCGGCTGCGCCGAGACGTAGGCGAGCGTGCCGCCCGTGGAGTTGCTGCCCGTGAGCGTGCCCTGCGGGCCGCGCAGCACCTCGATGCGCTCCAGATCGAAGAAGCGCGCGGAGTTGATGACGTCCGTCTCGGTGGTGCCGTAGCTGATGTCGTCCACGGTGACGCCGATGGGATCGAACTGGCCGCCGACGCCGCTCGTGATGCCGCGGATCGACACCACGGGCGAGAACGAGCCGTAGTTGGTGAACGTGACGTTGGGGATGCTCAGGATGTAGTCGTCGAGCTTCACGACGCGGCGGGCCTCGAGCTCATCGGGACCGACCACCGACATGCTGATCGGCACGTTGATGATCGACTCGGAGCGCTTCTGCGCCGTCACGGTCACCTCGCCGATCTGGGTCTCGATCCCGCCTTCGGCGCCGTCGCTCGACGCGGCACTCGCCTGCGCCAGATGGATGCGGCCGTCGGCATACGCCTGCGTCTGGCGCCGCACCACCACCGTATCCTTGCCGTCGAAGCTGTAGGTGAGCCCGCTGTTCTGGATGAGGATGTTCAGGGCCTCGAGCGCCGTGTACTCGCCCCTCAGCCCCTCCGTCTGCAGGCCCGCCACCACGTCGGGCGGGAACACCAGCTGCAGGTCGCCGGATTCGGCGAGCGTGCGCAGCGCGCTGCCCAGCGCCTGCGGCGGAATGTCGAAATGAGCTTTGACGCTCGCGGATGCACTGCTGGATTGCGCTGCCGCCAGCAGGATCGAGCCGATGGTCGCCGCCAGTGCGGCAGCCCTGCGTGGTGCACGAGAATGAGGCATCAGATTCTCCCCCGGGATCTGCAGATGGTTGCATCGCCGGCCTGCGTGCCGGCTCTCATGCTCATACGCAGCGGAAGGAATTTCCCGACAGGCGCCACATCGGCGCAGCGATCGCGTTCAGGCCGTGAACTCAGTCCGCGCCACCGGGGCCGGCTGCGGCACGCACGATCTCGATCTGCCTGCCGTCGCGCCGGATATCCAGCCCATAGGATTCCCGCAGGGCGAAGGCGACGGAATCGGTGTCTCCCGTACGGAACACGCCGCTCAGCGTCAGCGCACCCACCCCGGGATCGGGGATGACGAAGCGCGTCTCGGAGTACCGGTTGATCTCCTCGATCACCTTCGAGAGCGGATCGCGATCGAAGTAGATGCGCCCCTCGCGCCATGAGGTGAGCTTCGCCGGATTCACGGCCGCGATGCGCACGGCCGACACTTCCGGAGCCACCGCAGCGGACTCGCCGGACGAGAGATCCTGGATCGCCGGGCGCGCGACCGTACGCGCCTCGCCGACATGCGGATTGAGCACCTTCACGCGACCTTCGAGCACCGTCACCAGGGCTACGCCGCGATCGTCGATGCGCACGTTGAACTTGGTGCCGATGACGCGGATCTCGCTGTCGCCGGCCTCCACGATGAAAGGCCGTGACGGATCGGGAGCCACGCTGAAGAAAGCCTCGCCCTGGCGCAACGTGACCCGTCGCTGCTGCGGCTGCAGGTCCACGCCGATGGCGGTTGCCGTGTTGAGCTGCACGGTGGAGCCATCCGCCAGCGTGACCAGCTTCTGCTCGCCGACGTCGCTCGAGTAGGCCGGCGCCATCAATCGCCACAGCACGACTGCGACGGCAGCCAGCGAACCTGCGGCACAAGCTGCCATGGCAACGGTACGCTTCTGCCGCAAGCGCCCTCTTCCCGTCGCCGACGATGGCACCACACCACCCTGAGGAAGCGCCAGGCGGCTGCGCAGATCGGCATTCCCGGCGAGGCCACGGGAAACCGCGAAGGTGAGCGCGCACAACTCGTATGACGCACGATTCCCGGGCGATGCTGCGATCCATGCCTCGAAGGCCGCGCGGTCGGAAGCGCAGACGTCGCTCGAATGCAGGCGCACGCACCATTCCTCCGCGGTGCGCGGCAGACACTTGAGCTCCACGACGGTCGAGACGGGGCGCGGCATGACCAGCTTAAAGATAGGCCTCGAGCCGGGCCGAGTGCGCCAGAGCGTGGGCCATGTGGCGCTCGACCGTGCGCGTGGTCACGCCCAGCTCCTTCGCGATGTCCGCATAGCTCATCCGGCTTCCGTGATAGAGATCGAAGATCCGTTGCGTCGCGGGCGGCAGCTCGCTCATGCCGTCGACCACCACTTCGAGGCCGCGCCGCCAGTGCACCACGTCGTCTCCGGCGGGCCCGGCGAGCGCAACGCCCTCCGCGATGGCATCCAGCGACTCATGCTTGTCCAATACGCAGGTGGCGGCCCTGCGCCGACAGTCCTTGACCCAGTTTCCGGCCGCGGTGAACAGGTAGGCGCGTGCGCCTTCGCGCAGCAGGCCTTTGCTCTCCTGCCGCCAGAGGTGGAGGAACACTTCCTGGGAGGCCTCGCGGGCGTCATCGACATTGCCCAGGCGCCGCAGCAGGAAGGCGCGCAGGGCCGGAGCGTATTCCTCGAAGAGCCGCGCCACCTTGGAGCGCGCTCCGAAAGACTCGTGACCGCCCTGCCCGGTCCGGGACCCGAGGGCCCATCGCTCGATGTCGTTTTCAGCGGATTCGCCGGCCACCGCTCACTCCGACTGGCCCATCCCGGCGGAAACCTTACCTCCCGGGAGGAAGTCGGAAGTGGTGCGCTTGCGTCAAGCACGCGCGCGATTGCGACATCTCCCCCTCCGACCGGCGCAGGTGCGGCGTGGACGCAACGCGTGCGCCCGCCGCTGCGTCGGACTGGAAGGGCAAACGCGCTCAGGCGCGTTGCGCGGACGCTTGGTCCTCTGCGCCGGGCGGCGCGGGCGGCAGGATCAGGTTGCCCCGGCCGTGGCGAAGCAGGTCCAGGAATTCCACGGCGTCCACCGGCTTGCTGTGCAGATAGCCCTGCGACTGGTCGCAGCCGAGCTGCCAGAGGAGGTCCAGCTGCTCCTGCGTCTCCACGCCCTCGGCCACCGTGGTGAGCCCGAAGGCCCTGGCCAGCGACACGATGGTGGTCACCAGCACGCGCGCCGAAGGATCCTTCGGCAAGGGTGCGACGAATGACCGGTCGATCTTCAGGATGTCGATGGGCAGCGCGGACATGCGGCTGAGCGAGGAGTAGCCCGTGCCGAAATCGTCGATGGCAACCTTCACTCCGAGGTTCCGCAGCATCCGCAGCTTCTTCACCTCCGCCACGGAATTCTCGTTCAGCGCGCCTTCGGTGATCTCGATGTCGAGGCCCGCAGCGGTGGTGGCCCAGCCGCGCAATACGCGAACGAGCGAAGTCGCGAACTCCGGCAGCTGCAGCTGCATCGGCGCGATGTTGACCGCGACGCGCACCGCGATGCCCTGCTGCAGCCAGCGCTGGCAATCCTCCGCCGCCTGCTGGATCGCCCAGTCCCCCACGTCCACGATGAGGCCGGTGGATTCGAGCAGCGGCAGGAACGCCGCCGGCGACACGAGACCCGAGTCGGGATCGCGCCAGCGCATCAGCGCCTCCACGCCCTGGATGCGGCGCGTCATCACGTTCACCTTCGCCTGGTAGTGCAGCTCGAACTGCCGTCTCTCGAGCGCGAGCCGCAGTTTGTGCTCGAGCGCCAGGCGGGCCACCATCTCCGAGTGCTTCTCCGCACTGTAGTGCAGCTGACGCTCGCCGCTCGCGCGGGCCGTATGCAACGCCGCTTCCGCGTTCTGCACCAGGTTGTCCGCATCGCGGCCGTGATCGGGGAACAAGGCGAAGCCGGAGCGCACGGATACCGGGATCTCACGCTGCTCGATGACGAACGGCTCACCGAACAGCGCCGTGGCGTGCTCGCGCGCCACGGCGAGCATCTCGTCCGTCGACTGCACGGGCGTGTCCGTGGCGACTGCGAACGTGCCTCCGCCGAAATGCGCGAGGCGGTCCGTTTGCGGGAAGCGCCTCTTCAGGCGATCCGCCACGTGCTGCAGCAGCAGGTCGCCCATGCGCCGGCCGAACGAATCGTTGATCAGGCTCAGGCGCTCGATGTCGAACACCGCCACGGCATGGCGCAAGCGCCGCCCCACGGGGTGGCTCAGCATGCGGCTCAGCCGGTCGCAGAACAACGAGCGCTTCGCGAGCCCGGTATGCGGATCGAAATGCGAGAGGAAGCGTACTTTGGTGTCCTGCTGCATGTACTGCAGCGCGAAGGACAGGTTTCCGGAAACCTCCCGCAGCATCCTCAGCTCCTCTTCGCTGATGGCCCCTGGGTCGCGGGCGACCAGCAACAGCACGCCGACGGCGGTGCCGTCGATGACCAGCGGCAGCGCGACGAGGGAGCACATGCCCGCCTTCGACATCAGCGTGTTGAAGTTGACGGTGGCCTCGAGATCCTCCGGAGCGTTGCAGACGAACGGAGCGCCGCTGCGGACGACTTTCGAGATGAAGCTGGACGGCCGGGTGATCGCGTCGGCGACGCCTTCCCGCAGTGATGCCGTGAGACTTTCGTTGACGCCGTTCCATGCCACAGGCTGCATGGCGGTGGCGCCGAGCGGCTTGAGCGCGATGATGGCCGCCGCATAGCCACCTACGGACACGCTGAGCCGGCAGGCTTCCCGCAGCAGCTCCGTGCGATCCCGGATGCGCACGACCAGAGCGTTGATACCGCTGAGCATGCGCAACACCCGATCCAGCCTGACGATGTGCGCCTGTTGGCGCTCACGGTCCCGCCTCGCGACGGCATCGTCGAGCGCCCTGCGCACTGCCGGAGGAAGCCGGGCCAGGTTGCCTTTCAGCACGTAGTCCACGGCGCCGCACAGCAAGGCCTCGATGGCACGCTCCTCGCCGATGGTTCCGGAGACGAAGATGAAAGGCACCTGCGGCGCCATCTCGCGCGCGACGCGCAACGCCGTCATGCCGTCGAACTGCGGCAACGTGAAATCGGAGAGGATGACGGTGGGCTCGAACTCGAGGACGGCGGCGCGCAACGCCTCTTCCGTCTCCACCCGCTGCGGGATGCAGGATAGGCCGGCGCGCTTGAGCTGGTTGAGCGCGAGGTCCATCTCGAAGGCCGCATCCTCGACGAACAGGACCCGGATGGGATCGGGGCGGTCTGGCATGTCTCGTCCTTAAAGCAGCCGTGCCACGGACCGGTGAAATGTATCCGAATGAGTACAAACCGCTACGACGGCCCGCAGAAATCGGACCATCCGCGGGACGGATTCGTGACCCGGCTCACAGAACGGGGCGAAGCGGCAGGCTCCTGGCGTCGGACACCACGGGCAGCTCGATGAAGCTCGCCTGGCGGCCGGCGCGATGGACCCGCTGCGTCGCCTTGCGGTAGTCGAGGGGCTGCGCGAAGAAGATGTTCTCCACGTACGTCTGCGGGTTGCGGTCGTAGAGCGGGAACCAGCTCGACTGGATCTGCACCATCACGCGATGCCCGGGCAGGAAGACATGGCTCGCCGCGGGAAGCTCGAAGCGGTAGCGCTCCACCTTGCCGGCGGGAACGGGCCGCGGCCTGCCGAGGTCGTGACGATAGCGGCCCCGGAAGATGTCCATGGCGATGCCGAGCTGGTAGCCGCTCATCTCGCGCCGGTCGAACAGATCGTCGGGGTACGCATCGATGAGCTTCACGATCCAGTCGCTGTCGGTGCCGCTGGTCGAGGCGAACAGGCTCACGATCGGTATGCCGGAGATCCGCAGCGGCTGCGCGAGCGGCTCCGTGACGTACGTCAGAACATCGGTGCGGTCGCTGGCGAAGCGCTGGTCGCTCACCAGCCAGTTGTGCCACGCATCGACGTCCGAGAATCGCGCGGGTCGCGGAATGAACGGGATGGGCTTTTCCGGATCGGATACGTATTCATCGAAGACGCCGGACGCAGCCGCCACGGGCGGTGCAGCGAAGGCGAGCGCGTGGGCCGGTTGCAGGTAGAGTTTCCGTGAGGCCTCCGGGCAGCCGGATGCACAGGAAGGCGGCCATCGATCGAGCTTCCTCCAGCGCTGCGAGCCCGTCTCGAAAACGAGCACGGGCGGCGTGGCGGGCGCTTCCGGGCCTTCCTTCAGATACCGGTCCAGGAAAGGCTTCATCACGTCGCGGCGAAACTGCAATGCCGTGTCGCCATCGAAGCGCAGCGGACCGAGGGTGTCGCCCTCGAAGCTCATACCGCTGTGCCGCCATGGGCCGAGCACCAGGAAGTTGCGATCATTGCCGGTGTCTGCCGGCTCCATCGCCGCGTAGGCGTGAACGGGACCATAGATGTCTTCCTGATCCCAAAGCGCGCCGACGTGCAGCGTGGGCACCTTCAGCGGTTGCGCCGCGAGCAGCTGATCCAGCGCCTGGCCGCGCCAGTACGCATCGTAGGCGGGATGCGCAGCCATCTTGTTGAAGACGGGCAGCTGATCGATGCCGTACCGGCGCGCGTACGAGCCGACGGAGCCTGCGTCGAGGAAGTCCGTGTAGTCGTCGTAAGCGAGACGATGCGCCTCGTTGCGCGCACCGTCCCCGGCACCCGTCTGGAAATAGAGATACCCGAGCATCACCTGACGGAAAGCACCGTTGTGGAACCAGTCGTCGCCGCGCCAGCCATCGACCAGCGCGCACATGGGAATGGCGGCCTTCAGCGCGGGGTGCGGATGAACGAGCGCCATCAGCGCCGTGAAACCGTCGTACGAGGAGCCGATGATGCCCACGCGGCCGTTCGATTCCGGCACGTGCTTCACGAGCCAGTCGATGGTGTCGTAGGCGTCCGTCGAATGATCGGTGGCCGTGCCGTTCAGAGGGCCTCGCAGCGGGCGCGCCATGACGTAGTCGCCCTCCGAGCCGTACTTCCCACGGACGTCCTGGAACACGCGGATGTAGTCGTCGGCCATGAGCACGTCGTCGCCCTGCGGAACGATGTCGAGCAGCCGCGGGCTCTCTTCTCGGTCTGCATGCGAGGACGCGTTGTATGGGGTGCGCGAAAGGATCATCGGCGCACCTGCCGTCCCTTTCCTCATGACGATCACCGTATGCAGCCGCACGCCATCGCGCATCGGGATCATCTCTTCGCGCTTGACGTACTCCGTCACCATCTCCGGGGGAGCCAGTCTGGCCGGAATGTCGGTGAACGGAGGTGGCGTCGCTGCCTGCGCGGCGACAGCGCCGGACACACCCAGCCAGAGCCGCAGGAGCCGGGCGCGAAAGGTCATCGAATGCGACGGAGCGTGCGGCGCGATCGGCGCCAGCGTGCGAATGCCACCGCGCTCACGGAGAGTCCTTCGTGAATTCAGCCCAGTACGAGAGCGCGTTGCCCGAACGATCACGGCGCTCGTACGAGCGCGCCGTCACTTCGCCGTCCATGCGCGTGCCGCCGCGGGGTTTCAATTGAAATTCCAGCGCATAGGGATATCGCGCGGCATCCGGCGTTCCGACGCCTCCCGCGATGCGCCCGATGGCGAGCTCACCCTTGCTCGACATCTCCACGTCCTCCGCCTCCTGCCTCATTCCATTCGCCACCTGCACCCACACCCTGCCGATGTCCTGGATTTCGAGCTTCACCGGCACGCGCCCCTGGTACGTTTCGACGGACCCGGTCCAGTGACCGACCAGCGCGGCGTCCGGCCTGAAGCCGTGATCGCTGCGTATGGTGTCCGGCGCCAGGACATGCATCACCGCGGCTTCAATTTCATTGATGGCGCCGGTGCTGGTGTTGCTGAGCACGACCACCGCGATGTTCCGTTGCGGATAGAGGGACATGCGCGTACTGACACCGGCCATGCCTCCGGTGTGCCCGAAGTAGTCGAGGCCGTGGCGCTTGAGCACGAAGAAGCCCGCGCCGTAGCCATCGGCCACCATCCTCTCGTCACGCATCGCATCGAGCGAGCGTTCGGTGAGGATGGCTTTCCGTTGACCGGCGAGCCGCCCCTGGAGATGGAACATGCCGAAACGCACCAGGTCGTGCGCGCTCATGAACACCGCCGACGCGCCGCGATGGTCGAAGTCATAGAACGGAACGGGCTCGCGATTGGCGCCATCGCCGTAGCGCACCGCGACGCGATCGCCGAAGTCCGGGTTGCGGTTCACGCTGCTTTCGGTGAGCCCGAGCGGCAGGAACACCTCATCACGCATGAACTGCGCGTAGCTCTTCCCGCTCGCTCGCTCCATCGCATACTCGATCACGCCGTAGCCGAAATTGCTGTACTCGGAAGCTTCTCCCGGCGCGCGGATCAGCACGCCGTACCGGCGGATGCTCTCATCCATGTCGGGGCGCTTCGCCGGCTCGTCCTCGTAGTAGAACTGGTAGTACGTCGGCAGGCCGGCCGTGTGGTTGGCGAAGCGTCGAACGGTCGCGTCACGCACGTCACCGACGTGAGCGGTCAGCTTCTGGCGGCCGAGATAGTCGTCCATCGGGCGGTCGAGATCGATCTTCCCCTGCTCGACCAGCACCATCAGTCCCGTCGCCGTGACGGGCTTGGAGACCGACGCGAGCGAGTACACGGTGTGGGCCGTCGCCGGAATGCGCTTCGCGACGTTCGCCCATCCGAAGCCCTCTTCCCACACGATGCGGCCATCCTGCGCCACGGCCACCGCGATGGAAGGGACATTCTCCGAAACCATCGCATCGTGAATCCTGATGCGCACGCCATCGAACGCATCCGCGTGCGCGGCCGTCGCCGTGGACGCCGCGCAGAGCAGCGCCCACCATGCCGTCGCGCTCACCAGAGGTACCGCAGGCTGGCCGTCCAGGTCCGTCCCGTGCCGAAGAACGAGTAGTTGAAGCCCGTGTAGCTGAAGAGATAGTGCTTGTCGGCGATGTTGTTGACGTTCAGCGACAGCATGTAGTGCGGAATCTCGTAGCTGAGCGACGCGTCCGCCAGCGTGTACCCCGGGATGTCGATGGTGTTGAGCGCATCGCCGAAAGTCGGTCCGACATGGTGGACGCCGGCCCCGATGCGCAGGCCGGGCCGATCCTTGCCGTTGAGCTTGTACGCCACCCACAGCGAGCCCATGTGCTTCGGCACGTTGGTCGGGCGCTTGCCGATCGAGCCATCGGTGGCGTCGAGCACCTCCATGTCGGTCCAGCTGTAGGAGCCGATGAGGTCGAGCCGGTCGTCGAGATTGGCCACGCCTTCGAGCTCGAGGCCCTGCGAGCGCACCTCGCCGATCTGGATCAGGAATCCCGGATTGTCCGGATCGTCCACCGCGAGGTTCCGCTTGTTCACCCGGAACAACGCCGCGGTGATGAAGCCGTCGAAGCCGGCCGGCTTGTACTTCACGCCCGC
>JBGAIL010000298.1:0-3459 GCA_044225565.1 Steroidobacteraceae bacterium | reverse complement strand
GTCGCACCATTTCGGTCCGTGGTCTGCAGGGCGATGACGCCCTGGCCGCCGCGACCGTGCACGGGGAAGTCGTCCAGCGGGGTGAGCTTGCCGTAGCCGTTCTCGGAGGCGGTGAGGATGTTGCCCTCGCCCACCACGATGAGCCCGATGAGCTCCTGGCCCTCGCCCAGCTTCACGCCGCGCACGCCGGCGGCTTCGCGGCCCATCTGCCGCACGTCGGATTCAGGGAAGCGGATGGATTTGCCGCCGCTCGTGACCAGGATGATCTCCTTCTGCCCGTCGGTGAGGCCGACGCCGATGAGGCGGTCGTTGTCCGCCAGGCCCACCGCGATGATGCCGGTGGCGCGCGGTCGCGAGAACGCGGACAGCGGAGTCTTCTTGACCGTGCCCTGGCTGGTCGCCATGAACACGAAATGCTGCTCGTCGAACTGCTTGATGGGCAGCACGGCGTTGATCTTCTCGCCTTCCTCGAGGGGCAGCAGGTTGACCATGGGCTTGCCGCGGGCCCCGCGGCCGGCCTGCGGCAGCTGGTGCACCTTCAGCCAGTAGACCTTGCCGCGGTTCGAGAAGCACAGGACGGTGTCATGAGTGTTTGCCACGAATAGTTTCTCCACGAAGTCTTCATCCTTGACTGCGGTGGCCGCCTTGCCGCGCCCGCCGCGCCGTTGGGTTTGATACTCGGTGACCGGCTGCGATTTCGCGTAGCCGGCATGCGACAGCGTGACCACCACGTCCTGCGGCTCGATCAGGTCTTCCGTGCTCAGATCGAGGTGGTCCCGGTTGATCTCGGTGCGCCGCGCGTCTCCGAACGTGTCGCGCAGGTCGATCAGCTCATCCCGCACCACCTGCGTCAGACGCTCGGGCCGCGCGAGAATGTCCCCCAGATCGCGGATGCGATCCAACAGCTCTTTGTATTCATCGATGATCTTGCCCTGCTCCAGGCCCGTGAGCCGGTGCAGGCGCATGTCCAGAATCGCCTGGGCCTGGACTTCCGACAGGTGATACCCGCCGCCGTTCATTCCCACCTCGGCGCCGAGACTGACGGGCCGCGTGGACACCGTGCCCGCACGCTCGAGCAGCTGAGGCACGATGCCCGCGGGCCAGGGCCTTCCCTGCAGAGCCACCCGCGCCTCGTTCGGCGAGGGCGCCGCCTTGATGAGCGCGATGACCTCGTCGATGTTGGCCAGCGCCACGGCGAGGCCTTCGAGGATGTGGGCGCGCTCGCGGGCCTTGGCGAGATCGAAGATGGTGCGCCGCGTGACCACCTCGCGCCTGTGGCGGATGAACGCCTCCAGCATCTCCTTGAGCGAGAGCAGCTTCGGCTGGCCGTCCTGCAGGGCGACCATGTTCATGCCGAACACGGTCTCCATGGGCGTCTGCGCGAAGAGGTTGTTCAGCACCACGTCGGCGACTTCACCGCGCTTCAGCTCGATGACGAGCCGCATGCCGTCCTTGTCGGACTCGTCGCGGATCTCGGAGATGCCCTCGATGTCCTTCGAGCGCACGAGGTCCGCGATGCGCTCCTGCAGGCGCGCCTTGTTCACCTGGTAGGGCAGCTCGGTGACGATGATGGCCTGGCGATCGCTGCCGCGCCCCACGTCCTCGAAATGCGCGCGCGCGCGGATGGACAGCCGGCCACGGCCGGTGCGGTACGCCGTTGCGATCTCCTGCGCGCCGTTGATGATGCCGGCGGTGGGGAAATCGGGCCCCGGGATGTGCTGCATGAGTCCCGCGAGCGGCAGCGACGGATCGTCCAGCAGCGCGACGCAGCCGTTCACCACTTCGGTGAGGTTGTGTGGCGGGATGTTGGTGGCCATGCCGACCGCGATGCCGGTCTGGCCGTTGACGAGCAGGTTCGGCACGCGGGCCGGCAGCACCGCCGGCTCGCTCTCGGACTCGTCGTAGTTGGGAACGAAGTCGACCGTTTCCTTGTCGATGTCCGCGAGCAGCTCGTGCGCGATGCGCGACATGCGCACTTCGGTGTAGCGCATGGCCGCTGGCGCGTCGCCATCCACCGAGCCGAAGTTGCCCTGACCGTCGATGAGCAGGTAGCGCATCGAGAAGGGCTGCGCCATGCGCACCATGGTGTCGTACACCGCCGTGTCGCCGTGCGGGTGGTACTTGCCGATGACGTCGCCGACGATGCGGGCGGATTTCTTGTACGCCTTGTTGTAGTCGTTGCCGAGCTCACGCATCGCGTAGAGCACGCGGCGATGCACGGGCTTGAGGCCGTCGCGCACGTCAGGCAGCGCGCGCCCCACGATCACGCTCATCGCATAGTCGAGATAGGATTGCCGCATCTCGTCTTCGAGATTGACGGCGACGATTTCACGCGCGATTTCAGTCATTGCGGAAAGAAGGCCATACCCAATGAGCGTCTGGAGAAAGGCGGAATGTTAGCACAGCGCCCGATATACTCTCGCCTGCCGCTTTCCTGAATCTCCGGCCTCGATGCCTGCGAAAGAACCCGCCGATCTGCTGATCGAAGCCCGCTGGACGCTGCCGATCGCGCCCGCGAGCCGGCCTCTGCTCGGCCACGCGCTGGCCGTGCACGAAGGGACCATCGCCGCCGTCGGGCCGTCCGCCCAGCTGCTGGAGCGGTTCGAGCCACGCGAGCGCGTATCGCGCGATTCGCACGTTTTGATGCCTGGTTTCGTCAATGCGCACACGCACGCCGCGATGAGCCTGCTGCGCGGGCTGCCCGCCAACAAGCCGCTCATGCCCTGGCTTCGCGAGACCATCTGGCCCGCCGAAGAACGCTGGATCAGCCCGGATTTCGTCCGCGACGGCACGTCGCTCGCGGTCGCCGAGATGCTGCGCGCGGGCATCACTGCCTTCGGCGACATGTATCTTTTTCCGGAGGAAGCGGCGCGCGTCGCCGCAGCCGCGCGCATCCGGGCGGTCATCGGGCTGCCGGTCGTCGAAACCGCCACCGCGTGGGCCGAGGACGCCAACGCCTATCTCGCGAAAGCGGAAAAGCTCTGGGACGAGTACCAGGACAATCCCTGGGTGAGCCTGCAATTCGCGCCGCATGCGCCCTACACGGTGGCCGATGGCACGCTGCAGCGCATCCGCCGCGTGGCGGACGAGCTCGACGCGCGCATCGTCATGCACCTGCACGAATGCGAGAGCGAGGTGCTCGAGAGCCTGGAGCGCCACGGCAAGCGCCCTCTGCGCCGGTTGGACGATCTCGGCCTGCTGCGACCCGGCTTCACCGGCGTCCACCTGAACCATCTGGACGAGGAAGAGCTCGACCTCGTGGCGCGCCGCGGTGTGGCCGTCGTCACCTGCCCTCAATCCAACTTGCGGCTGGACAGCGGCCGCTGCCCGCTGGCAGAGCTCGCTGCGCGTGGGGTCACGATGGGCCTCGGCACGGACGGCCCTGCAAGCGTCGGTGCGCTGGACATCCTCGCCGAATCCCGCACGGCGGCCTTGCTCAATCCGCGGCAGTCCGCCGCG
>JBGAIL010000043.1:0-31863 GCA_044225565.1 Steroidobacteraceae bacterium | reverse complement strand
GAGCAGCAGCGCGTTTCCATCGCGCGCGGGCTGGTCAATCGCCCGCCCGTGATTCTGGCGGACGAACCGACGGCGCCACTCGATTCTGAGCGTGCCATGGCCGTCATTCGCATTCTCAACGATATGGCTCGCAAGTTCGAGACCGCAATCATTGTGGTCACCCATGACGAAAAGATCATCCCCACCTTCAAGCGCATTTACCACATACGAGACGGAGTTACGCATGAAGAAGCTGGCGAAGGGCGCGACATCGGGTTGAGGCACGGACGGCTAAACGCAGGAGAACATGCAATGTCTACGGTCCACAAGCGCAGCAGAACTTTCCTAGGATCGATGCTGGCGATGTCACTGGCAGCGTCGGCGGCCATGTCCGCCTCGCCATCCAGCGATCTCACGCCGCAAGTGCAGGCGCAGCTCGCGACGATGACGCCCCTGGAAAGGGAAACGATGCTCAGCTACACCCCCGAGTTGCGGCGGAGACTCCTCGCCTTGTCGCCGCAGGTGCGGGCGACGCTGGGCCAGTTGCATGCCGCGCACAAGCGCCATAGCAAGGACCTGACATTGCGCCAGGTCATGCAGGAAATGCTCTCCGAGCTCCAAGGCGTGGCCGCGGCGATCGCCACGGACAACGCCGAGCAGGCCGCAGATGGTGCCCGGCGTCTGGCCGACCACCGCATTCCCGTGGGCGGGCTTCTGCCCTACTTCCCTCTCGACAAGATCACCGACGAGTATCTGGCGACACTCCCGGCCATGAACGACATCGTGGAGGGCTCAGCGCTGAGGCTGGCGGAGGCCGCCAATCGCGGCAACATGCCTGAAGCTGCCGTGGCCTTGGGTCAGGTCGCGAGCGGCTGTCGCCTGCCATCAGGTATTCCGCGGTCGACCAGGCGTGTCGCCGCTGTTGTTACCCGCTTCGAAATCGCAGCCAAAGGCGCGTCACGTCTGCGGCGCAGCGTGGCTCGGGCCCTGTCGATTGTGGCCGTAGGGTTTGGACTACTGACGCTCCGGGAAGGCGGCATGACCCTCGGTGGAGATAAAGACGCGCCGCCAGGGCCGCCGGGAACTATGTTCCATTCGTTCTGTGGTTCAACTTTCTCGCAGGTTTCGCCTACGTCGTCGCCGGAATCGCGCTCTGGTTGGGGCGGCGGTGGGCTGCGCGGCTGGCTATTGGCATCGCCGTTGCCACCTTGATTGCTTTCGCGCGTTCGGCCTACGCCATTTTGGCGGCGCCTTTATCTGCGTACCGTAGTCGCCGCCTTGAGCCTGCGCACAGCCGTGTGGGCGGTTATTGCGACAGCGTCGTGGCGTCTGCTCTCCGGCCGTAATGGCCCAGCAGAAGCTCGATGAAGATCACGTTTCTCGGTGCAGCACGCGAAGTCACTGGTTCCTGCTTTCTGGTGGAAACAGCGGACATTCGCTTCCTTGTGGATTGCGGCATGGTACAAGGCGGGCGCGACGCGATGCCACGCAATCGCACGCCCTTTCCATTCGACGCAGAGTCCATTGATTTCGTCTGCTAACTCTTCTTTGGCATATCGTACGGCAGCTCGCCCATCACGCGGGCGGGCTTCCATGGGTCGATCCATGCAACAGCCGCGACCGCTGATCTTCTGCAGGTGATGCTGCCCGATAACGCCCACATTCAGGAGAGCGACGCCACGCGAACGAGGCGGCATGCCAGAAAGTCGCGCGCCTCGCGAGAATCATACCATCCCCTGTACACCCTGGAAGATGCGCACGACTGCCTACGTCAGGTGCGCGTCATCCACTACGACAAGGACTTCGCGCCCGGGAGCGGCGTTCGCTGCTGTTACCGCGATGCGGGTCACATCCTGGGCTCCGCCATTATCGAAGTCTGGATCACCGAGCACGGCAATACCCGGAAACTCGTATTCAGCGGCGATCTCGGCCAGCCGGGACGCCCGATACTGCGGGACCCAACGGTCATAGAAGATACCGATGTCCTGCTGATCGAGTCGACTTACGGAGACCGCACACACAGGGACTCGGCCGCAACCGGCGTGGAGCTGGTCGGAATCATCGACCACTGTTCACCAGCAGGGGGGCAACGTGATTGTTCCCGCGTTCGCTGTCGGACGCACACAAGAGATTCTGTACCACCTGCATCGCCTCGTCCGCGAGGGTAGATTGAGTGACCTGAATGTATTCGTCGACTCGCCGATGGCCTCCGAAGCCACACGCATCACCCAAAAACACCTGGAGCTATTCGATGAACAGGCGCGTCAGATGGCCGCTTGGCACGCCAAAACGACGCCACGCTCACTTTACAGCTAGTGTTGCTGAGTCAATGGCTCTGAACGGTATCCGCTCAGGCGCCATCATCATCTCGGCAAGCGGCATGTGCGACGCCGGGCGTATCAAGCACCATCTGCGTCACAACCTGCCACGGTCGGAATGCAGCGTCCTGATTACGGGCTTCCAGGCGAAAGGCACGCTCGGCCGCCGCTTGGTCGACGGCGCCCGGCGGGCGCGCATCTTTGGCGAAGACATTCCGGTGCGCGCGTCCATCCATACCGTCGGTGGACTGTCGGCGCATGCTGATCAGGCGGCGCTGCTCGCATGGGCCGCGGGCTTCCGACGTCCACCAAGTCATACGTACGTCGTGCACGGCGAAGAAGCGGCTGCACTCGCACTGGCTGAGAAGCTACGCATCGATCGCGGTTGGGAAGTTACCGTGCCAAGAGGCTGGTCGATGCGTATCGCTGTAATCGGTGTCCAGGCTGGCTGCGTTCGAACTATCGGGCCGACAAAGAGGACGACATGACAGGCAAAAAGAACATCGCAGCGGGTTTCCTGTTTCTGGCGGCGTTCATGGTCTTTGGGTTTGTTCTTATCTACCTGCGCGACTTCGCGCCGAAAAGATCAATGGATCGCCAACTACAGCTCGGGCGCTCACTTCCGAGTCGCGCCTGGCACAATACACGGCAATCTCTTCGCGTTCATCAACATCGTTGTCGGTTACCTGCTGTGGCGGCTACCGCTCGGCAAGCTGTCGGCGCGGTGGATTTCGTGGCTGACGTTGGCAGGCATGCTGATGCCTCTCGGGATACTTGCCGAAGTGACGATGCGCACCGCCGGCCTCGTGCTCGTGGGAGGCATTTCCATGGTGGCGGCAATGGCCTGGTTCGGCTGGCCGTTGCAGTCCTTCGACCACTGACACTCAACGACTTCGCACTGCGAACCAGCCCCCAGGTCGCGACCGTGCCAACTGAGGCGGACAATGAGCTGGAGCGCCGTGGATTGGTGCGCACGCGATCCGAGGAGCCCATCCCTCGTTTGGCCCATGAGGATCCGGCGTTACTGGCGAGCGAGGGCCTCAGGCCGCTGCGCCTGCAACTGAAGCCCGAGCAGGCTCTCTGCATGAGCAAGGGATCGGCTCCACGGTCGTGGTCTTTGGCAGCGCGCGAATCGTATCGAGGCAGGCCGCGGGGGCTCGATTCGCGGAGCACGAGCGGCGCGCGACGGTTCACGACCCGGGCGAGCAGCATGCAATGGCGCTCGCCAAGGTCAAGCGACCTGGACCATGCACGCTACTACGAAGAAGCTCGACGCTTCGCCCATCTGGTCTCATCCCGCTTCCAGCAAGAGCAGCGTCGTGACTTTGTTGTCGTCACGGGGGGTGGTCCCGGCATCATGGAGGCGGCCAATCGCGGTGCGTTCGAGGCCGGAACAAACTCCATCGAAGAACGCATCATCACGCTACCGCACGAGCAGCAGCCCAACCCCTACATCAGCCCCGAGCTTGCATTTCGATTCCACTATTTCGCATTGCGCAAAATGCACTTCCTGTTGCGTGCGCGCGCCTTGGTTGCGTTCCCGGGCGGGTACGGGACGCTCGACGAATTGTTCGAAGTGCTTACGCTGGTGCAGACGGGAAAGATGCCACGGATCCCAATTGTCCTGGTAGGGCGCGAGTTCTGGCATCGGGCAATAGACTTCGATTACCGTGGCGGAGGACTTCATCGGCGCGCAAGACATGCAGCTGTTCGAGCGCGTCGATACAGCCGAAGAAATAGTAGCTGTCTTGTCCTCGTTCTACGGTGGGCAACCGCCCGGTCGCAGCTGCGCGAAGGTGTGGAACTTCATGCGACTATTGCTCTCCGACCCGCGTGGAGACGGGCTGCCGGGATCTTGGCGTGGAGTGTGCTCGTTTCCTCGCGGGCCCTGGCTCAGCCTGCCCACAGAAACACAGGCGGGTCCCAAGGTGCACAGCCGAAAAAGGCTCACCTTCCGTGGCGCCACCGCACGCAGAACGATCTCTTTACTGGCACTGACCAGAACTACACACCTGGCGTGGCCTTCACCTTGGTGTCGCACGACTTTCCCGCCAGTCCGCGGCTCGGGTGCCTCCCGCTACCCGTTCGCGCGTTCGGGCGATTGATTCACGTCGTGAATCCTGGATTCTGGGCCCATTCGGACACCCCGGCGGACACCCAGAATGTGGTTGTCCGACTTGGGCAGTCCATGTACACACCGGGAGACCCTACCAGGTCGGAGCTGATCGTAGACGATCGCCCCTACGCGGGGGTGCTCTACATGGGTCTGGCATGGAATCGTCGAAGACATTCACCCGAGTCAGATCGGGAAACTCTCGATACGCGCGAAATCACCCTTGGCGTGATCGGCCCCTGGTCGCTGGCGGAACAGTCTCAGAACTGGATCCACGATGCGACCGGAGACGACCGGTTCATGGGCTGGGGAAACCAGCTGAAGACTGAGCCTGCCGTGCAACTCGCTCTTGACCGCAAATTCAGGGGTGCTCGTAGCCCGGGTGCAATCATCCCCGGGTTTTCAGCGGACACTGTCCGCTCACTGGGGCTCCGGCTCGGAAACATTGAAACATCTGCCACGGTGGGCTTGGAAGGTCGCCTGGGCTGGAACCTGCCTAATGACTTCGGTAGCTATCCTCTCAGGCCGGGCGCCGAGAACCGCCCGCCGTCAGCCGTCTCCATTCACGGGACTTCCCGCGATGCTATTCCGGCAACGAGGCGGCCACGTGCTGGAATACACGTCTTCGGAATACTCGAACTGAAGGCCGTCGCCTACGATTTCTCACTCGATGGAAATCTCTTTCGATCGAGCCACAGTGTTTCCCGTCGACCGTGGGTCGCACAGGCGGCCCTCGGTGTCAGCACGCAGGGCATTGTGGCGGGGCATGGCCTGCGATTGGCCGCAATGCGCGTTTATCGCACGCGCGAATTTGACGAGCAGGGTACGAATCAGTCTTTCGGTTCCATAGCTCTGAGTATCGAATTCTAGCCCGGCGCTGGCCGCTGTTCGGCAACGGGCGCGTTGCCGTCGGCAGGATGGGCCGATTGGAGACCAGTTGTGACGGTATGCCCACGAGTCGTCCCCCGGGCGCGCTCGGCCGACTCGCCACATCGACGATCTCTCGCGTTAGGTATTCGTGGTGACCGCGAGCACGGCGCCCACGGGCGAACGTCCTCGTTCGCCCGCGCGCCATGGTTCGTAGACGTCAGTTCGAGCCGCCGTTGCGTTGCGGGGCTAACGTGACACCCTGCTCGCGAGCCCGCGCTTCCATTTGTGTGCGGTGTTCGGCACGAATGGCGTCGCGCTCCTGCTGGGTCTTCGCCACACGTAGACGATCGCGATGTTGTTCGAGCTCCGCTTGCGTCATGAGGTCGTAGCCATAGATGCGCTGACGTTCCTGTTGACGGTCCTTCTCTTGCTGCGCGACTTGAGAGCGTGAGAGTGCAGCCGGCGCTTTGACGCCCTTCTCTTTCGCGCGCTGCTGCATCGCATTCTGATGATCGAGTCGGTACTGGATGCGTTCCTGCTCAGTCTTGAGTGAACGCAACTGCTTCCAGTGCTGCACACCTTCATCCGTCATGAGATCGGATGAATAGATGCGATCACGATCCATGGTCGCGTCGTCGATCGCGGTCCAGGTCACGAACACCGTCCATATCGCGATCCCCGTCGCGATCTTGATCACCGACTCCGCGTGCTAGTGCCGCTGGGGCGTTGCTGGGAGCCGGCGCCGACACGGGGTTGTTGTCCACCGCCACCGCCGCCTTGACCTTGAGCCGCGGCGTAGCTCGCTGGGAACGCCAGCAGCGCCGCGGCAGCCAGCGTTCTCACAAATTGATCGCTCTTCATCATGTCTCTCCAGTTGTAAAGTAGACGCCAATCGTCATCGCGAGCGTCGCGCCTCGCGTTGACATCTCTGCTTCGCGAAATAGGCGTTGCGGCATGCATTGCACGCTTCGACGCCCAGTTCCCGGATACATACGTTGGTCCGCACGAGCGCTTTCCAATGGTGGATTACCACTACGCAGGAACGACGCGCGGCGCTGGCAAGTCGACGCAATCATGGCGCCCGTGGCTCAAGCCGGCGTAGCGAGAACGCGCCCCGCAGCTCACCGGCTGCATAGCCGGTCGCCGCATCGTGCGGATACTCGCGCGCCAGGGCGGCCCGCAACGCCGCCGACTGCGCCAACCGCCCCATGCAGGTCAGGCACAGCGGTCCGGTCATGATGGGCTTCATGTAGCGCATGACCCGACCCGAAGGCTCATCAACGACGACCCACTCTTCGATGCCTTCCGGCGCTTCACCGGATGCGAGGCGACGTGCCATAGCGACCAGCCGCTCTTGCTCCCAGGCATCGGCACTGCCGGTGAGCGGATTGCGAACACGGGTACCAACACGCCGCACCTGCCAGCCCGATTCCCGCGACAGCTGGCTGGCGATCGCCGGTGCTTCGTCGCGGCAGACGGCAACCGCTGCAGCGGGATCGCCATCAGCCAGTGCAGCCATCAATCGCGCCTGCAGCAGCGACTGGAAGCGCGCGGCCAGGGCCTGCGCCTGCTGTGCTGGACCCGGGCGCTCTGCCGCAGATGCGAACGCAGCAGACACAGCAAGTACAACAACAGCCGCCAGCTTCATCGCATCGACTCCATCGGTAGCGGATCGAAACGCACGGCGATCAGCCCTGCAGCAGACTGCGCAGCATCCACGCAGTCTTTTCGTGCACGCCCAGCCGCTGGGTCAGCAGGTCTGCCGTCGGCTGGTCATTGGCGTCGGCCACGAGCGGCAGCAGCTTGCGCGCCGTGCGGGCAGTGGCCTCCTGTGCAGCCACGAGGTGCCGCACCATGTCGTCTGCATTCGGGACACCCTCGACCTCCTTGATGGAAGCCAGTTTCACGAACTCGCGATAGGTGCCCGGCGCCGGATGACCCAGCGCGCGAATGCGCTCGGCGATGAGATCGAGCGCGTTCCACTGCTCGGTGTACTGGCCCATGAACATCAGGTGCAGGCTGTTGAACTGGGGACCAGTGACGTTCCAGTGAAAATTGTGCGTCATCAGGTACAGCGTGTAACTGTCGGCCAGCAGCACCGAAAGGCCCTTGACGATGCGTTCGCGATCCCCGCGCTTGATGCCAATGTCGATCTCGGGTATTGCGTTCTGCTTCTTTGCCATCTGGTTCTCTCCTCGTTTAATGGGTGTTCAAGGCCTCGCCACCGGCGACACACACTGCTTCGCCCTCGGCCAGCGCGCGCCAGGGTTCATCGGTCAGCGGTACGCTGGCGAACAGGACGGCACGTTGCGCACCATGGCCGTCGCTGACGCGTACACCGGCCTCCGCCAGTGCACCAGGGTCGACATCGCAGCTCCGCTGCAGCATCCACAGGCCCGGCGGCTCGATACGGCCATCGGACTGGGTGCGACGGTGGCCGTGGGCAATCAGGATCTCGCCGTCAGCGTAGAGAAAATTGGCCGGCCCCAGCTGGCGCAGTTCTGCAGCGAAGCGCTCGACCGTAGCCAGCCGCAATTTCAGAGCAGGCTGCTCGGCCCCACGCCACAAGCCGGCCATCCTGGCAAACAGGGCGCAGGCCGCCAGCTCCGAGTCGGTCTCGCCGACGGGCGTGTACGCACCGCCATCAAACTCCGGCAACCCGTCGATACCCGACAGCTTGCCGTTGTGCGCAAAGCAGTGCATTCGCCCGCCAATCTCGCGCACGAAGGGCTGGGTGTTCGCCAGAGAGATGCCGCCACGCGTGGCGTGCCGGATGTGGGAGACCACGAGCGTGCTAGGCGCCTGTCGGGAGCCGATGAAGGGTAGCCAGACACTGTCCCGCGCCGGTTCGGGTTCGCGGTACAACCGCAGGTCGCGACCGTCGTAGTACGCCAGTCCCCAGCCATCGAGCGTCTTGCCTTGCAGCCCACCGCGCTGCGCGAATCGCTGCAGCGAGAACGATACCGTCGTGGGCACGCGACTGGACAAGGCAAAGAGTTCACACATGTCGCGACCTCAAGGCGGATTTCGACTATCGGCCTTCTGACTGGCCGCACGATCAGCATCGAGGTCGAACCGCATAGCGTTCTGAATCGCAACGCCGCGAGCGAGCCCGACTCCCAGGATCCAGCGGGAATTCCACATGCGCCCGCCCTCAGCAGGTGGAGTTCGAATTGACCCGTACTTGCGCGACGGCCGCACTCCCGCACATCTCCCGGTACGCCCAGCAACGGCGATGTCGCGCCCCGGGCAACTGCCGCCCGGCACGGCTCTGGGATCCGCGTAACCGTTCTGCTTGTCCATACTATTGACAGACTATCCGGATTTGCGTATTTTCGCAAATATGCAATCCTCGCGCCGCATGAGCGAACTTGCGACCGCCGCCGACCAAGCCGCTGGCTTCCTGCGGGCGCTCGCGCATCCGGCTCGCCTGCGCGTGGTATGCGCGCTGGTCGAGGGCGAGATGAGTGCCAGCGAACTGGCCGCATACGCGGGCCTGCGCGCACCCGCACTCTCGCAGCAAGCGGCAGTGCTGGAACGCGAAGGCATCATCCGCCGCCGCCGTGATGCGCAGTCTGTGCGCTACAGCTTGGCGTCGCCCGGCGCCCGCGCGCAGGCCAGACTGCTGCACCGCCTCTTCTGCCCCGAAACTCGTCGCGGCACCACAGACTGACTTCCAGATCGGAGACGCCATGCATCCCTATCCGCACTTATACAAGGCCGGTACGACCGGCGGCCCCACCGGCATGCTGACCGTCAGCTCGCCGGGACTCGTCGATCTACCGTCTGCGCCGCCACCAGAGTTTGATGGCCCGGGTGGTGTGTGGTCACCCGAGACGATGCTGTGCGCCGCCGTGGCCGACTGCTTCGTGCTGACCTTTCGTGCCGCGGCACGCGCATCCAAACTCGAGTGGCTTTTGCTGGAATGCAGCGTTGAGGGAACCTTGGAGCGGGTGGAAGGCGTTACGCAGTTCACCCGCTATGTTACGACCGCGACACTGCATGTTCCGCCGGGCACCGATGCCGGGCGCGCGCAGAAGCTGATGGAAAAGGCCGAACACGGGTGCCTCGTGGCCAACTCGCTTACTGGCAAGCGCGAACTGGTGGCGCGGGTCGTCGAGAGCCAGGCATAGCGCGGCCCTCATTCTGGACACTTAGTGCTCTGTTGTTAGTGCCAGAATGCATTGGTTTGCGGATCTCGCGGATCAGGTACCGTGAGTGAGTCAATCGAACAACCGGTACACCACACATCAGATTCAGCCATGTGGGACATTATCGTTATCGGATCCGGAATCAGCGGACTCACTGCCGCGGCAGCGCTCACGCGGGCGGGGCAGCGGGTCTTGCTCCTGGAACAGCATTGGGTGGCGGGGGGCCTGACGCAGACGTTCAAGCGCGGCGATTGGCAGTTCGCTACGGGCGTTCACTACCTCTCTGGCCTGGGCGATGACGAAGGGCCCGGCGGTCAGTTCCGCCGCCTGCTCGGCTGGTTGAGCGACAAGGCGCTCGACTTCGCGCCGCTCGCCAATCCATTCGACATTGTCCGTATCGGCGATTTCCGCTTCGAGATCGCCCACCCGCGCGCGCGCTATCGAGCCGATCTGCTTGCGCGCTTTCCCGAAGAGGCAGCGTCCATAGATCGGTGGTTCAAGGAGGCGGATGCGGCGATCACAGCGGCAAACGTGATGCTTGCGGAGCGCGGCCTGCCGGGCTGGCTGGCGTACTTACTGCACGCGTTCAAGGGCAGGGACATCGAACATTTCGCACACAAGACGGTTGCCGAAGCGCTGTCATCCATCCGCGATCCGCGGCTGCGCGCCGTGCTCGGGGCACGTGGCGGCGACTACGGCGCGCCCGCATCGGAGGCACCCCTGCTGGAACATGCGCTGGTGACTGGGGCTTACGAGGCTGGCGCCTGGTATCCCGTCGGCGGTCCCGAGGCCTTCGCCAAGGCGCTCGTCACCTCCATCAAGTCTGCGGGCGGCAAGGTGGTTCTGCGTGCGGATGTCCGTGCGATTGAACTTGATAGCGGCCACGTTGCCGGGGTCACGTATGATCGTGACGGCAAGTCGCTGACCGAACGGTCGAGCTGCGTCATCTCGACGATGGGTCTGCTGAACACGATCGAGCGGTTGCCCCGCGATGCGGCTCCTGCCTGGCGCGAAGCCGCGCGGAGCCTCAAACCCGGACCGTCCTACGTCCACGTTGTACCTGGGCTTCGATGGTGACATCGCGGCGGCCGGCGCAACGTCTGCCAACATCTGGCTGTACGAGACACCCGACTGCATCGATCGCTTCTGGGAGCATCCCGACACGGAGGATGCGCCGGGACTGTTTGTGTCATTCCCATCCCTCAAAGACCCCGCGCAACAAGGCAAGCATACGGCGGAAGTGATGGCGCTCTGTGATGCCGGCGCATTCGCCGCCTGGATGGGTGCAGACCCGGCGGAGCGCAACGACAGTTATCATGCGTTCAAAGCCCAGGTCGAACAGCGCCTGCTGGCGCAGTTCGCGCGCCATTGGCCGGCACTCGCGGCGATGGTTCGCTTCCATGAGTTGTCGACACCCCTGTCGCAGCGCCGATTCGTGCGGACTCCAATGGGCGCCACCTACGGCCTCGAAATGAGCGCCGAGCGTCTTGAATCGACGGCCTTGCGCATTCGCACGCCCGTTCCAGGTCTGCTGCTCGCCGGACAGGACGTGACCGGTGCAGGCATCTACCCGTCGGCGATGAGCGGCATGCTTGCCGCGGTCGCGATCAAGCCATCGCTGCTGCGGCACATGAACGGTTGAGCCGATCTGACTTCATGCTAGTCCTCCGGAGTCTTCGTGTCGAAACGCACTGACGGGCCATGCCCGATTGCTCCCGGGCAGCGGAGCGTGGCTCCGCCGATCGCGGCCGCATTGCCGCGAGTGGGGAATCGCTGGCGCCGGACGCTCGCTCTCACTGCCCTAATCATCGCGCTGATACCAATTGTTGCTGCCATGGCTTTCCCACCGCTTCGGCGAATTGCTCCGGGGCTATACGGACTTTCCTGCCGCTCTCATGTGTGCGCAGAGGACCTCGCAGCCCTGCCAGCAGCGGAGAATCTGTATCGCGAGGCGGTTGTGTTCGTTGGCCGCAAGGTGATTCCGCTGGCAGAGCCGCGTCAGGTAATCTTCTGCAGGACAGATCGGTGCTCGCAGCACTTCGGTCTCAGCGGCAGACGGGTTGGTCAAACCACCGGACCCTTCGGTTCTGTAATCGGCCCCAGAGGCTGGGCGGCCCATACGGTTCGCCACGAGCTCATCCATCAGATCCAGAATCAGGCGCTCGGCATGTATCGCCTGCGTCCCGGACCTGACTGGTTCATCGAGGGGATGGCCTATGCATGGAGCGACGACCCGCGGGAAGACTTGGGCGCACCTTGGCAGGCGTACAGGCGCGAGTTCCTCATCTGGAGTGCAACAACTCCCAGGCAGGAGTTCTGGGATCGGGCAGCTGAACTTTGGTAGTCCCAACCTCTCCCTCGGATAGACACGCACCGGCACGCCAATTGTGCTGCCCGGAGTGGATCTGGACCCGGCGCGAGTAACGCCGACGACCGGTCCTGGCCCTGGGAGCGAACGCGTGATCGCGGCCTCAAGCCAGTTTCATGACGAATCGGTTGGGAGCCCTGGCGGGTAGCGCTCGAACTTGGGAAGTTCGTGGGCATGCTGCATCCAGCGAATGGAATGCACGTCGCACTGGTGATCCAGCCAATCGGCTGAACCGCCATTGAGCATATGCCGAACCGCTCAAACTTCCCCGCCCTGAACCGCTTCGCTCTGGTGTTCGCGCTATCGCTTCCCTTTATACGTGGGCCGTGACTGCTCCAGTGCAGCTCTCCCATGAGTAGCAACGTGGGAAACTACGAACGGGACGCCCCCCGCAGCCCATTGCGAGGGCTGACCGGCAAACGTCAAGTGAGTGCCTGCGCCGCAATTACCTTCATCGACGACGGCAGCAGTACCGGCGTGTGCGTCTTGCCTGCCACCCACGCGTCGATCATGTCCGCCCACTCCTGCAGCATGTGCCTCCGCTGCTCCGCGTACTGGGCGCGGTTGTACGTGCCGCGCGAGGAATCGTTCCGCTCGTGCGCTAGCGCCTTCTCGATCCAGTCTCGGTTGAAACCCATCTCGTTCAGGATCGTCGAGCCCGTACGGCGCAGGTCGTGAACGGTGAACATCTCCAGCGGCAGGTTCTCCGCTTTGGCCTTCTCGGCAATCTGCGACGTGACGCGATTGAGCGTGCTGGCAGCGATGTGGACATCGGCGTCGTAGCGAGACGGAAAGACGTAAGGCGAGCTTCCGGCCATCAGCTTCAGCGCGGTGAAGATCTCCAGCGCCTGGCGCGACAGATAGACGGTGTGCGGCCGGCGCGCCTTCATGCGTTCCTTCGGAATCGTCCAGACTCCCTTGTCGAAGTCGATCTCGCTCCAGGTCGCCATTGACAGCTCGCTCTTGCGGACGAGCGTCAGCAGGATCATTCGCAGCGCGAGGCGATGGATGTGGGCAAACGACACCTTGTCGATCAGCGTGAAGGCGATGCGGATCTCGTCCGGGGAGAGTGCCCGCTCCCGCGGCTTGAATACCGCGATGGAAGTCGGTGCAACCTCGGTGGCCGGGTTCGGAACCTTGTGCCCGTGCAGGTTCGCGAAGTTGTAGATCCCCTTCACGATATCCCGGACGTGGATGGCCGTCGCGGGCGACCCTCGGTTCTTGATCTTGAGGCACAGGATACGAACGTCGTCGGACGACACCTCGGACAGCAGCCGGTTCGAGATCTCAGGCTCGACCTCGCGCCGGTAGATTCCCCGGCGCATCCGGCGGGTGCTCTCCGCCATGGGACCCTCGTCGAGCCACTTCGTGGCGAACTGCCCCAGGGTCTCGGCCGCCGCCAGCTGGCGCTTCTCCCGCTGCTTCACCCGGGCCGGGGAATGCCCCTGGGCGAGCGTGTTCCGGGCGGCACGCACTTCTCCGGGCTGCGGACAGGATAGCCCGGCCGGGCCGTAGCGACCCAGAGTGAGGGTCTCGCGCCGGTTGCTGATCCGGTAGTCGAACCGGAACGTGATCGTCCCGGCCGTCGATACCGTCACGTACATTCCGTCCCGGTCCGTCACTTTGTACGGCTTTTCCCGGGATTTGAGCTTCTTCAGGGCGATATCGGAGAATGGCGGGCCCCCGTTTTGGTGTGGCCCATATTTTACCGTCAGAAGCCCGTTTAGCTCAATTCACGCAGCGGAAATCGCGGGTTTCTGCCATTTTTTCCCTGTAATTCCCGACGTTTTTTCGCTTTCCGGCCCATCAATCTTCTGACGGTAAAAATGGAACCCTCAAGGAACGCCGGAAATCGTTTACCGTCACTTTTACCGTCAGAGTCATTCGCTTGGCGCGATGGATAGCGCGAAAGGTCGCGAAAGGTTATTTATTTATTCAGCGACTTTAGTAGTGATTTAGCGGTGTGGCAATAGACCACGAAAGGCACCAAAATCACTCCCACTCTATGGTGGCCGGCGGCTTCCCAGAAATGTCATAGACGACGCGGGAAATCCCCCGCACCTCGTTCACGATCCGCCGCGAGACGAGATCGAGGAAGTCGTACGGCAGGCGCGCCCAGTGCGCCGTCATGAAATCCACGGTCTCGACCGCGCGCAGCGCAATCACGTAGTCGTAGCGACGGCCGTCGCCCATCACGCCGACCGAACGCACCGGCAGGAACACCGCGAACGCCTGGCTCGTCTTGTCATACCAGCCGTGGCGGCGCAGTTCGTCGATGAAGATCGCATCCGCCCTTTGCAGCAGGGCCGCGAACTCCGGCTTCACTTCGCCGAGGACGCGCACGCCGAGGCCCGGCCCGGGGAACGGATGGCGGTAGACCATTTCGCGCGGCAGGCCGAGCGCGACGCCCATCTCGCGCACCTCGTCCTTGAAGAGCTCGCGCAGCGGCTCGACCAGCTGCATCCGCATGTTCTCGGGCAGGCCGCCGACGTTGTGGTGCGACTTGATCACATGCGCCTTGCCGGTGCGCGCGCCGGCCGATTCGATCACGTCGGGATAGATCGTGCCTTGCGCGAGGAAGGCAATGCCCTCGAGCTTGTGGGCCTCTTCGTCGAAGATCTCGATGAACAGCCGCCCGATGATCTTGCGCTTCTGCTCCGGGTCGGTGACACCTTCGAGCGCCGCGAAGTAGCGCGGCGCGGCATTCACACGGATCACGCGCACGCCGAGGTTCTGCGCAAAGGTGCGCATCACCTGGTCGCCTTCATCGAGCCGCAGCAGGCCGTGGTCGACGAATACGCACACGAGCTGTTCGCCGATCGCCTCGTGAAGCAGCGCCGCGACCACCGAGGAGTCGACGCCGCCGGAGAGGCCCAGCAGCACCCTGCCCTTGCCGACCTGCGCTCGGACGCGCGCGATCGCGTCGTCGATGATGTTGCCGACGGTCCAGAGCGCCGCGGCGCCGCAGATGTCGCGAACGAAGCGCTCGAGCAGGCGCGCACCCTGGCGCGTGTGGGTGACTTCAGGATGAAACTGCACGCCGTAGTAGCGGCGTGATTCATCCGCCATCGCCGCGAACGGCGCGTTCGCGCTGGTGCCCACGGTGAAAGCCCTGCGGCACCGCTTCCACCCGGTCGCCATGGCTCATCCACACGTCGAGCACGGCGCGACGCTCACCGTCCTCGCGATCGGCGATGCCGTCGAGCAGGCGATAGGGCGCGGTGGCCGTCACTTCAGCGTAGCCGAACTCGCGGTGGTCGCTGGTCGCGACCCGCCCGCCGAGCTGCTTCGCCATCGTCTGCATGCCGTAGCAGATGCCGAGCACCGGGACGCCGAGTTCGAAGACCGCGCGCGGCGCCGCGGGCGCCTGCGACTCGGTGGTGGACTCGGGGCCGCCGGAAAGGATGATGCCCTTCGGGCGAAAGCGGCGGACTTCTTCGTCCGTGATGTCCCACGGGTGGATTTCGCTGTAGACGCCGAGCTCGCGGACCCGCCGGGCGATGAGCTGCGTGTACTGCGCGCCGAAGTCGAGGATCAGGATGCGATCCTCGTGCAGGTCCTTATCTGACTCGGTAGTTCGGCGCTTCCTTCGTGATGGTGACGTCGTGCACGTGGCTCTCGCGCACCCCGGCACTCGTCATGCGCACGAACTTCGGGCGCGTGCGCATTTCGCTGATGTTGCTGCTGCCCGTATAGCCCATCGCAGCGCGCAGGCCACCGGCGAGCTGGTGCAGGATCGCGACGAGGCTGCCCTTGTACGGCACGCGGCCTTCGATGCCTTCGGGCACGAGTTTCTCGAGCTCGGCGGTGGTGTCCTGGAAGTAGCGGTCGCTCGAGCCATGGCGCTCGGCCATCGCGCCGAGCGAGCCCATGCCGCGATAGGCCTTGTAGGATCCGCCCTGGTAGAGCTCGACCTCACCGGGCGATTCCTCGGTGCCGGCAAAGAGCCCGCCGATCATGACCGCGTGCGCTCCGGCAACGATGGCCTTGGCGACATCGCCGCTGTAGCGGATGCCGCCGTCGGCGATCAGCGGCACGCCCTGCTTCGCGAGTCCTTCGGCGACATTCGAGACCGCCGAGATCTGCGGCACGCCGACACCCGCGACGACGCGCGTGGTGCAGATCGAACCCGGCCCGATGCCGACCTTGACCGCGTCGGCGCCGGCCTTGACGAGATCGGCCGCCGCCTCGGGCGTCGCGATGTTGCCCGCGATCACCTGCAGGTCGGGCCACTTCGCCTTCAGCTTCTTCACCATCTCGAGTACGCCGCGCGAGTGGCCGTGGGCCGTGTCCACTACCACGACATCGACGTGCGCCTCGTGCAGCGCCGCGACGCGATCGAGCGTGTCGGGCGACCGTGACCGCCGCGCCCACGCGCAGGCGCCCGCCCTCGTCCTTGCAGGCACGCGGAAATTCGCGCGCCTTCTGGAAATCCTTCACCGTGATCATGCCGCGCAGTTCGAAGTCGTTGCCGACCACGAGCACTTTCTCGATGCGGTGCTTGTGCAGGAGCAGCAACACGTCTTCCTTCGGCGCGTTCTCGCGCACGGTGACGAGGCGTTCCTGCGGAGTCATCACGCTCGAAACGGGTGCGTCGAGCTTTTCCTCGAAGCGCAGGTCGCGGTGCGTGACGATTCCGACGACCTTGCGGCCGTTGACCACCGGCACGCCGGAAATGCCCCGCGCGTGGGTGAGGTCGATCACCTGCCGGATCGTCATGTCGGGGGTGACCGTGATCGGGTCGCGGATCACGCCGCTCTCGAACTTCTTGACGCGCGCGACTTCACGCGCCTGCGCCTCGACGGTCATGCTCTTGTGGACGATGCCGATGCCGCCTTCCTGCGCCATGGTGATGGCGAGGCGGGCCTCGGTCACCGTGTCCATGGCGGCCGACATCAGCGGGAGGTTGAGGCGGATCGCGCGGGTGAGCTGGGTCGAGAGATCGACTTCGCGCGGCAGGACTTCCGAGTAGGCGGGTACTAACAGGACATCGTCGAAGGTCAGTGCTTCTTCGAGGATACGCATCGCGGGGATTTGTCCAGGGGAATTGGACGCGGCATTGTACGCACCGCCCCCTCGTCCGTAAAGCCGCGCCGGTGACTGTCGGCGGAGCGGCGCCACGGCAGCCAGCGGGGCTCGCCGGCCGCCGCTGGCCGCGGGTCATGCAGAGCGATTCATCACCTCATGAAGGGCAGGCCACCCTGCACGCGTGTCGCCGTGCCCAGGAACACGTTGTTGGTCGGGTTTGTCTGGATCAACCAGAGCGTGCCACCCCAGTGAGGGTCCACCTGGATCTTGAAGCTCACGCCGGCGGCGTCACCGAACTGAATGCTTCCGCTGCAATCCTCGTTCACCGTATACACGCCCGGTGCACCCGCGGGCGGCTGCAGAATTCCTCCCGTATCGCCAAATGGGTTGGCCACCGTGACCCCCGGCGTCGTCAGCGTGCCGTCACCGTTGAACTGGAGCAGCTCGATGATCGCCTTGGGCACCCAGGGTGTGCCCGGGGTGCTGCCCGGTGGGCGAGTGAATCCATTGGCGGTAAAGACGTACAGCCCCCGCAGGATCTCGTTGCGGCATCGGTTCTTGGTGAACTCGTCGGCTGCCGCGAGCGCTGGCAGGCACAAGGCCAGGGCGCACAGCGCAACACATTTTCTGGTCCGGGCTTTCATCTGGTTCTCCTTGCACATCTGTTAAATGGACGGCCCCTGAATATGGGCACCCAGGAGGCGAAACTCTTGGTCAGCGAGGGCGCCCGCATCAATGGATCGGGCCTGTCCCGGCGCTGTATCGTTGCTGTACTGCATGGGTGACCAGGACATACAGGGTCGATCGGCGACGGGTGCAGCGGCTTCGCGCCCAACGAAGCTCCGCTTCCGGGACGTGACGTTCGATCCGTCATCGGGGGAGATTGCGCGCAAAGGCGTGCGTGTCCGACTGCAAGACCACTCCCGCGGGATTCTCGAGCTGCTTGCGGCCCATCCCGGTGAAATGGTCGACCGCGAGCGCCTGATCGCACACCTGTGGCCCCGCACGACGTACATCGACACCGACGCGGGGCTCAACACCGCAATCAAGAGGCTGCGCGCCGCCCTTGGCGACGATGCAGACGCACCGCTTTTCATCGAGACCGTTCCGCGGCGCGGTTACCGGTTCATTGCATCCGTCTCCCCTGACACGGGACCTGAGCAAGGCCCCGAGGCTGCTACCCGGCGCTGGCCCCGACGCGCCCTGACTGGCTTGGCATTGCTGACTGCCGGGCTGCTCGTGGCGTTCGGGTTGCGCTTCCTGCCGGGAAACCCGGTGGCTCGCGTGGCGAACCCGGGCGCCGCTGTGCAGCTACCCGACCGCAACGTTGCCGTCTTGCCTTTCACCAACCTGACGGGAGATCCGCACCGCGAGCACCTCGCACTGGCGCTCTCGGAATCGCTGCTTCACCGGTTGGCCGATGTGCGCGAAATCAACGTGATCGCCCGCACCTCGTCATTTGCATTACAGGGCCGATATGAAGACGTGCGGGAGATCGGCCGCAAGCTCGACGCGCGCTATCTGGTGGAAGGCAGCCTGCAGGACTCTTCGACGCGCCTGAGAGTCACGACACAGCTGATCGACGCCGCGACTGGCGCTCACGTCTGGTCGAAGACCTTCGATCGTCCCCGCGACGACTTCTTCGCAACGCAGGACGAGATTGCACTCGAGGTTGCGCGCGCACTGAAGCAGAGCGTCGGAGGCTTCGATATCCGGTCTCCGCGCCCCATCGGAACCGCGAACTTCGATGCATGGCTCGCCTACGAGCAGGGCCGCGCGCGCGGGTCCTCCCGGCTCACCGGGGACCTTCATGCAGCCGTCGCATTGCTCGAGCGCGCGGTTCGCCTCGATCCGGAGTTCGCTGCCGCGCGGGCCGAACTGGCAAACGCCTATCTCAACGAGGCGAGCTTCGCACCGCCACGTGATGTTGCCACGGCGAAGGCGTCACAGATGGCGGCGGCCCGTGCCGCACCCCTCGTCAATCCGGCGCTCGATCGGGATTCCGGGGACAGCGTTGCCCAGCTGGTCCGTGGACGCATTGCAAACATCGAGGGTGATGTCGCAGGCGCTGACGCCGCCTTTCGGCGAGCCATCGAATTGAACCCCAACGACGCTCGGGGATACCAGTACCTCGGTGAACTGTTGATCGACAATCGGCGCAGTATCAAGGAAGGCCTCGCAGCAATTGAACGGGCCCGGCTGCTCGATCCGCTCGATCCGCGAGGCCCATATTACGCGGGCCTCGTCGAATTCTTTCGCGGCGACGTTGCCGCTGGCGAGCGGCTGATGATCGAGACGCTGAAGCTGCGCCCGGATTACGCGCCCGCCCTTGCCCGACTCGGATGGAGCAGCGCGAGGCGAGGCGGACGCCTCGCAGACGCAGTCAAGCTCGGCGAGCAGGCGCTGCGGATCGATCCGGAGTCCCAGTGGTTGCGGGGCTATTTGCTTTCCTGGTACCTGGATCTGGGCGATGCGGAGGCGGCGAGAAGCCTGCTCGTGCAGCATGTTCCCGATCGCGGAATGGCAATCGAGCTGTATTTTTACGAACGCCAGTACGATCGGGCCGCCGCATTGATATATGCACGCCCGGAGGAGTTTGAGCGCTGTGGCGTCGATCCGGACGCGCTGCTGGAACATGCGAGGGCGACAGGCAACGTGGCGCGCGCGCAGCAGTTCCTCCAGGAGCGCGTCTCGCTTTGGAACAGGGACGGAGAGGCCACGGTCGAGCCGGACAATGAACAGGTCGCTGTCGTGATGGCATGGCTGCTTGAAAACTCCGGCAGGATGCGCGAGGCCCGACAACTGCTGGAGGCGCCGGCGGCCCGGGAGACCAGGACTCGCCCGCCAGACTCTCTCCTGTGTACTGGCGCGGTGCGCGCCCGGGCTCTCGCTGCCTTGGGGCGCAACCACGAGGCCGTCGCCGCACTCAGGCGCGACATGCTGGAGCGCGGGGATTGGGAGAACGGCTGGTACACCTTCGATCGTGATCCGCTTTTCACCCGACTGCGGACCGACCCCGGCTTCGGGCACGTGCGCGACGCCTATCGGAAACATATTGCCGAAGAGAAGGCGAAACTCGATGACATGCGTACCCGCGGTCTCGTTCCGGAACGCTCGTTGCACAGCGATAGCCGCTAGAATGGGACGCCGATGCCCCAGGAACCCAACGTCTACACCGTCAGCCGCCTCAACCGCGAGGTGCGCCTGCTGCTCGAGCAGGGCCTGCCGGGGGTGTGGGTGGAGGGCGAGATCTCGAACCTCGCCCGCCCCGGATCGGGCCACTGGTATTTCTCGCTGAAAGACCGCGACGCGCAGATCCGCTGCGCGATGTTCCGGCAGAAGAACAGCGCCGTAAAGTTCCAGCCGAAGGACGGTTCGGCCGTCATGGCGCGCGGGCGCGTCAGCCTCTATGAACCGCGTGGCGACTTCCAGCTGATCGTCGAGCACCTCGAGGAAGCCGGCCTCGGAGCCCTGCAGCGCGAGTTCGAGCGGCTGCGCGACAAGCTCAAGGCGGAAGGCCTCTTCGACGACGGCCGCAAACGCCCGCTGCCCGCGGTGCCACGACGGATCGGTGTCGTGACCTCGTCCACCGGGGCGGCGATACGCGACATCCTCCACGTGCTCGAGCGGCGCTTCGCAGCCACGCCGGTGCTGATCTACCCGACGCCGGTGCAGGGCGCCGCGGCCGTGCCTGGCCTCCTCGCCGCGCTCGATCGGGCGGCGGTTCGCGCCGAATGCGACGTGCTGATCGTCGCACGCGGTGGCGGCTCGCTCGAGGACCTCTGGGCCTTCAACGACGAGCGCGTGGCGCGCGCGATCCGCGCCATGCCGATGCCCGTCGTCACCGGCATCGGCCACGAAGTGGATTTCACGATCGCGGATTTCGTCGCGGACCTGCGCGCACCCACCCCCACGGCCGCCGCGCAACTTGCGGTGCCCGACGGCCGCGCGTGGTTGCAGTCGCTCGCGCGCATCGAGCAGCGCCTGCTCGCGGGCGGCCAAAGGGTCCTGCGCGATGCCTCCACCACGCTCTCCCAGCTCGGGCAGCGCATGAGGCTCGCCTCCCCCGCGGTGCGCGTCGCCCATGCCGCGCAGCGCCTGGACGACCTCGAGCAGCGCCTTGCCCGCGCAGCACAAGCGACCCTCCTCGCCCGCCGCCACGACACGGCTGAGCTGTCCCATCGGCTGCTCGCAGCTTCACCGGCCGCCCGCGTGCAGGCGGGCGTCGCGCGGGGCGCGGCCCTGTCGGTGCGCCTGGAGTTCGCCATACGCGAGTCGCTTTCCCGCGGACTGCATCGACTCGACCTCGCGAGCCGCACACTCGATGCGGTCAGCCCGCTCGCGACCCTGCGTCGCGGTTTCGCCGTCGTGACGCGTGAGGCAGGCGGCACGCTCGTCAGCGATGCCGCGACGCTCGCCGCGGGTGACACGCTCGTTACGCGCCTCGCTGCGGGGCAGTTCCGCTCGCGTGTCGTGGAGGATTGATGGCCGCAAGATCAATGGTCCTCGCTTCGATCGTTGCGAGCCTGCCTGCCGCGGCGATCGCGGATCCGACCCTGCCACGCCAGAGCGCGACTCCCGGGGGCGTGGTGCTCGTCGATGCGGGCCCCATCGCTGCAAGCACCGGGGCCGCGCCTGTCGTGACCGTGGATGGCGCGCGCGCCATGGTCCTGCGCCAGCGCGATCGCTGGACCGCCGTGGTCGGCTTGCCGCTTTCGCAGCCCGCGCCGGCGACCGTGGAAATCGTCATCAAGGACCACGATGGCGGCGAACGCCGAGTCGGCGTCGACATCACGGACAAGCAATACGCAACGCAGCGCCTCAAGGTCAAACCGGGCCAGGTGAACCTCTCGAAGGAAGATCTCGCCCGTGCCGATGCGGAGCGAACGCGCATCCTCGCGGTGCTCGCCACCTTCTCGCCCGATCCGCCCGTGACCCTCGAGCTGGCGCAGCCCGTGCCCGGCCCGCGCTCGAGTTCCTATGGCCTGCGCCGGGTGTTCAACGGCGAGTCCCGCAATCCGCATTCTGGAATGGACATCGCCGCGCCGACCGGCACCCCGATCGTCGCGCCCGCCGACGGCCGCGTGATCGACACGGGCGACTTCTTCTTCAACGGCAACACGGTCCTGATCGACCACGGCCAGGGGCTCGTGACGATGTATTGCCACTTGTCAGTGATAGGTGTCCAGCCTGGCGAAGCCGTGAAGACGGGTGATGTGATCGGCAAGGTCGGCGCCACCGGGCGCGTCACCGGCCCGCACCTGCACTGGGGCGTGATCCTGAACCGCGCGTCGGTCGATCCGGCGCTATTTCTGCCGCTGGCCGCGCCCGCGGCGGCGCGCTGAGTCGTACGGGTTCGAGTCGGTCCGGAACTCGACCGCGACGGGCGAGGCGAACAGGTCGAAGGTCTCGCGGAAAACGTTCGCGAGGTAGCGCCGGTAGGCATCCGGCACGTGTTTGGTCTGGTTGCCGTGGATCACGATGCGTGGCGGATTGCGCCCGCCCTGGTGCGCGTAGCGCAGCTTGATGCGCCGGCCGCGCACGAGCGGCGGCTGGTGCTGCGTCATCGCGCGCTCGAGCGTCTTCGTGAGCTCGGGCGTGCGCATTTCGCGCATTGCGCCGTCGTAGGCGCGGATCGCCGCCTGCGCGAGATCGCCGACCCCGGTCCCGTGGCGCGCGGAAATGAAATGCACCGGCACGAACGGCGCGAAATCGAGCTTCAGCGCGAGCTTGCCGCGGATCTCCTCGCGCTGCTCCATCGGGATGTTGTCCCACTTGTTGACGGCGATCAGCAGCGCCCTGCCCCGCTCGAGCGCGAGGCCCAGCACGCTCGCATCCTGCTCGCCGACCGTATCGTGAGCGTCGAGCACCACGACCACCACATGCGCCTCGACGATCGCCTGCAGCGTCTTCGAGACGCTCGCGCGCTCGATCGCGTCGTCGATCTTCGCGCGGCGGCGCACGCCCGCGGTGTCGATCAGCAGGAACTCGCGGCCGTCACGCGTGAACGGCACGAAAATGCTGTCGCGCGTCGTGCCCGGCATGTCGCTCGCGATCACGCGCTCCTCGCCGAGCAAGCGGTTGACGAGCGTCGACTTGCCGACATTGGGGCGGCCGATCACGGCGATGCGGATCGCATCGCGCCCGGGATCGGCGGTCTCGGCGCCGATGTCGGGGGTCGCGAGTTCGCCCGCGAACACGGCGTCCATGAGGTCATGCGCGCCCTGGCCGTGCGCGGCCGACAGCGGTATCGGCTCGCCGAAGCCGAGCCCGTGGAACTCCGCCACGGCGACATCGCTGTCGAGGCCCTCGGCCTTGTTGGCCGCGAGCACCACGCGCTTGCCGGAGCGGCGCAATTGGCGCGCGATGAATTCGTCCTGCGGGGTGATGCCGGCGCGCGCATCGACGAGGAAGACGAGGTGGTCGGCCTCGGCGACCGCGCGATCGGTCTGCACGCGCATCGGCGACTCGATCCCGGCGGGCTGCTCGACGATACCGCCCGTGTCGATCACGACAAAGGCCGTCGGCCCCACCTTGCCGTAGCCATATTGCCGGTCGCGCGTGACGCCGGGCACGTCGGCGACGATGGCGTCACGCGTGCGCGTCAGCGCATTGAAGAGCGTGGACTTGCCGACATTGGGGCGGCCGACGAGGGCAACGACAGGCATCATGCCGGCACCCCGCGCCCTGGCGTCAGGCCTTCGCCCGGAACGCGCTTACGCGGCCATCGTCGTTGACCACGACGACGATGTCACCCGCGATCACCGGCGGGTTCGACACGCGCTTGCCCCCAGACTTCACGCGCGCGGCAATCGCGCCGGTCGCCTTGTCGAGGAAGTGCACATAGCCTTCGAAATCGGCAACGACGATGTGGTTGCCGAGCACGGCGGGCGCCGACAGGCCGCGATACGCGAGCGCCTTCTGCCGCCAGGTCTCGCCGCCCGCGCGGCTTTCCATCGACACGACGTCGCCCTCGGCTGTCGAGATGTAGAGATGGTCGCCTTCGAGCGCGAGGCCGCGGTAGCTCGACAGGTCGCGCGACCACCAGATCTGCCCGGTATCGAGCGCGAGCATCGCGATGCGTCCCTGGAAGCCGACCGCGAACACGTTGTCGCCCGACACTTCCACGCGCGAGTCGATGTCGCTCAGCCGCTCGAGCTCCGTGCGCCCACGCGGCGGCGCCACTGGCGTTTCCCACAGCACCGAGCCGTCGCGCAGGCTCGCGCCGACCACCTTGCCGTTGTCGAAGCCGCACAGCACCACGTCGCCCGCGAGCACCGGAGCGGCGATGCCGCGCAGCGTGAGGCGCGGAATCTGCTGCTCGGCGCTCCACAGCTCGTGACCGTCGTCGCGCGCGAGCGCGACCAGGCGGCCATCGACCGTGCGCACGACGACCGCGGTGGGCGCCACGAGCGGCGCCGACAGCAACTCGCCACGCACGCGCACGCGCCACAGGATGCCGCCGCTGTCGGCGGAGAGCGCGATCACTTCGCCTTCGCTCGATCCGACGGCGACCAGCGTCGCATCGGCACCGGCGCTGGCGCTCAGGGGTGCCTTGGTCTTCGCCTGCCAGATCGTCTTGCCGTTCGCGAGCGCGAGCGCCGCGACTTCGCCGCCGTGGCCCGCCGCATACACGCGATCGCCCACCACCGTGGCCCCAAGGCCAAGGCGCAGCGCGGCTTCACCGCCGCCGAGGCTCGCGTCCCACAACCGCTCGACCGCCAGCGTCTGCTTGAAATCGACCAGTTCGGCCGGCGGATTGACCTCCTTGTCCTTCGAGCAGGCGGCGAGAGCGAGCAACAGCGCGGCGCAAGCAGCGAGGCGGCGCACGTCAATTCACCTTCGCGGGTGTGCCAGCCGCATCCGCAGCGCCGGCTGGCTCGAGGGCATTGACCTTCAATTCGATCAGGCCCGGGTCGACCGAACCCGTGGCGGCACCGGCGCGGGCGGCGCGGTAGGCCGTGAGCGCGCCGGCCCTGTCCCCCTTGGCGAGGAGCACGTCACCGCGGATCTCGTCGAAGCGCGGCGCGAAGGCCCCGCCCGCGTCGCTCTTCAGCAGTGCGAGCGCATCGTCGGGCTTGCCCTGTTCGAGGTAGACACGCGCGAGGCGGCCGCGCGCGACCAGCTTCAGCTCGGCGTCGGGCGAGCCGTCCATCACGCGCTTCAGGCGCGCGGCGGCCTTGTCGAACTCGCGCGCGTCGACCTCGACTCGTGCCGCCAGCAGGTCGGCCTGGTCGGCGTAGGGGGAGCCACCGTGGTCGCGCCGCAGCTCATCGACCAGCGTGATGCCACGGGTGCGGTCGTTGCGGCCGAAGGCATCGATCGCCTGCTCGTAACGGCCGCTCGCCTCGGCGGCGAGCCGCTCGACGCGCTCCTGCCAGATCCGCCAGCCCGTGAGGACGAGCACGCCCAGCACCACGCCACCCACGATCCAGATCGCGTTCTCGCGCACCCAGCGCTTGACGGATTCCCACTGCTCGCTCTCCGACATGAACTCGTCCACGCTCACTCCTTCAGGACAGCCTCGAGCCGGGCACTCGCCTCGGCCATCGGGCATTCGATCTGGTTTGCCTCGCCACGCAGGTCCTTGATCGCGACCACGCCACGATCCAGCTCGCTGTCGCCGAGCACCAGCGCGAAGCGCGCGCCGCTGCGGTCGGCGCGCCGGAACTGCGCCTTGAAATTGCCGCCACCGAGGCCGAGCGCGACTCGCCGCCGCGGCATCTCGTCGCGCAGGCGCTCGGCGAACGCCAGGGCGGCTGCCGCCGCGCGCTCGCCCTGCGCCACGATGTAAGCGTCGGGAGCCTGCCCCTCGGGAACGACCTGCGCCTGCCGCAGGAGTTCCACGACACGCTCGATTCCCATCGCGAAGCCGATCGCAGCCGTCGCCTCGCCGCCGAGCTGGGCGATCAGGCCGTCGTAACGGCCGCCCGAGCACACCGCGTCCTGCGAGCCGAGCGCGTCGGTCGTCCATTCGAACACCGTGCGCGAATAGTAGTCGAGCCCGCGCACCAGTCGCGGATTGACGGTGTAGGCAATGCCGACGGCCCGCAGCGATGCCTGCAAGGCCTCGAAGTGCGCGCGCGAGACTGCATCGAGGTGGTCGACGATCAGCGGTGCGCCCGCGATGACCGCCTGCATCTCCGGGTTCTTGCTGTCGAGGATGCGCAGCGGATTGCCGCCGAGCCGCCGCCGGCTGTCGGCATCGAGCGCTGCCTCGTGCCCGCGAAAGTAGTCCACGAGCTTCTCGCGATACTGCGCGCGCGACTCCGGCGTGCCGAGCGAATTCAGCTGCAGGCTGACGCGGGTGAGCCCGAGCCTGCGCCACAGGCGCGCCATCATGACGATCAGCTCGGCATCGACGTCGGGGCCGTCGAAGCCGAGCGCCTCGACGTCGAACTGGTGGAATTGCCGGTAGCGGCCTTTCTGCGGGCGCTCATGGCGGAACATCGGGCCGATGCACCACAGCTTGTGCTTCTGGCCACGCAGCATGCCGTTCGAGATGGCCGCGCGCGCGATGCCCGCGGTGGCTTCCGGCCGCAGCGTGAGGCTGTCGCCGCCCTGGTCGCGGAACGTGTACATCTCCTTCTCGACGATGTCGGTGAACTCGCCGATCGAGCGCTTGAAGAGATCGGTGTGCTCGACGACCGGGACGCGGATTTCCTCGTAGCCGTACATGGCGACGAGCTCGCGCAGCGCCGCTTCGAGGTGCTGCCACAAGCCGATCTCGGCAGGCAGCACGTCGTTCATGCCGCGGATGGGCTGGATGCCGTTGCTCATGTCGAAGGGCTCACCACACCGCCCGCGGAAACCTCGAAGCGGGCGCTGCGGCCGCGGCGCGCGTCCGCCGGCAGCGCGAGCCGCCGGCCGTCGGCCTCGATCCCGACGCCTTCGGCAAATCCGAGCAGCACCCGAAGCGGCGGCACGCCCGTGAGCGACACGCTGCGTGGCGCGCGCGCCAGGTCGGAATAGAGGCGCTTGCCGGTGGCGTCGTGAACTTCGAGCCAGGAGTCGGCGTTGATCGTCAGGCGCAAGTGCAGCGCCTGCGTGCTGGCGCGTGCGGCGGCGCCGCTCGGGCTCACGGCATCGGCCGCAGGCGCGGCTGCGGGCGCCTCGGCCGTTGCAGCCGTCGCGGTTGAGGTCGTCACGGGTGCCGGCGGGTGGGCCACCGGCGTCGTGGCCGCGAGCGGTTGGCCGGTGGCGGGCGTCGAGGAGGCGGGTGGCGGCACGGCGCCGGGCTGCGAGGCGTTCGGCAGGCCCTTGAGGGCAAGCCAGATGCCCGCCAACACCGTGGCCGCCACGATGACGCCGACGACGGGGCCGGCGAGCTGTCGCGGCGGACGGACGGGAACGTTGGCCTTCAACTGCGCCGGATCCGGTGGCGCATCCAGCGCAGCCTCCGCGGCGTAGGCCGCGAGCAATTCCCCGGCTGGCGCGTTGATCAGTTCCGCGTAGCGCCGCAGGTGGCCGCGCACATAGACGGGTGCACCGAGCACCGCGAACTCGCCGGCCTCGAGCGCTTCTATCACGCGCGGCTCAAGGTGCAGTTTCGCGGAGGCCTGCAGCGATGAAAGGCCGGCGCGCTCGCGCGCGGCGCGCAGCCGCGCGCCGACACCCGGGTCCGCGGTCGCGTCGGCTGGGCCGGTCATCCCGGATTGCGGTCCGGCGCGGCCAGCGCCCGCGCCTGGTCGGTGTCGGGAAAGTCGATGCGCAGGCGGCGCGAAAATTTTTCCTCGGCGAGCTTGTCTCCCGTGGCGCGCGCGATCCGCACGCGCAGCAGCAGCAGGTCCGGAGTCGCCCGGAATGCATCGAGGTAGCGATCGACCTCCGTGCGCGCGTCGGCGGCCGCGCCCTGCTGCAGGCGCAGGTCACCCAGCTGGAACATCGCCTCGGCGCTGTTCGGCATCACCTCGAGCGCGCGCCGGAAGTTCTTCTCGGCGTCGGCCATGCGGCCGTCGTTGCGCAGGCAGACGCCCGCGTTCGTATAGGCGGTTGCGGGCGTGCGATAGAGCGGATTGCGGGCTGCGGACTCGAAGTGGCGCACGCCCTCTTCCGCGCGGCCATTGCGGCACAGGTAAATGGCGTAGTTGTTCTCGATCTGCGGGTCCTTCGGCGCGAGGCGCAGCGCGGTCAGGAAGTGCCGGTCCGCGCGCTTCGGATCGCCGAGGCGCTCGTACAGGAGGCCGAGCGCACTGTGGACGTCCGGGCTCGTGGCGTCCTGCTGCACGGCGCGCTCGAGCTTCTCCTTGGCAAGCGGCAGGTTGCCCTGCTGCAGGTACGCGTAGCCCAGTTGCACGTTGTAGCTCGCGGCGCTTTCGCTGGACCGCGGGAATTCGCTGCCACCCGATGCGCACGCCGCGAGCAGCGCGACCAGCAAGGCAACCGCAACGATCCGTCCTGCACTCATGTCGATACCGCCACGCCGATCAGTTTGCTGCCGAGGCGCACCGTGGTGCGATCCTGGACGCGGCCCGCGAGCTGCCCGCAGGCGGCGTCGATGTCGTCCCCGCGCGTGCGCCGGATGGTTGCCAGCACGCCGTGCGACAGCAGTTCGTCGCGGAACGCCGCGATCGCCGCCGCGCCCGAGCGGCGATACTGCGTCCCCGGGAACGGATTGAAGGGAATCAGGTTCAGCTTCGCCGGCTGGCCCTTCAGCAGGCGCACGAGGCCGCGCGCGTGCTCGCGCTGGTCGTTCACGCCCTCGAGCATCACGTATTCGAAGGTGACGCTGCGGCCGTTCTGCTCATCGAGGTAGTGCCAGCAGGCCTCGAGGAGTTCCGCGATCGGATGCTTGCGGTTGATCGGCACGAGCTCGTTGCGCAATTCGTCGGTCGGCGCGTGCAGCGACACCGCGAGCGCGACATTCGTTTCCTCGGCCAGCTTGTAGATCTGCGGCACGAGGCCCGAGGTCGAGAGCGTGACGCGCCGGCGCGAGATCTCGAAGCCGAAGTCGTCGGTGAAGAGGCGCAGCGCGGGCACCACGTTCCTGAAGTTGGCGAGCGGCTCGCCCATTCCCATCAGCACGACATTGGTGATGGCGCGCTGGCCCGGCGAGGCGCCGGCCGGCGGCACGAAATCGCGCGCGAGCTCACGCTCGGCGAGCCACACCTGGCCGACGATTTCCGCGGTGGTCAGGTTCCTGTTGAAGCCCTGCTGCGCGGTCGAGCAGAAGGAGCAGTCCATCGCGCAACCGACCTGCGAGGAGATGCACAGCGTGCCGCGCCCCTCCTCGGGGATGTACACCATCTCGATCGCCTGGGTCGAGTCCGCGCGCAGCAGCCACTTGCGCGTGCCGTCGGCCGAGCGCTGCGAGGTCACGATCTCGGGCGCGCGCACCTCCGCGCGCTCCCCGAGGAGCGTGCGGAAGTCCTTCGCGAGGTCGGTCATCGCCGGAAACCGCGACTCGCCGCGACCGTAGATCCACTGCATCAGCTGGCGCGCGCGAAACGGCTTGCTGCCGAGCGTGCCGACGAACGCCTCGAGCCCGGCCCTCTCGAGGCCGAGCAGATTGATGCGTTCCTGTGCAGCCGGTTCGCCAGTCATGACGTGTCCTGCCCGCAACCCTGCGGCCTTCAGCCCCTCGGGCAGACCTGGCCGTCCTTGAAGAAGTACGCGATCTCGATCTTCGCGTTCTCCACGGAATCCGACCCGTGCACCGTGTTCGCCTCGATGCTCTCGGCAAGGTCGGCGCGGATCGTGCCCGCGGCCGCCTTCTTCGGATCGGTGGCGCCCATCACTTCGCGGTTCTTCGCCACGGCGTTCTCGCCTTCGAGGACCTGCAGCACCACGGGGCCCGAGGTCATGTACCGCACGAGGTCGTTGAAGAAGGGCCGCTCGCGGTGCACGGCATAGAAGCCCTCGGCCTCGGCCTTCGTGAGGCGGACCATGCGGCTGCCGATGACCTTGAGGCCGGCGGATTCCAGGCGGCGAACCACTTCGCCGATGAGATTGCGCGTCACGCCGTCCGGCTTGACGATGGAAAAAGTGCGCTCGAGCGCCATGCGTATTCCTCGGGGTTTGGCCTGCAAACCCGCTAGTTTACACGCTGAAGCTCTCCCCGCAGCCGCATTCGCCCCGGACATTGGGGTTCGAGAAGCGGAAGGCCTCGTTGAGGCCCTGCCGGACGAAGTCCACGGTCGTGCCCTCGACGAGCGGCAGGCTCTCGGGGTCGACGAAGACCTTCACGCCACGGTCCTCGAAAACCCGGTCGTCCGGCTGCGCCTCGTCGGCGTAATTGACGACATAGGCGAAGCCCGAACAGCCCGTCTTGCGCACCCCAAGGCGCAGGCCAAGCCCCTTGCCGCGCGAGGCGATGAAGGTCTTGACGCGTTCGGCGGCCGAGGCGGTCAGGTGGATGCTCATGCAGGCATTTTACGACTGTTGGCCCGGCGGGGGTGGCCCGGGCGGCCATTTCGCGATGCAGTCCCGCAACGCATCCTCGATCACCAGCAGGCGGCCCAGCTTGGCGTCTGGCACCCCGAACAGCCGGGCCCATTCGGCGGGGGAGCCCGGAATGAGCGCATCGCGCCGGCGGCCCGCCAGTTCGCCGGCAAGCCAGCTCGCGACGGCGAGGACATGGGGGCAGCCATAAGCCTGGAAACGGGCCTCGGCCACCGCCGCGCCCGCGAGGCGCAAGTGGAAACGCACCCGGGTCCCGATGGACTCCCGGCCGGCTTCGCCGCTCACGGCGGCCACGCCGGGCGCGAAGCAGCCGCCATGGGCCAGGCGCTGGAAATGCTCGCGCGCGAGCGGAGTCAGGGCTTCCCCGATCACGGCGCTATGCCCCGCAGGCGGGTGACCGCACGACGCACGGCATCCCCCGCCCGCTCGATGTCTGTCGCAGTCGTGAAACGCCCGAGGCTGAAACGCAGCGAGCCCTGTGCCAGCTCCGTGCTGCGCCCGAGCGCACGCAGGACATACGAGGGCTCGCCGCTCGCCGAGCTGCAGGCCGAGCCTGTCGAGACGGCAATCTCCTCCAGGGCGGTGACGAGGCTCTCGCCCTCGACCCCCTCGAACGATACGTTGAGGATCGCGGGCGAACCGTCCGCGAGCGGGCTATTGGGCAGCACGCCGGGCATCTCCGACAGGTTACGCCACAAGGCGGCGCGCAGCCCGGCCATCCGGGCCGCGTCCGCAGTGCCCTCGGCCCGCGCGAGCGCGCAGGCCCGCCCGAAACCGGCGATCTGGTGAGTCGGCAATGTGCCCGACCGCAGGCCGCGCTCCTGGCCACCGCCGAACACGATGGGCGCGATCCACGGGCGCGCGGCGGCGGCCACGTACAGTGCCCCGATCCCTTTCGGCCCGTGGATCTTGTGGGCCGTGAACGAGGCGAAATCGACTTGCCCTGCGAATAGGGTGGGCAGCTTGCCCACGCCCTGCGCGAGATCGCTGTGCAGCAGCGCACCCGCGGCGCGGCAGGCGGCGCCGATCGCCGCGATGTCCTGCACCGCACCGGTCTCGTTGTTCACCTGCATGATCGAGACGAGCAGCGTATCGGGCCGCAATGCCGCGCGGACGGCGTCGGGCGCAATGCGCCCATCGCAATCCGGCGCCAGCCAAGTGACCGCGAAGCCTTCCCTCTCGAGCCGGCGCATGGGATCGAGCGTCGCACGATGCTCGGTTCGCGCGGTGACAAGGTGGCGGCGCCGGTCGGCGTTGGCGCGCGCCGTGCCGAGGATCGCGAGGTTCGACGCCTCGGTCGCGCCCGAGGTAAAGACGATCTCGGCGGGTCGTGCCCCGACCAGGGCGGCGACTTCCGCGCGCGCCGCCTCGACGCGCGCCGCGGCTTCGTGGCCGTAGGCATGGGTCGTCGAGGACGGATTGCCGTAGGCGCCCTCCCCGGTGAGGCACTCCGCCATCGCCGCGGCGACGCGCGGATCGACGGCCGTGGTGGCGGCGTTGTCGAGATAGGCCGGGCGCGCGGCGCCCGCGCCGTTCATCGCGGCTCGCGCGGCGGGCACTTGCTGCCCGCCACCTTGCGCCTGCCCTGCACGGCCGCGAGCACGCCGCGCAGGATGTTTACTTCGTTCTGGTCCA
>JBGAIL010000042.1:0-28811 GCA_044225565.1 Steroidobacteraceae bacterium | reverse complement strand
GATTGCGCCGCGTGAAGTTCGCGGACCCCAGCGTCAGCCAGGTGCGGCCGCCGCCGTGGACCACCGCCAGCTTGGTGTGGAACTGCTCGCCGTGAGTGCGGTACCAGCGCACGTGGATCGCGCCATCGCTCGCGGAAGTGAGCTCGCTCGCCACCGGCCGGTTGGGAATGCCCGACTTGGTGCGCCCGAATGCGTCCTTGTTGGGATCCAGGATCAGCCGCACCGCCACGCCGCGCTGCGCGGCCGCGAGCAGCGCATCGACGATGTCGCGGTCCGAGATGTAGAACATGGCGATGTCGATGGCATCGCCGCGCGCCGTCGCTGCGAATCGCGACACCAGCTGGTCGTGGATCGCCCGCTCCGTCAGCGTCTGAACCCACGTCGAGTCTGCAGGCGGCGCGCCTGGCGCGGGCTCAGCTTGATGACTCAACTGGCCGCGCCATCCCGACCATCGCGCGATCGCCAGTTCGCTCGCCAGCAGCGGCTCGAGCGCTGCGCCCCGCACTTTGAGCGCCACGTTGGAATGCGCGCTGCTCGCATCGTGCGGGTTCGCCGACCCCACGATGCCCACCAGCGCGCCGGTCTCGTCCTCTCCCAGGATCACCTTGCGGTGATCCGCCTTGAAGTTGATGAGTCGCGCCCAGGCGCGCAACGTCACCTCGTCTGCGCCTTCATCCAGCGGATTCGGCAGCCAGCCTTCGCTGCCGGCACCCACGCCTTCCCACCAGCGGAAGAGCAGCCGCCACGCGCTGGAATACAGATAGTTGGAATCGCGCAGCGCATCGAGATCCACCGTCACCACCTCGACGCCTGCCGCTCGCAGCAGGGCGAGGTCCGCGGAACGCGCACCGCCGTAGAGCTCGTTGATGGGATCCACCAGCAGCAGCACCGGCAGCTGCGGATCGGTGCGCCGCCGTTCGAGCAGCGCATCGCGCAGCTCGCCGGAAAGCGCGCGCGCCGGCGTGCTCTGCGCATCCGCGCCGCGCTGACCGTTGAGCAGGAAGAAATCCAGCACCAGGAATCCGCGCGCCGAGCGGACCAGCGCCAGCACTTCATCGAAGATCGCCTGGCTCAGGATCGCCCGGCCGTAGGCATCCGCGGTGGTGATGTCGGCGATGAGCTCGACGTCCGCTTCATTCGCGGCCACGCGCGGTCCCTCGACGTGCAGGCCTGGAACGAGCGGCTTGTGGGTGTGCCAGAAAGCCATGCCGGCCCAGGCGAGCAATGCCGCGGCCAGCAGCCACCTCCGCCGGTTTCGTTTGCGATCAGGCGAACCGGCTGGCAAGCGAACCCGTCTGGGCGATCAGCTCGGCGAACGGCGGCGCCGCTCGCCTGGCGGGCGAGCAGCGCGAGCAGCTCTTCCGCCGTGCAGGGCTCGCCGAACAGCTTGCCCTGCGCGTAGTGGCAATCGTGCCGCCGCAGGAACTCCACGTGGCGCAGCGACTCGACGCCTTCGGCCACCACTTCCATGCCGAGGCTGCGCCCCATGTCGATGATGGTGCGCACGATGGTGGCGTCCCCGGCGTCGTCGCTGACGTCGCGCACGAAGGACTGGTCCACCTTCAGCGTGCCGATGGGGAACTGCTGCAGCGCCGAGAGCGAGGAGTAGCCCGTGCCGAAATCGTCGATCGACAGGTGCAGGCCCATCGCATAGAGCTCGTCGAGCAGGCGCACGGTGCGCTTGGCGTCCGCCATGAGCGTGGTCTCGGTGATCTCGAGCTCGAAGGAGGTGGGCGACACGCCGTGGCGGCGGAACACCGAGCGGCAGCGCAGGATGAAGCTCGCCTGGCGCAGCTGCTTGAGCGACAGGTTCAGCGAGATGCGGCCGGGGTCGGACACCTGTGTCTGCATCTGCCGGTAATCGAGGCACACGCGGTTCAGCACCCACTCGCCGATGTCGAGGATGAGGCTGGTCTCCTCCGCGAGCGGGATGAACTGCGAGGGCGGGATGTCCCCGTGCCCCGGCAGCCGCCAGCGCAGCAGCGCCTCGGCGCCGATGATGCGGCCGTTGCGCAGGTCCACCTTCGGCTGATAGCGGATGACGAGCTCGTCACGCTCGAGCGCGCGGCGCAGCTTGCTCTTCAGCATGAGCCGCTCGACCGCTGCCGCGTTCATCTCCGGCGAATAGAAGGCGAAGGTATTGCCGCCGTTCTGCTTCGAGTAGTACATGGCCGCGTCCGCGTTGCGGATGAGGTCGATGACGTTTTCGGCGTCCCGCGGGCAGAACGCCACGCCGACGCTGGCGGTCAGGAACACCTCGCTCTGATTCAACTGGTACGCCCGGCCGAGCTCCACGAGCAGCGAGCGTGCCAGGTGTGCGACCGGCCCGCGGTTGTCCGAATCCGCCGGCAAGCCATCGACGAACAGCGCGAACTCGTCGCCTGCGAGGCGCCCCACCACCGTGTCTTTCGGCAGCGTGCGGGTGAGGCGCTCGGCCAGCACCTCGAGCAACCGGTCGCCCGAGCCGTGGCCGAAGGTGTCGTTCACTTCCTTGAACCGGTCCATGTCGAGATACAGCAGGGCGAGCGAGTGTCCGCTGCGCAGGCTGCGCGCGATGGCCTGCTGCAGCAGGTGCTGGAACTGCATGCGGTTCGGAATCTTGGTGAGCGCGTCGTAGCGGGCGAGGTAGCGGATGCGCCGCTCGGCGCGCTTGCGGTCCGTGATGTTGCGCGCGGCGAAGATGTTGCCCTGGAACTGCGGGTCGTCGCTGGAAATCTGCGAGCCGGAGAGGGAGACCGGGATCGTCTGGCCCGTGCGCGTGCGCACCACGGTCTCACGCGTCTCATGCGCGGCCTGCAGCAAATCGAAGTCTTCGCGCTCCCGCTCGTCGAGCGCGGAGGTGATGCTGCGGCCGAGGATTTCCTCTTCCGCGTAGCCGAGCATCTTGCACGCGGCGGAGTTGGCCACCTTGATGACGCCGTCCGGCGAGGTGACGAACACCGCATCGTTCATGCTGTTCAGCACGCTGTGCAGGTAGTTCTTGTTGATGGTGGTCTGACGCAGCTTGGCGCGCATGCGCTCGAGCGCGTGCTGCAGCTCGCCGAGCTCGTCGCGGCGTGCGACATCCAGCGGGCGGGTGTAGTCCCCCTGGCCGATGCGCTCCGCGCTGCGGATGAGCGCGACGATGGGCTTCTCGAGCTTGCGCCCGGCGCGCCAGCCGAAGACGGCTCCCAGGATGCCGCCCAGGCAGGCGAGACCCGAGGCCAGCAGCAAGGCCTTCTGCAGGTCCTTCCGGCCCGCCTTCTCGAGCGCGCGCGGCAAGCTCGTAGCCTCCCCGGCCGGGGAGGCCTGGGAAAGCACTACACGAACCTCGCCGAGCCGCTCGCCGGAGGTGCCGTCGCCCCGGGCAGGCGCGCGCACGGTCTGCAACGCCTGCCACTGGAGGGCATCGGATTCTTCCGCCCCCGGACGGTGCCACTGGTAGACCACCTGCCCAGCGGCATCGCGGATCACGATGGTCGCGACGGTCAGGTCGTCCGCGAAGCGCTGCATGCGCTGGGCGACGGCGAGGTGGTCGTCGGCCTGGAGGGCGGAGGTGGCCTGGTCTGCCATGTGCCGGGCGAGGCCCGCGGCGCGGGCCTGGAGCTCGAGACTTACGTGCTCCCGGCTGTAGTCCTCGGCGAGGTTGCCGAGGCGCTCCGCGTCCTCGCGGTGCTGCCAGGCGAGCAGCCCCATGACGGCGAGCGTGCCGACCAGGATCGAGGCGAAGGCCGCGGCGGCATACTTCAGTTTGAGACTGACGATACTCACGTTCTCTCGTGCGGCAGCGCCCGCTCCCTGGTCGCTCTCGATCCCCGATTGGCTTTGCGGGCATCTTACCCCCGGCCCGAGCGCCCGAGCCATACGCGAATCTGGCGGGAAGCGCTGGAAACGGACCCGGCTCCACTAGAATGGGTGCGAAATGCTGAATTCACTGGAGCTTACCGGCCGGGCCGCCACCCACGTGCGGGCGGTGCCCGAGCTCGCCGCCACCTTGCATAACGAGGCCGTGGCCGCCGCCTCGGCCCTGCGCGAGGCGGCCCGGAGCGACGGCTTCGAGCTCGAGATCGTCTCGAGCTTCCGGGATTTCGCCCGCCAGCAGGCCATCTGGAACGCCAAGTACAGCGGGGGGCGCGCGCTCCTGGACCGGGCGGAATGCGAGATCGACCCGGCGGCCCTGGACGACCGGGGGCGGGTGGACGCCATCCTGCTCTGGTCTGCCCTGCCCGGGGCGAGCCGCCATCACTGGGGCACCGACATCGACGTGGTGGACCGTGCCGCCGTGGCACCGGACTACCGGCCCCGCCTCGCCGTAAAGGAGTTCGCCGCCGGAGGACCGTTCAGCCGGCTGGAAGCCTGGCTCGGCGAGCACATGCACCGGTTCGGGTTCTTCCGTCCCTACACCGAGGACCGCGGCGGCGTGCAGCCGGAGCCCTGGCATCTGAGTTATGCGCCGGTGGCGGTGCCGGCGCTCGAGGCGCTGACGCCCGAGGTGCTCACGGAGGCCATCGCCACGAGCGGCATGCTCGGCCGCGAGCAGGTGCTGGCCCGGCTCGCCGAGCTGCACTCGCGCTTCGTCGCGGCGGTCAGCTCCCCGCCGACCACGCTTTCTTGATGTAGCCGAGCATCAGCGTCCGCGTGGTGGTCATGGTGTCGGGCTCGGCCGCGAACACCGGCGGATTGCGGCGGAGCAGCCGCCAGTTCTCGCTGCGCAGGATCTGCCGCAGGTACTCGAGGTTGCGGTCGATCGCCTCGATGTAGGGATTGCTGCCGCCGTAGAGCACTTCGAGATAGCGGTAGGCGCGGTCGAACTGGCCGTCGAGCCGCTTGGTGCGCACCTCGGTGACGAAGTCCGGCGTCTGGCGCAGCAGGTCGAGGCCCGAGGCGTACTTCACCTGCGGCGCGTTGCCGCCGTTGCCGTTCATGGGCAGGGCGACGCCGCCGAGCACGAATTCGGCGTAGAGCCGGTCGCGGCATTTCTCCAGGTAACAGCGGTCCGCCATCTGCGCGATCATGTCCGCGGTGCCGATGAGATGGCCGAGCTTGATGTCGCGCGGGTCGCTCACCTTGATCTGCGCGAACGGCACCTCGTAGCCGGTGAAGTGCACGATCTCGGTGGCGATGGGCACCCAGGCGCCGAGCCCGACGGTGGGCAGGTAATCCGCGATGAAGCGGGCGCCACGCGAGACGTGCGTGCGCGTGAATTCCGCGCCGTTGCGCGATTCGCCATCCTCGGTGCGACGCAGGTAGCCGATGTCGTGGAAGAGGCCGGTGAGCACGCCGACCACGGCGCGCTCGGCTCCGAAGCGGGTGTCGTCCGATTCCTGCTGGCGCTCGTAACCGACGATGAGACGCGCCAGGGCGAGCGTGATGTCCAGCGTGTGCTGGCGATCGTGATAGACGGTGTCACTGCCGTAGAAGCCGGGCACCTCGCCAGCGAACATGCGCTCGAACTGGTCGAAGGCGTCCGCGACGGGCGCGAGGTTCACGCCGGGGAAAGTGGAGCGGAACAGGGTTTCGACGGCGGCGCGCACGGCATGCGGCGAGCTGACCTGAACGGTGTTCGTGACGTCGAAATCGTTGCGCCGAGCGCCTGTCATTCTCAATGCCCGATTGCGGCCGCCGGCCGCTCAAACTGCCGTTCCCCCGGATGGAGCGCTCCGCAGTCTAGGCCAGCGCGCCTCGCCGCACTAGGGACGCGAAGCACACTTCAGCGCCACGGTCGAGCTCATATGTCAAAGCTGGCGAGCACCGGCGCGTGATCGGAAGGGCGCTCGTTGCGCCGGGGCGTGACGTCGATGGTGGATTCGCGGCAACGCGTGGCGAGCGCGGAGTGCGCGAGGATGAGGTCGATGCGCAGGCCATGATTGCGGCGGAACGCGAATGTGCGGTAATCCCACCAGCTGAAACTCTGGGGTGGCTGCTCGAAGCGGCGGAAGACGTCGACCAGCCCGGCCTCCAGAAGCGCCCGCAATGCATTGCGCTCGGGCTCGCTGCACAGCACCTGGCCGGCCCAGGCCGCGGGGTCGTGCACGTCCCGGTCCTCGGGAGCGATGTTGAAATCACCCAGCACCACGAGGCGCTCGTGCGTGGCGATCTCGCGTGCCAGCCATTGTTTGAGTGCGGCCAGCCAGCGCAGCTTGTACTCGTACTTGTCCGAGCCCACCGCCTGTCCGTTGGGCACGTAGAGATTGACGACGCGCCAGCCGTCCGTGGTCACGCCCAGCACGCGGCGCGGCGGGTCGTCGAAATCCGGGATGTCGCGGACCACGTCGGTGCAGGGCCAGCGCGAGAGCAACGCGACGCCGTTGTAGGTTTTCTGCCCGCTGTAGAGCACGTGATAGCCGAGGGCCTCGAGCTCGCCGCAGGGAAAGTCCGGGTCGGTGAGCTTGGTCTCCTGGATGGCGAGCACGTCGACCGGGTTGGCCCCGAGCCATTCGAGCACCTGCGGCAGGCGCACGCGCAGGGAGTTCACGTTCCAGGTGGCGATGCGCATGGCTCAGTAGATCTTGAGGCCGCCGTATTTCTTGCGGATGCGCCGGGCGAGCACCCGCCAGCCCGCGATGAAGCCGATGGCGAGGCCGAGGATGGCGGCGCCTCCCACCCAGGCCCACGTGGGCTGCAGGTGGGGCATGCCGTCCGAGGCGAAGAGCGCCGAGTCCGGCGGCGGCGATGGCCAGCACCGCGCCGCCCGTGAGAGCGACAAAGAACCTCACGCCACGGCTCCTTCCGGTGCGATGCCATGCTGCCGAAGCAGTGCGCGCACGTCCGGCTCGCGGCCGCGGAATTCCACGAATGCGTCGAGAGGATCCCGGGAGCCGCCGCGCGTGAGGATCGAATCCAGGAAGCGTTGCGCGGTACTCCGGTCGAACACGCCCTTTTCTTCGAAGGCGCCGAACGCATCCGCGGCGAGCACCTCGGCCCATTTGTAGCTGTAGTAGCCGGCGGCGTAGCCACCCGCGAATACGTGCCCGAAGCTGTGAGGGAAGCGATTCCACTCCGGAACGCGAACCACGGACACCTCCTTGCGGACCTCTTCGAGGATTTGCGCGATGCGCCCGCCGCGTTGCGGGTCGTACTCCGCATGCAGACGGAAGTCGAACAGCGCGAACTCGAGCTGCCGCATCGTCTGCAGGCCGGCGTGGAAGCTGCGGGTGGCGATCAGCCGCTGCTGTTTCTCCACCGGCAGGGGCTCGCCGCCGTCGACGTGGCTCGAGATTCTGCGCAGCACGTCCGGATGCCAGGCGTAGTTCTCCAGGAACTGGCTCGGCAGCTCCACTGCATCCCAGGCCACGCCATTGATGCCGGCGAGGCTCGGGTAATCCACGCGCGTGAGCATGTGATGCAGGCCATGCCCGAACTCGTGAAAGAGCGTGACGACGTCATCGTGCGTGAGCAGTGCGGGGCGCGAGCCGCTGGGCGGCAGGAAGTTGCATACGAGATAGGCCACGGGCTGGCTCGCGCCCGTGGGCAGGCGCTTGCGGCCGATGCAGTCGTCCATCCAGGCGCCGCTGCGCTTCTGCGGGCGCGCATAGGCATCCAGATAGAAGCCGCCGACCGGCGCGCCGGCGGAGGACTCGATCTCGAAGAACCGCACGTCCGGGTGCCAGACTGGAATCCCGTCGCACTCGCGGATGCGCACGCCGAACAGCCGTTCCGCGGTCTCGAACAGGCCCGCGAGCACGCGAGGCAGCGGGAAGTAGGGGCGCAGCTCCTCCTGCGAGACGGAGTAGCGGCTGCGTTGCAGGGCTTCGGCGTAGAACGAGACGTCCCACGCGTTGAGCCTGCGCCCCGCGAAGGCTTCGAGCTCCGCGAACTCCCTTTCCGCGGCAGGTCTGGCGGCGCGAGCCAGGTCGCCCAGGAATTGCATCACCTGCGGGATGCTGCGCGCCATGCGGGTGGCCAGCGCGTAGTCCGCATAACTCGGGAAATCCAGCAGCCGCGCCGCTTCGTGGCGCAGGCGCAGGATGCCTTCCATCACCTGGGTGTTGTCCCAGCGACCTGCGGTGGGCCCTCGATCGGAGGCGCGCGTGAGCCATGCCTCGTAGAACGTGCGGCGCAGCGCTTCGGATTCGGCGTCCGTCACCACCGCTACGTAGGTGGGCTGGTCGAGCCGCAGCACCCAGCCTTCGAGTTTTGCCTCGACGGCGCGCTCACGCGCCTGCTCGACGATCTGCTCGTTGAGCCCGCGAAGCACGCTCGCGTCCGTGACGTGATGCGTCCACGCATTCATCGAATCCAGCACGTTCTCGTCGAAGCGGGACTGCAGCTGGGTGAGCTCCAGCATCACGGTCTTGAAGCGGCGCTTGCGCACGTCGTCCAGCCCGACGCCGGCGAGGCGGAATTCCCGCAACGCGTGCTCCACTACTTCGCGCTGCACGGCGCCGAGGTTCGCGCCTTCGCGCTCGGCGATGGCGTTATAGGCCCGATAGAGCGTCACGCTCTGCGTGAGGTCGGTGTGGTAGTCGGACAGCAGCGGCAGGCAGACGTTGTAGCTGGCCCGCAGCGCATCGGAGTTGAGCACCCCGTTGAGATGGCTCACCGGCGACCACACCCGCGCGATGCGGTGATGCAACTCCTCGAGCGGCTCGACGACGCGTGCGAAAGTGGGCTCCGGGATATCCGCGATCTCCTCCAGCCGTGCCCGGCCTCCGGCGAGCACCTCACGCATGGCGGGCTCGATGTGCTCCGGCCGGATGCGAGGGAAGGGCGGCAGCGAGTCCGCCGCCAGCAGGGGATTATCCATGGCGAGGATTCTAGCCTCTGGCGTGTAATAACATGCGGCCATGAAGGACACCTACGATCTGGCGGTCATCGGCGGCGGCAGCGGCGGCCTCGCCTGTGCACAACGCGCCGCGGAATATGGCGCCCGCGTCATCCTCATGGAATCGGGACGGCTCGGCGGCACTTGTGTGAACGTGGGCTGCGTGCCCAAGAAGATCATGTGGAACGCGGCGAGCCTCGCCGAGCAGCTGCACGATGCGCGCGACTACGGCTTCGACGTCACGTCTGCCGGGCACGACTGGGGCACGCTCAAGCGGAAGCGGGATGCGTACATCCAGCGCCTCAACCAGATCTACGAGCGCAACCTCGCGAATCGCAAGGTGGAGTTGGTGCGAGCGCGTGCGAGGTTCATAGGCCCGCGGCGCCTGGAGGCCGGCGGGCGCATCATCGAGGCGCAGAACGTGGTCATCGCCACCGGCGGGCGGCCGCTCGTCCCGGACATCCCGGGCGCCAGTTTCGGCATCACTTCGGACGGCTTCTTCGAGCTCGAGTCACGGCCCGAGCGTGTGGCGCTCGTCGGCAGTGGCTACATCTCGGTGGAGCTCGCGGGCGTGTTCGCCGCGCTCGGTTCCAAAGTCACGCTGGTCATCCGCGGCGCCACGGTGCTGCGGGATTTCGACGTCATGCTGGGCGCTGCCGCCTCCCGCGGGCTGCAGGATGCCGGCGTCACCATCGAAGCAGTGTCCTGCCCCGAGGCGCTCGTGCGGCAGATGGACGGCTCGCTCGAGCTCACGCTGCAGGAAGGACGTCGCGTGGGGCCATTCGATTGCGTCGTCTGGGCCATCGGACGTGCGCCGCTCGTGGAGGGCCTCGGGCTCGAAGCTGCGGGCGTGACGCTCGATGCGGACGGGTTCATCGCCAATGACGCCTATCAGGCCACGAACGTGCCAGGGCTGTATGCCATCGGCGACGTCTCGGGCCGGCTCGCCCTCACTCCGGTGGCCATCGCGGCCGGGCGGCGGCTGAGCGACCGCGTGTTCGGCGGCAAGGCCGGGCGTCATCTCGACTATCACAACGTCGCGACGGTGCTGTTCGGGCATCCGCCGCTCGGCACGGTGGGCATGACGGAGGTCGAGGCGCGCGAGCGCCACGGCGACGACGTGAAGGTGTACATGGCGAGCTTCGTCCCGCTGTACTACTCCATGTCGACCCGCAAGCCGATGACGGACATGAAGCTCGTGACGGTGGGGCCGGAGGAGCGCATCGTCGGCGCGCACGTCGCAGGCCCCGGTGCGGACGAGATGATGCAGGGCTTCGCGGTGGCGGTGCGCATGGGCGCGACGAAGCGGGATTTCGACGATACGGTGGCGATTCACCCCACCAGCTCGGAAGAGCTCGTCACGATGCGCTGAGCGCTCGCTGGCGCTCCAGCGCCGCGAGCACCGGCGCGGTGTCCGGCCGCACGCCGCGCCAGACGAGGAACGATTCCGCCGCCTGCTCCACCAGCATGCCCCAGCCTTGCTCGGCGCGTTTGCAGCCGTGCTCCAGCGCCCAGCGCACGAAGGGCGTGCTCTCCTTGCCGTAGGTCATGTCGTAGCAGATGGTGCCGGCGCCGATCACTGCCGCGGAGATGGCGGGCACCTCGCTGCTGAGGCCGGCCGACGTGGCGTTGACGATGAGGTCGAAGGCATCGGTGGGCAGGTCGTCGAAGCCGCAGCAGTCGAGATTGCCCAGGTCGCCGAAGTCGTTCACGAGCTCGCGAGCCTTCGCGAGCGTGCGGTTGGCGATGATCAGCTCCGACGGCTTCTGCTGCAGCAGCGGCGCGAGCACGCCGCGTGTGGCGCCGCCCGCGCCCACGATGAGCACCCGCCGGTTCGCGATGGGTACTTTGAGGTTCACCTTGAGGTCCTGGATGAGGCCGGTGCCGTCGGTGTTGTCGCCGATGATGCGATGCTCGTCGCGCAGCGCGAGGGTATTCACCGCTCCGGCCCGCTCCGCGCGCGGGCTCAGATCGTTCGCCAGCTCCGCCGCCGCCACTTTGTGCGGCACCGTCACGTTCAAGCCTTTTCCGCCGTGGGCGAAGAAATCGAGCACGTGGCTCCTGAACTTCTCCGGCGGCACCTCGTGCAGGCGGTAGACGAGATTCTGGCTCGTCTGGCGGGCGAAAAGACCGTGGATGAAGGGAGAGAGGCTGTGAGAGACGGGGTGGCCGATGACGCCGTACTGGTCTGCGGGGGTGTTCATTGCGGAGTGCGTTATACCTCGAATTGGTGCGGGCGGTCCGGTGCGCCCGGGAGGCGCTTCAAGGCCCTCCGGCCAGCGGCAACACACGCCAGCTGCCCTGCCCCTCGCCCAGCACCGCATGCAGCTCCGGCATCCACACCCGCATCCGGTCTTCGATCTGGTACGGCGCGTTGAGGACGAGCAGACCGGACCCGTTCAGGGCAACGCGCGAGTCGCGGGGATAGATCCAGAGCTCGCTGACGAGCAGAGGTCGGGAAAATTTGCGCGAGAGGCGCGCGTGCCAGGCGGCGGTGTCGCGCGCGTCCTTGATGGGGTACCACACCGCAACCACGCCGGTCTCGAACTTCTCGAGGCAGGTCGAAAGAGCCGCCTCGATGCGTGAAAAGTCGCGGGCGGTCTCCTCGTACGGCGGGTCGATGAACGTCAGGCCGCGACGCTCGCGAGGCGGCAGGTGAGCCCGCAGGCGTGCGAAGCCATCCTCGCGCTCGACTCGCACATGAGGAAAGTCGCGTGTCGCAAGCTCCAGCGCTCGCGCCTCCACGGGCTCGAGCTCCACGCAGATCGCACGGTCCTGAGGACGAAGCGCATGCGCAGCCAGAAGCGGCGAGCCTGGATATGCATGAGGGTCCTTGAGCTGCGTCCGCAGCGCCACGAGGGTTGCCAGGTACTCCTGCAACTCCGCAGATTGCGTCGCCGTGCCCGCTTCACGAGAGCTCAGGCGCTCCACGCCATGCCGCGCCTCGCCCGAGGGCGCGTATAGCCCCCGGCCCGCGTGGGTCTCCAGGTACAGGAAGCCCTTGTCCTTGCGCTTCAGGGCATCCAGCAACGCGAGCAGCGCGACGTGCTTGTGCACGTCGGCGAAATTTCCCGCGTGATACGCATGCCGGTACTTCAAACGGCTAGTTGTCGATCCGCACGATGGTGGGAGGCGGCATGCCGTCCGCCCCTTCGTACGCGATCGCTCCCAGGTAACGGACACCCTTGGAGAGCTTCGAGAACGTGAGCCGCAGGCTCGCCTGGGTGTTCAGCTTCGCCTTCGTCGGCGCGACCAGCGCCATGTTTCCGGCCCGCGCCGTGCCGAGCACCCAGCTGGACAGCGTGAACCGTGCGCCGGGGCCATCCGTCTCGAAGCCGTGGATGACCACGAGATAGCGGTCCGGAGCCGGATCCGGCAGGTTCACCTCCTCGTTGGATCCCGCGTTGAAGCTGCTCGCGAGGAAGGCGCCACTCGAGCTGAACACGTACAGGTCGAGGTCGTCGTTGCCGTCCGTGTCCGCATCGAACAGGGAGAAGCGGGCGTAGGTGCTGCCTTCCGGCACGTCCACCTCGACGATCGTGATGCCCTTGCCCCTGGCGAGCGCGGTGTTGATCTCGTTGGTCGGATCGTCGTTCACGTTGCGCGTGGCGCGCTTCGCGGGCACGAGCCCGCGCGCCGTCGCCTGGAACGGTCCGTTGTAGCCGAACGTGATGCCGTACTGAAGCGGCTTCCCGTTGCCGTCGACCTGCGCCGGCGCCGCCACGGCCGCCGAGCGGATGGCGATGGGGCTGCGCACGCGATGCGGTCCGTCGGACCAGGTGAGCGCGCCGAACGCATAGCCATCCAGCGTCGAGGCGGTGCGCGTGAAGCGCACGGTGAAAGAACGGCTTTCGCCCGGCGCGAGCGTGAGCGAGCTCGGCTTCACCTCCACCCTGATGCCGGCCGGCGCCTGCACGCTCGGCGTGTACGTGGAGCGGCTCCGGCCGACGTTCGTGACCGTGCGTTGCACGGTCTGCTGCCCGACGAAATTGCCGATGGCGATCGACGGATAGTTGAGATTGCTGGGATCGATGGGCCCGACCGGCGGAAAGCAGGCCTCGCCCACGCCGCAGACGAACGCGAGCCAGTCGTCGAGGCCCGAGTCGTACACCAGACCGGGATCGAGCGCGGCATTGGGCCGCACGAGGCCCGCACCGTAGCCGAAAGGATCGGAGAGGCCACCGCCGCTTTCCTCACGGATCAGCCGATCGTCGTTGCGGTAAGGCGTCGCGGTGGTGACCAACGCGGACTTGATGGCTGCCGGCGACCAGTCCGGATGGCGCTGCTTCAACAAGGCGCCGAGCCCCGCCACGTGCGCGCTCGACATGGAAGTGCCGCTCGCGAACTCGTAATCGAGACCGGTGCGGATCGGCGAGTAGGCGGCGAGGATGTCGACGCCGGGGGCGAGCACGTCCGGCTTCAGCAGATCGCCGCGGCCCGCGATGGCGGGGCCTCGCGAGGAATCGAACGCGACGTCGGGCGCGGGAACCGAAGGTCCCGTGACGATGCGGCGCGGGGTAAGGGTTGCCTTGGCGCCGGGATTGCGGGCCACGTAGTTCTTGAGCGAAGTGCCGCGCACCTGGTCCAGATGCACGGTGGGCACCGCGTGCAGATCCGCATTGACGGTGTTGAGGTCGACGTTGACCAGCACCATGCCGACCCCGCCCGCGTCCGCGACAATCTGGCTCTTCTCCACGCGGGCATTCTCACCACGATCGCACACCACGATCTTTCCGGCGACCTTCGCCGGATCGAGCGTGCTCGGCAGGCACAACGCGGCCAGCACGGGGTCCTGCGCATCCAGCGCGGCATCGGCTGCGAGCACGATGCGACGGTTGCTCAGCCCGCGATCGTCCAGCGAGGCGCCCCGGAAGCGCACGCCACCCGCGAACTCGACGGAGGATTCGTATTTGCGATCGTGCGTGCCCATGGCCACAGTGGTGAGCCAGGGGCTGTTGTGCGTCACGGTTCCGGGCCCATCGAAGCCTTCATTGCCCGCCGAGGCGGCGACGAACACGCCGGCATCGGCCGCGAGCATGAACGCGAACTCGATGGGATCGACGAAGCTGCTCGTGGAGCCGCCGACGGAGAAGTTGATGACGTCCACGCCGTCCGCGACCGCCTGGTCGATCGCCGCCACGCTGTCGACCGTGGCGCAGCCCGCCGCCGGATCGTCCGAGAAGCCCCAGCAGGCCTTGTAGACCGCGAGCCGCGCGCCCGGCGCCATGCCGCTGATTGCGCCGAGGTTCGCGCCGTGGGCCTGCGCCTTCACGCGATGGTTGCCGACGGCGGTGCTGGCGGTGTGCACGCCGTGCCCTTCCGCCGCGCGCGGCGAGATGAACTCGTAGCTGAAGATCTCGCGGATCGCCTGATTGCCGCCGAACCCTTCGTTGAACCAGCGGGCGCCGATGAGCTTCGAGTTGCAGCTGCTGGGGGGGAAGGCCTGGCCGCCCTCGCAGAGGCCGCTCCACTGCGGCGGCAGCGGCGCGTTCGGGTTGATCGGCGCGAAGCTGGGATGCTCCGGCCAGATGCCGGTGTCGATGACGCCGACGATGACGCCATCTCCCGCGAACTGCCCTCCGCCCGCCTGCGCCCACGCGCCGTTGGGGGTATCGAGCTTCAGGAACGCGGGCGTGGTGATCGTGTCGAGCTTGCGGATCTCGTTGCGCACCACCGAGACCACGCTGCGATCCATCTTGAGACGAGCCACCTGGTCGGCACTCAGCTCCGCGGCGAAGCCGTTCAGCGCATACGCATAGCTGTATACCTTGCGCCCGCCGCCCACGCGGCTCAGCAGCGCATCGTGATTCGCGCGCAGCGAGTCGGCGTACCGCGAGAAGCTGGCGCTGCGCCGGTCGAGCCGCTGGCCCGGTGCCGCTTTCGCGGTGGCACGGGCGCCGGCCGGGATGTCGCGCATCACGACGATATAGAGGTCTTTCCCGCCCGCAGGCACGGCAGGCCTCGCCGGCAGGTCGAGGGAAAGAAAGGTGAGTGCGCTGAACACCGCGGACGCGGCCGTGACTCGGAACATGATGCAATCTCCCCTGAAAGCGTTTCTTGTTCGTGCCATGGAGCATACCGCTCGCAGGCGCATCACGGTCAAGGCCGTTCGGCCGATGGGGACTTCGGCCGGGCGCGCGCCTCAGGCGCGCTTCTTACCGGCGGCGGTGCCTCGCGCCGATTTCTTCCGTACGACACGGGTAGTGTGCGGATCGGGCGGCTTGCGCGAGCGGCTCTTTCTGGAGCCTTCGGCCAGCGCGCTCGTCGCGGCCTTCGGCGCCGTGGCTTTGGCGGTTGCGGACTTCGCCCTGGCTCCCGGCTTCGCCGGCGCCTCCGACGCCTTCTCCTGCGGCTTGGGTTTCGGCTTGCCCCTGCCGAAGCGTCCGAACCGCACCGGTGCCGCCTCGATGAGCGCGCGGCACTCCTCGAGCGTCAGCGTCTTGGGCTCGCGGTCCTTGGGAATCTTGGCATTCTTCTTGCCGTCGGTGACGTACGGTCCGAAGCGCCCGTTCAGCACCTGGATGCCGGCCTCGGGGAAGCTGGCGATGATGCGGTTCGCGTCCGCCTCTTTCTTGAGACGGATCAGCTCCAGCGCGCGCGGCAGCTCGACGGTGTAGGGGTCGTCTTCCTTGAGCGAGACGTACTTGTCGCCGTACTTCACGTAGGGCCCGAAGCGGCCGATGTTCGTGACCACCTTCTCGCCCTCGGGTGTCTCGCCGAGCGTGCGGGGCAGCTTGAAGAGCTCGAGCGCCTGCTCGAGCGTGATGGTGTCCATCTTCTGGCCCGGGCGCAGGCCGGCGAAGCGCGGCTTCTCCTCGTCGTCCTTGGTGCCGATCTGCACGAACGGCCCGAAGCGGCCCATGCGCACGCTCATCGGCTTGCCGCTCACGGGGTCCTTACCGATCTCGCGCGCCTGTGCGACCTGCTCGCGGGAGACGTTCTTCTCCGTCTTCTCCACGAGATCGACGAAGGGCTTCCAGAACTTGGTCAGCGGCAGCGTCCATTCCTCTTCGCCGCGCGACACCGCATCGAGCTCGTCTTCGAGCGCGGCAGTGAAGCCGTACTCCACGTAGCGGTGGAAATACTGCGTGAGGAAGCGGTTGACGATCTTGCCGATGTCCGTGGGGATTAAACGCTTGATGTCCATCTCGACGTACTGGCGATCCTGCAGCGTCGAGAAGATGGTGGCGTAGGTGGAAGGCCGGCCGATGCCGTGCTCCTCGAGCGCCTTCACCAGCGAGGCTTCCGAGTAGCGCGGCGGCGGCTCCGTGAAGTGCTGCTCGCCCTTGAGCTTCACGAGGTCCACGGAGTCGCCTTCGTTCATGGGCGGCAGCACGTGGTCCGAGTCGTCCGCCTTCGCGTCGTCCGTGCCTTCCTGATACACCGCGATGTATCCGGGCTTCACGAGCGTGGAGCCATTCGCGCGCAGCACGTGGCGCTGTGGGCCGTCCGGGCCGGCGAGCATGTCGACGGCCACCGTGTCGAACACGGCGTGGCTCATCTGGCTGGCGACCGCGCGCTTCCAGATGAGCGAATAGAGCTTGTGCAGATCCGGGTCGAGCTTGCCCTCGATGTTCGCGGGCACGATGGATGCCGAAGTGGGGCGCACGGCCTCGTGGGCTTCCTGCGCGTTCTTCGACTTCGTCTTGTAGACGCGTGGTTCCTCCGCGACTTCGTCCTTGCCGTAGAGGCGTGCGGCGACCTCGCGGATCTCGCTGACGGCTTCGTTGGCGAGCGAGACCGAGTCCGTGCGCATGTAGGTGATGAGGCCGACGGCTCCCTCGCCGATGTCCACGCCTTCATACAGCTGCTGCGCGAGGCGCATGGTGCGGCGCGCGTTGAAGCCCAGCTTGCGCGCGGCTTCCTGCTGCAGCGTGGAGGTAGTGAACGGCGGCGCCGGATTGCGGCGGCGCTGCTTGCGATCGATGGTGAGCACGCGGAGCGTGCCGATGCCTTCGCCTGCGGGCTTGCCGGCGGCGCGGGCCGCCGCTTCGAGCGTGCTCTCGACTTCGCGCGCCTGGGTCTCGTTGACGAAGCTGAACTGCTCGACCTTCTCGCCGCGGTACTCGACGAGCTTGAGCGGGAAGGCCTGCGCCGTATGGCGGCCTTCGGCATCGAGAGTCCAGTATTCCTGGGGGACGAACGCGGAGATCTCTTCCTCGCGCTCGCAGATCATCCGCAGCGCGGGGCTCTGCACGCGGCCGGCGGAGAGCCCGGGGCGCACCTTCTTCCAGAGGAGCGGCGAGAGATTGAAGCCCACCAGGTAGTCGAGAGCGCGGCGTGCCTGCTGCGCGTTCACCAGATCGAAGGACAGCTCGCGCGGCTTCGAGACCGCATCGCGGATGGCGTTGCGGGTGATCTCGTAGAAGGCGACGCGATGCACGTCCTTGCCGACGGTCTCGCGGCGCTCCTTGAGGATCTCGTGCAGGTGCCACGCGATGGCCTCGCCCTCGCGATCCGGGTCGGTGGCGAGGTAGAGGGCCTTGGCCTTCTTCAGCGCCCGCGCGATGGCGTCGACGTGGCGCTCGTTCTTCTCGAGCACCCGGTACTGCATGGCGAAACCGGCATCCGGATCGACCGCGCCTTCCTTCGGCACGAGGTCGCGCACGTGGCCGTAGGAAGCCAGCACCTCGAAGTCCTTCCCGAGGTATTTCTTGATGGTCTTCGCCTTGGCCGGCGACTCGACGATGACGAGGTTTTCGGCCATCGAGCTAGTGCGCGAGACGCGGCTGGATGGTCACGCTGAGGTCCTCCAGCTGCGCGAAGGCGCTCTCCTGGCCCGGCTGGCTGGACAGCACCATGAGCACGACCCATTTCAGTTGCTCGGCATCGAGCTCCTCGGCGTCGAGCGCGAGCAGCCGGTCGACGACGATCTCGCGCTGCGCCGCGGAAAGGATGCCGAGGCGCTCGAGCGTGAGCAGGAAGCCGCGGCACTCCGTGGACAGGCGCATCGTCTCGGAATCGGAGTAGAGCCGGAGGGCGGCGCCGGCGCCCGCGAGCGGCGGACGGTCGCGGAAGCAGGCGAGGTCCGTCAGCCAGTCGAGCGCCCGCTCCACCACGGGGGCTGCAAAGCCGGCCCCTTCGAGCTGACGTGCGAGGTCGCCCCGCTCCGGGACCTGCGGGGTCTCGTCGAGCATGTAACGGTCGAAGACGTAGATGAGGATGTCGAGGACGCTGCCGGTCATCATCATGGGTGCACTCGGCCATAACGGCCGCCGGGGTGAGGCGCGACGCGCCCTTCTAGTTCGAGAATCAACAACATGGATGCGACCGACTCGCTCTGCAAGCCCGAGCGTTGCGCCAGAGCGTCAATGCTCGAGGGCTCGAAACCGAGCGCATCTAACAGCATTTCGTAATCCTTGTCCAACGCGGAGGCCTGGCCAGCGCTTTTCTCCGCGCTCGTTCGGGCCGGAACAAGTGGTTGTTCGATCACGGGAATCTGCAGCTCCGAGAGCACGTCGTCCGCGGTTTCGACGAGCTTCGCGCCCTCGCGGATGAGCTTATGGCAACCGCGGGCGAGCGGGTTATGGATCGACCCGGGAATGGCGAAGACCTCACGGCTCTGCTCGAGCGCGCAGCGCGCAGTGATCAAAGAGCCGCTGTGCCGTGCGGCTTCGACGACGAGCGTGCCCAGCGAGAGCCCGCTGATGATGCGGTTGCGTTGCGGAAAGTGGCCGCGCAACGGAGGCGTGCGCGGCGGGAATTCCGAGACGAGCGCGCCGCTGCCGCGGATGCGTGCAGCAAGCGCCTGGTGCTGTGAGGGATACACCTGATCCAGCCCGTGGCCGCACACCGCAATGGTGAGTCCGCCGCTTTGCAAAGCGCCTTCGTGACTCGCTGCATCGATACCCAGCGCCAGGCCGCTGGTGATGCCGAGCCCCGCACGGCCGAAGTAGGCTGCGAACTCTTTCGCGGTGGATTTGCCTCCGGCGGTGGGATTGCGCGAGCCGACCATTGCGAGCTGAGGCGTCGAGAGTGCCTCGACGTCACCGAGCACATAGAGCACGGGCGGCGCTCCGACGGTTTGCACGAGCAGCGGTGGATAGCCCGGCGTGCCGCAGGCGATGAGTTTCGCGCCGCTGCTCTCGATCCAGCGCAGGTCGGCTTCGAGGGCGGGCTCATCGGGAGCCGCCAGAAACGCTTTCGCGGCGAACGGCAGTTGGGCTTTCAGGTCGCGCGCGTGTCTTGCCGCGAGCTCGAGAGAGCCTGCTTCCGCGACGAGCGCGCTCAGGTGCTCTGCGGTGAGTGAGGGCGTGCGGGCGAAGAGCGCACGGGCGTGGAGGTGCTCCATGGGGCATGGAGCATACGGGGCCGGAGCCGGCCAGGGTGAGGCGGATATCTGCTGGAAATGACTTGATTTGCGGGGTGGCTACGCCATCGCGGCCCGACACCCCGCCGCAGGAACCACGAAACGCCTCAGGGCGTGCGCACGATGTCCTTCACGTGCATCGGGTTCGAAGCGCCGATGACGAGCCCGTAGCTCACCCGGTCGAACGTCTTGAACACCAGCAACATCCCCGCCCGCTCCTCCGGCAGCCGCACCTTCGGCGCGAACGTCGAGGACGTGCCGCGAAGCCGGCCGAGGCCGCTCGTGCCGGCATAGCGGTCCCGAACGGTCTTGCCCGCCTGATCCACGGCGAGCACGTTGCCGATCTCGAGCCCATGCCGCTTGCCGCGGTTGATGACCACGATCTGGTACTGGCCGATCAGCTGTACGCCGTCGACCACGGAGATGATGCGGCCTTCGACGTCCGTCTTGGGCGCGCTCGGCGCGAAGTTGAGCGGCACGTTGGTGTCGGCGGTGAACAGCCGGTCGCCCTCGAGCGTCTCGCGGGCCGTTTCGCTCAACACCACCTTTGCTGGATCACCCGGTCGGGTGACCTGCGCGGTGGCCGTGTAGATGCCTTGATAGCCGACGACGTCGCCATCGTCCGGATCCTTGATCGCCTCGCCCACGTGCATGACCGTGTAGCGGGAGTTGAGCGCGGCATCGAGCGGACGCACATAAGCGTCGTTGCCGGAGCCGGCGATCATGTGGTTGTCGCGGAACGCGACCACGTGCGGCGCCTTGCGTACATCTTCGGCGCTGAGCACCGTGGGACGCGACAGGAACGCGGCGATGTCGCTGTAAGGCAGCGTGGGTACTGCGCCTTCCAGCGGCGAGCTGCGCAGGCGTGGATTGAGCCGCGCGGCGCTGCCGCGTTCGAGCCGGATCTGTGCCTTGCCATCGGCGCCGTACGCGAGAGCCAGCACGTCGCCGGGATAGATAAGGTGCGGGTTCTCGACCTGCGGGTTGACGTACCACACCTCCGGCCACAGCCAGGGGTCGCGCAGGAACAGGTTGGAGATGTCCCAAAGCGTGTCGCCGCGCTTGACGGTGTAGCTCCTGGGCGCATCCGGCCGGATGAGCGAGCTCGTATCGGCTCCCGCGCCCTGGGTATCGGCGGGGAGGGCGCCACCCTCGGTGGCGGCTTCGGTCGCGGTGAGGTCCTCCGCGGGGGTGGTCTGAGCGGGCTCGGTCTGGGCGGCGGGCACGGCGGCGCCCGTGCTTTCCTCCTGGGTGCGGGAGGACGAGCAGGCGGCCAGCGCGAGCGCCAGCACCGTCAGGCCCGCGATTCGGCGGGCCTCAAGTGTTTGATTCGAAAACATCTCCCCTCCTTGAAACCGGGTGGGGCAAGCGAACCCCGCTGTTATAATCGCGCGGCCCGGCCGGGGCACGTTTCCATGCCAGGTTTGAGCACTGGGTCACGGGCCCCCGGGCAGGCGCGCGAACATTAGCAGCATTGCAGGGTCGATACACACTGTCATGGGCCTCCGAACCATCCTCGAATTTCCCGATCCGCGGCTGCGCACGCGCGCGCAGCCGGTCACCCGTTTCGACGCGGATCTGGTGCGTCTGGTCGACGACATGTTCGAGACCATGTATGCCGCGCCGGGCATCGGCCTGGCCGCCACGCAGATCGACGTGCATCAGCGCGTCATCGTCATCGACGTTTCGGCGGACCGCACCGCGCCGCTGGTGCTCGTCAATCCGGAGATCCTGAGCCGCGAGGGCATCGAGACCATGGAGGAAGGCTGTCTCTCCGTGCCCGGCTATTTCGACGACGTGCAGCGTGCCGCCAAGATCCGCCTGCGCGCGCAGGACCAGTACGGCGCCGTGTACGAGCGCGATTGTGAAGAGCTGCTCGCCGTCTGCGTCCAGCACGAGATGGATCACATCGAGGGCAGGCTGTTCGTCGACTATCTCTCGGACCTCAAGCGCGATCGCGTGCGCAAGAAGCTCGACAAGGAGCGCAAGGAAAAGACGTCCCGCGCCGCATCGGCCGGCGTGCGTCGCGCCATCTGAAGAGCGGGTTGTGACTCTTCGCATCGTTTTCGCCGGAACTCCGGCTTTCGCCGTTCCGGCGCTGCGTGCGCTGGCGGCTTCCGGTCATCCCGTCGTCGGCGTGCTCACTCAGCCGGATCGTCCGAGCGGCCGCGGCCGCAAGCTCACGCCAGGCGCGGTGAAGCAGGCGGCCCTCGAACTCGGTCTGCCCGTCGCTCAGCCTCTCACGCTGAAGACCGACGAGGGCCGGGCGCCCCTCCTCGACTGGAAGCCGGACCTGATGGTCGTAGTGGCCTATGGGCTCATCCTGCCTCCCCCGGCACTCACCGTTCCGCGCTTCGGCTGCGTCAACATCCATGCGTCCCTGCTGCCGCGGTGGCGCGGGGCGGCTCCCATCCAGCGCGCCATCCTCGCGGGCGACGAAGAGACCGGCGTAACCATCATGCAGATGGATGCCGGCCTGGACACCGGCGCCATGCTGCTGCAGCGGCGAACGGCAATCGGGCCTCGGGAGACCAGTGCGGACCTCCATGTCCGGCTCGCTGACCTCGGCGCGTCCGCCGTCGTGGAAGCGCTCGGGATCATCGCGAGCGGCTCGGCGAGCCCGCAGCCTCAGCTCGACGAAGGGGTTACGTACGCAGCGAAGATCGAGAAGGCCGAAGGGCTCATCGACTGGTCGCGCGATGCCGCTGCGATCGACCGGCAGGTGCGGGCATTCGACCCCTGGCCCGGTACCGAGACGCGCTTCGCCGGAGAGTCGCTGCGTATCCTCAAGGCTCGCGTGACTGATACGGATTTCGACCCGGATACTGCTGATTCAGCAGAAACTGATCCGTCATTGAATCAATCTGGCCTGATCGCGAGCCTTCAGCAGGATGCGATGCGCGTGCGCTGCGGCCGGGGCTGGCTGCAGGTCGAGCAGGTGCAGAGGCCCGGCAAGCGGCCGATTCTGGCACGCGAGTTCGTCGCCGCATGCAATGCCCTGGGCCACCGGCTGGGCTGAAGGGGATACCGTTGTCTGGATCGCGAAAATCCCGCTGGGCGCCCGGTGCTCCGGCATTGGCTGACGCCGCTCGTGCCGTGGCCGCCATCGCCTTCGAAGGGCGTTCGGCAGACATGGCACTAACGCCCTACGCAGACTCGCCGGAGCGCGCCGCGGTGCGTGCCATCACGCTCGGCTGCGTGAGATGGTTTTTGCGTCTGGCGCCGGCAGTCGAGAGCCTGCTCTCACGCCCCGAGGGCATCACGCCCGAGATTCGCGCTCTGCTCATCGCTACGGCGCATCAGATCGAATACTCGCGCAATCCGCCAGAGACCATCGCAAACGCTGCAGTGGATGCGGCGCGCATCCTCCGCCAGCAGCGGGCTGCGGGACTGGTCAACGCCGTACTCCGCCGCTTCGTTGCCGATCGCACCGCCCTGCTGGCCAAAGTAGATCAGGAGCTTGCCAGCCGCACCGCGCACCCCGAGTGGCTGGTCCGCGAGCTCAGGCAGGCGTGGCCGAGCCATGTCGAGGCCATCCTCGATGCCAACAACGCACATCCACCCATGGCGCTGCGCGTGGACACTTCGCGTGTCAGCGTCGCCGAGTATCTCGCGAAGCTCGCGGAGGTCGGCATCACAGGTCAGTCCTTGCTTTGGGCACCCACCGCTGTGGTTCTCGACAAGCCCGTGGGCGTGAGTGCTCTGCCAGGATTTCGCGAAGGGCAGGTCTCCGTGCAGGACGCTGGTGCCCAACTTGCCGCGGAGCTGCTGGATGCTCGAGCGGGCATGCGCGTCCTGGACGCGTGTGCTGCCCCGGGGGGCAAGACCGGTCACCTGCTCGAGCGCACGGACGGGCTGGCGACCCTGGTGGCGGTGGACGTCGATGCGACACGGGTGGGTCGGATTCGCGACAACCTGAAACGGCTCGGCCGCCAGGCCGAGGTCGTCGTGGCGGACGTCCGGGAGGTGGAGCGGTTCGGGGGTGGCCGGCCGTTCGATCGCATCCTGCTGGATGCACCCTGCTCCTCCACGGGCGTCATCCGCCGGCATCCGGACATCAAGCTGCTGCGACGCGAGGCGGACATCGGCTCGCTGGCCGAGACCCAGAGGAGCCTGTTGAATGCCTGTTTTTCGGCCCTGGCGGAGGGGGGGCGGTTGCTGTATGCCACCTGTTCCGTGCTGCCGGCGGAAAACGAGGAGCTGGTCGGCCGCTTCCTCGCCGAGGAGGCGGGGGCCCGCCCCGTGCCGGCCCCGGTGACGCCTCCGGGTGCCTTCCCAGGCAAGGCCGGCCTGCAGCTTCTTCCTGGAGGAGCGACAGGGGCGGATGGGTTCTATTATGCTTGTCTCGAAAAGACAACGTCCGGAACCCCGTAGCCCGAACCCGAGCCGTCGATCGCTGCCAACATGCCCAGTGCCTTTCATCCGCACACGTCGCGGGTGTGCGTCTTCTTCGCCGCCTTGTTCCTGGCGGCGTGGGCGGCTGTGGGCCTCGCCGATGCACTCGACGGTACGCTCGAGGTTCGATCCGCCTACGTGAACGTGGATGGCGGCGTCTTCCTGCTTCATGCGCGCATCGAGTATCCGGTGAACCCGACCATCCGCTCCGCGCTGCACGACGGCGTCACGCTCACCTACGATCTCGACACGCGCATCGAGCGCGAGAGGCGCTTCTGGTTCGACGCCTCCGTGGTGGATCTCACGCTGCGGCGTGAGCTGTCCTATCACGCGGTCACGGATCGCTTCGTCGTGCGCGAGACCCGCAGTGGCAAGCAAGAGAGCTTCGCGACACTGGAGGAGGCCATCGAATATGTCGGCCGCGTGGACGCGTGGCCAATTCTCGTCGAGCCGCAGCTCGGAGGAGGCAATTATCAGGTGAGCGTGCGCGCGGGTGTGCGTCGCGGGAACATGCCTTCGTCGCTGCGTGCGCTGCTGTTCTGGACGGACGACTGGCGTCGCGAGAGCGAGTGGTACACATGGTCGCTGCCGGTATGAACTGGCGCCGCGTCGGTCTGGTGCTGCTCTGCGGGACCATTGGCCTGAGCGCGCTGCTGCTGCTCGCCAAGAGCGCCCAGAACTCCAGCGAGTTCGGGCGCCTGCAGCTGTGGATCCTGCTGCTCAACCTCGTCGGCGTCATCGCGCTCACGGTGCTGCTTGCCCGCAAGATCTGGCAGCTGGTGCGAGACTATCGCGGCCACGTCGCGGGCTCCCGGCTTACCGCACGCACCGTGATCATCTTCGGCTCGCTGGTGGTGGCGCCACTGCTCGTCGTCTATCTGTTCTCGCTGGAGTTCCTGAACCGCGGTATCGATAGCTGGTTCCGCGCGGAAGTGAAGGACGAGTTGAGCGCCGCCCTCGTGCTCTCGAAGGAAGCGCTGGATGCGCGCATGCATGAGTATTCGCAGCGCACCGATCGGCTGGCGCGCATCCTGGCGGAGACGCCAGCGGAAGAAGTAGCGATGCGGGTAGACGAAGCGCGCAGGCAGAGCGGTGCGAATGAGATCGTGCTGTTCGGTGAGCACGAGCGCGTGGTGGCCGCGAGCCTGGAGAATGCCGTGGAAGGCATGCCTTCACGTCCGCCCGCGGATCTCATCCGGCAGGTGAATCAGCGCCGGCCTTACATGGCGCCGGATCCAGAGGCAGGCGGCCAGTACATCATCCGCACCGCGGCACCACTCAGCGAGGACGCCAGCAGTACGGATTCGCGCTACGTCATGGCCATCTATCGGGTGCCGCCGCAAAACGCGCGGCTGTCCGAAGCGATCCAGAACGCATATTCCCAGTACGGAAATCTTGCTGCGTTGCGCGAGCCTCTCAAGAACAGCTTTCGGCTCACGCTCACTCTCGTGTTGCTCATCGCGATGCTCGCAGCCATCCACGGCGCCATTTTCTCCGCGCAGCGTTTGACCCGGCCGGTTCAGGATCTCATCGCCGGCACGCGCGCCGTCGGCAAAGGCGATTTCGACACCCGGCTGCCGCTGCCCTCTCGCGACGAGATGGGCTTCCTGGTGCATTCGTTCAACGACATGACGAAGCGGCTGCGACGCGCGCACGAAGAAGCCACCCGCAGCCAGCAGGCGGTCGAGCGCGAACGCGCCCGGCTCGCCATCATCCTCGCGCGCCTGTCTACGGGTGTGCTCGCATTGGATCGCACGCTCACCGTGCGCATCGCCAACCACGCCGCGGGAGCGATTCTCGGCAGTGATCTATCCGCGGCCACCGGCCGCATGCTGCCGGACATTGCCGCGGGCAACGAGCGTCTCGGGCAATTCGTCGCCGCCCTCGCCGTGCGCTTTGCCGCGGGCCGCGAGGAATGGCGCGAGCAGATCGATCTCGACACAGCCTCGAGCCGGCGCACGCTGATGTGCGCTTGCACGCCGCTTCCCGCGGCGGACAGCGACGTTGGCTACATCATCGTGTTCGACGACATCACTACGCTGCTGCAGGCACAGCGCGACGCCGCGTGGGGCGAGGTCGCGCGACGCCTGGCCCACGAGATCAAGAATCCGTTGACGCCTATCCGGCTGTCCGCCGAGCGCATGCGCAAGCGCTTCCTCGCCAGCATGATCCCCGAGGACGCAGAGGTGATGGAGCGCTCCACGCGAACCATCGTGCAGCAGGTCGAGACCATGCAGCAGATGGTGAACGCTTTCAGCGAGTACGCGCGGGCGCCGGAGATGCAGATCACGCGCTTTCCGCTCAACGGCCTGGTCGGCGAGGTGGCGGACCTCTACCGCTCGCTCGACCGCCGCGCCGATATCCGCCTCGAGCTCGACCAGCGCATCGGCAGCATCGAGGCGGACCGCGGCCGCGTGCGCCAGCTGCTCAACAACCTGGTCACCAACGCGCTCGAGGCGCTCGAGAGCACTGCCCAGCCGCGCCTGGAGATCATGACGCGGCTCGAGCAGTCCGGCGACGCCGCGTACGCGGTGCTCATCGTGAACGACAACGGACCCGGCTTCCAGCGTGAGCTGTTGAGCCGGGTATTCGATCCATACGTCACCAGCAAGTCCAAGGGCACCGGCCTCGGCCTCGCGATCGTCAAGAAGATCGTCGAGGAGCACGGTGGGCGAATCGAGGCGGACAATCGTCCGGAAGGCGGCGCGCGCGTGCGCGTGGTGCTGCCTATGAAAGACAGTACGAGGTCGGCCGCCGCGGGCCCCCGCGACCGCCTCGCCGAAATGCGGAGGGAAAGGGCATGAGTTCACGCATCCTGGTCGTCGACGACGAGTCGGACATCCGAAGTCTGCTGAAGGAGATCCTTTCCGAGGAGGGCTACGAGGTGGACATCGCCGCCAATGCCGCACAGGCACGGGCCGCGCGCTTGCGCCAGTCGCCCGACCTCGTGCTGCTCGACATCTGGATGCCGGATGTCGACGGCATCACGTTGTTGCGAGAATGGTCCACGAATGCAGCGGCGAGCTGCCCCGTCGTGATGATGTCGGGTCACGGCACGGTGGAGACTGCCGTCGAGGCCACGCGCCTCGGCGCGTTCGACTTCGTCGAGAAGCCGCTTTCGCTCGCGAAGCTGCTTCGCACCGTGGAGCGCGCGCTCGACGCTGGCCGGCGCCGCCGCCAGTCCGGCAAGCTGCTCACGCCGTCGCTCATGGTGCCCATCGGCAAGAGCAAAGCGATGCAGCAGCTGCGCGACGAGCTGCAGCAGATCAGCGGCAATCCCGCGGCCGTGCTGCTGGTGGGCGAAGCAGGATCCGGCCGCGAGGCGCTTGCCCGATATCTGCACGAGCAGAGCCCGCGGGCCAGCCAGCCGTTCGTCGTGCTGGTCGGGAGCTCTTTGCGGGACGCGGATGCCGATTCACGGCTCTTTGGCAGGGAGAATGACTCCGGACCTCAGCTGGGCCTGCTGGAGAACGTCGCCGGCGGCACGCTTTTCGTCAGCGAGATCGAGGACCTGCCGCCCAGCGCGCAGCGCAGCCTGCTCGGCGTGCTGGAGTCCGGGCATTTCACGCGGCTCGGCGGCACGCAGGCCATCAAGTTCGACGCGCGCGTGATCTGCTCGGCGCAGCCGGGAGTCGAGACGCGCGCCGGTAACGAAGGCATCCGGCGGGATCTGCTCGCACAGCTCAATACACTCCTGGTGCGTGTGCCGCCGCTGCGCGACTACGCCGAGGACGTTCCGGAACTGCTCCGTTACTACGTGGACCGTGCTGTGGATACCGAGGGCCTGCCTTTCCGTCGCTTCAGCGTCGCCGCGCAGAACCGACTGCGGAACTACCCCTGGCCGGACAACCTGCGCGAAGTGAAGACCATGGTGCATCGGCTGCTGCTGCAGGGCGGATCGGAGGAGATCCGCCTCGAGGACATCGAGCGCGAGCTCGCGAGCCAGAAGCCCGGCGGTGAATCGCTGGTGAAGCAGGACCTTCTCGCCCTGCCGCTACGCGAGGCGCGCGAGCAGTTCGAGCGCGCCTATCTTGCCCAGCAGCTCCTGCTGTGCAACGGCAAGGTCGGTCAGCTCGCCAAGCGCGTAGGCATGGAACGCACGCACCTGTACCGCAAGCTGAGAGCGCTTGGCGTGGACTTCCGCAACATGAGCGAGGACTGATCGGTGGCCGATACGCTGGGAGAGGCGTATCGCCGCATCGGGGAGCTGGAGCGGCAGCTCGCCCGGCGCGATGCGGAGCTGGCGGAGGCGGCGCGGGAGATGGACGGCCTCGCCTATGGCATCTCGCACGACCTGCGCTCGCCGTTGCGCGCGGTGGGTGGATTCGCACAGATGCTCGAGGAGGACTGCGGCGCATCGCTCGACGAGAACGGCCGGCGTTACGTGACCGTCATCCGCGCCAGCGCGGGAAAGCTTGAACGCCTCATCGAGGGCCTGCTGGCTTATGCCCGGACAGGTCGCCAGCCGCTGAAGTGCGGCCCGGTGGACATGACCGCGCTCGCCCGCCGGGCGGTGGAGGCGGCGGGCGGAGCCGCTGCGTCGGCCGCGATAGTCGTGCCGGCGTTGCCGGGCGCTAGCGGGGACTCCGATCTCTTGTATCATGTCTGGCACAACTTGCTGGTGAACGCGCTGACCTACACGTCCCGTAGCGCCTTGCCGCGCATCGAGATCGGGAGCAGCCAGGGGCAAGGGGAGACCATCTGGTACGTACGCGACAACGGCGTCGGCTTCGACATGCGCTACGCGCAGAAGCTGTTCGGCATGTTCCAGCGCATGCACGGCGACGATGAGTTCCCCGGCGTGGGCACGGGGCTCGCCATCGCACGGCGTATCCTGGCGCGCCACGGCGGCAGGATCTGGGCCGAGGCGACCCCGGAAAGTGGCGCATGCTTTTATTTCGCGCTCCCCGAGCGCAGGGAGCCCTGAGCAGATAAAGGACCTGTGGTGACGGACCTGCGCGTGCTCATCGTGGAAGACATGCCGACCGAGGCGGAGCTCGCGTTGCGTCATCTGCTGAAGAACGGCATCCGCTGCCGCCCTCGCGTAGTGGCCACCGAAGGTGATTTCCGCACGGCGCTCGGCGAGTTCAGTCCGGACCTGATCCTCTCGGATTTCAGCATGCCGGGCTTCGACGGCATGACGGCACTGGAGATCGCCCTGCACGATGCGCCGGATGTGCCGTTCATCTTCCTTTCCGGAACGCTCGGCGAGGAGCGCGCCATCGAGGCGCTGAAGCGCGGCGCCACGGACTACGTCCTGAAGACCAACCTCAACCGGCTGGCCCCCGCGGTGAAGCGAGCCATGGAAGAGGCATCGTCACGCAAGGCGCGGCGCACCGCAGAGGAGCGGGTCGGCCGACTCAC
>JBGAIL010000297.1:0-4279 GCA_044225565.1 Steroidobacteraceae bacterium | reverse complement strand
TTCACCGTCGCGATCCTCGTCGGCCTCTACGTCCGGGACGAGCTCGGCTACGACCGGTTCATCGAAGGCCACCGGGACGTCTACCGCCTCACGGCCGTTCACTGGCGTGACGGCAAATCGGAAACCGAGGATGCGCTTTCGCCGGACATCGCCCCGTGGCTCGCCACCAACGCTCCGGACGTCCTGGCCGTAGCGCGCATCGCAGGCGCGGACTTCACGCTGCGACATGGCGACGTCGAATCCTCGGAAAAGGGCTTCTGGGCCGATGCGGAAATATTCCGCGTGCTGCCGCTGCGTGCGCTGGCAGGCGAGCTCGACTCCGCCCTGGCCCGACCCGACGGCATCGTGCTGACCCGCAGCACGGCCCGCAAGTATTTCGGCCGCGACGCTCCACTCGGCGAGACCCTCGAAGTCGGGGGATCGAACCCGATGACGGTCACGGCGGTGATCGAGGATCTTCCGCCGGACTCCCACCTCTCGCCGAGCCTGTTCGCCTCGAGCCGCGCCCCTTTCTCGCGGCTGGCCCAGCTCGACGCCGTGCCAGCGGGCGCGCAGACGTTCAAGCCGGTCGTCGCCTATACCTACCTGCGCCTGAAAGCCGGCGGCCGGGTGAGCCTGCAGGCCATTCCCGACACCGAGTGCGAGGGATCGGGCGAGCAGTCCTGTACCACCGCGTTTCGCCTGCAGCCGCTCTCGCAGATCCACCTGCATTCGAATCCACCTCCCGACACCTGGATGCGGCCGCCGGGCAGCGTCACCGCGACTCAGGCCATCCTCGCCATCGGCGGGCTCGTGGTGTTCGTGGCGAGCGTCAATTTCGTCAATCTGATGACTGCACGGGCAGCGCGCCGCGCGCTGGAAGTGGGCGTGCGCAAGGCTTCGGGCGCCACGCGCCGGGATCTCGTCCTGCAGTTCGTCGGAGAATCGCTGATCCACGCCGTGCTGGCCACCTTGCTGGCCATGGCGCTCGTCGAGCTGCTGCTGCCGGGATTCAATGCATTCCTGGACCGCGGCATCCGCTTCGACTACTGGAGCGACCCGAGACTCGGCGCCGCGCTGGCGGGTCTGACGCTGCTGGTCGGAAGCCTCGCGGGCTTCTATCCCGCATTCGTCCTTTCGGCCTTCCGGCCCGTCGGAGTGCTGCGAACGGCCGCCGCGACGGCGGCGGGCTCGAGCGGAGTGCGGCAAGCGCTGGTCACGGTGCAATTCGCGATCCTCACGGGCCTGATGCTCGCCACTCACGTCATCGGCGCACAGGCGGCCTACTCGATCCGCAAGACGCTGCGCATGGAGCAGGACACGGTACTGCTGCTGAGCACGGGACAGGGCGGCTGCGACCTCTCGTTGAAGGAGCGCATCGAGGCCCTGCCCGGCGTAAGCAGGGCTGCTTGCACGCTGAACCTGCCACTGGGAGGCAATGGCATCGCTCTGCCCGTCGCGCGGCCCGACGGCGTGGAAGTCGATTTGCGGCAATGCGGAGTGGATTTCGATTATTTCGAGATCTACGGCATCCGGCCGCTGGCCGGACGCGTGTTCTCGCGGCGTCTGGGCGCCGATGCAGCACCCGCGGACCGCAACGCCGCCGCGCAGATCCGCGTCGTCCTCAATGAAACGGCCGTCCGCGACTTCGGCTTTGCCTCGCCGCAAGCCGCGGTGGAGCACGCCATTCCTTTCGTCCGGCTGCTCTCGCTGAACGGCGACGTCTCGCCGATCGGGCGTGCGGAAGTCATCGGCGTCGTTCCCGATTTCCCGACCGGCTCGATCCGCAGGGTCATCCGGCCCACGGCGTTCCTGATCGACTACGCCGTCTCCACGGGGATGAGCCTGCGGCTGAGCGGCCACGACGTTCCACAAACGCTGCGCGACATCGACCGGCTGTGGAAAGCGACCGGCCACGCCGGATCGCTCCAGCCCAGGTTCTTCGACGAGGCCGTGCAGCAGACGTATCTCGACGTGACGCGGCAGGAGCGGATGCTCGCAGCGTCCTGCGCGGCCGCCCTCTTCATCGCATGTCTCGGCCTCTTCGGGCTCTCCGCGTTCACCGCCGAACGCAGGACCCGGGAAGTCGGCCTCCGCAAGGCATTGGGAGCAGGCTCCGGCGACATCACTCGGCTGCTGCTGAGGCAATTCGCCATGCCTGCCGTCTGGGCCGCCGCCATCGCGTGGCCCGCGGGATATTACCTGCTGGAGCGCTGGCTTCAGGGATTTGCCTACCGCATCGCGCTGAGTGCCTGGATGTTCCTCGGCGCGACCGCGCTCGCGCTCGCCATCGCATGGCTCACGGTGCTGGGTCATACCCTCCGCGTGGCGCGCGGCAAGCCGGCCATGGCCCTGAGACACGAGTGATGGCGCGCTTCGCCCTCACCGGCTTCGTCATCTCGCTGGCATGGCTGAGCGCTTCGGTCCCTTCGCAGGCCGCGCAGGTCATCGACCTCGATGAGGCGATCGCTCTGGCGCTGCAGCACAACGACTCCGTGTTGCAGGCACAGGTCTCGGCCGATCTCGCAGAGCTCGACATCGGCGATGCGCGCAGTCGTTTCCTGCCTACGCTGACGCTGGATGCCTCCGGCCTGGAGAGTCGTGGCCGCAATTTCAGCAGGCGGGAAGGCCGCATCGTCGATGACCGCGATCCACTCCTGAGCCTTTGTGCCGGCCTGCCGCTCTTCAATGGCTTCGGCGACGTCGCGGCGACCCGGCGTGCGCGACTTTCCAGTCAGGCCTGGAAGCTGGATCTGGAACGCGCCCGCGAATCGGTGGTCGCTGCCGTGTCAGCCGATTACTTCAGGGTGATCAGCGCGCGCGAGCAGCTGCGAGTGCAGCAGGAAAGCCTCACGGCGGAAGCAGACTCGAGCAGCAGATCAGGAGGACCCCGGAAGGCGTTGCCTGGCGGGCCGACCTCTATACGCAGCAGGTCTCGGTCGCGAACGCCCGGCTCGCAGTGACGGAAGCGATGCGCACGGCCGAGCAGGCGAGGATGAGCTTGCTCGACACGATCGGCATACCCGCGGGATTCGAGTACGACGTCGTCGCCTGCGCCGGGAATACCGATCCCACCGAATTCCTCGCCCGAGGCCGTGGAAGAGCTGGTTGCGCGAACGCTGGCCAGGCGCGCGGATCTGGCAGCCCAGACTGCACGCGTGCAGGCGTCGGAACAGGGTATCCGGGTCGCGAAGGCCGGGCATTGGCCTTCCATCGCTCTCGGCGCCGGATACGGCAGCGGATATACCGACGCCTCGTCGTTCTCCAGCGGTGAACGCAACTCGACATGAACCGCGGCAGCACGGTGGGAATCGGGATCTCGATGCGCTCTTCGATGGCGGCCGCACCCGTCGCGCCGTCAGCGAGGCCGCCGAGCTGTCACGCAACGCCAGGTCGCGCTGAACGCGACGCGACTGGCCGTGGAGCAGCAGGTCCGGCGCGCCCATCTCGATTATCGCGTTGCGTGCCAGCAGCTGGCCCTCGCGGAAACGGGTCGCCAGGCCGCCGGGCTGGCGCTCGACATCGAGCAGGATCGATACCGCCTGGGCACCTCCTCGCTCGTCGAGCTTTCCCAGGCGAGAGCGGCGCTCACGCAGGCGGAAAGCCTGCTCGTCGAGGGGCGCTACCAGCTGAGGTTGCGGCGTGCCTTGCTGGACTATGCGAGTGGCACTCGAAACCGTCAGGAACCGAGGAATATGCGGTAAGCGGGATTCCTCGTCTCGTCCGTATAGGAATAGTGCAGCTCGTTGAGGTGATCCAGGAATTCCGCCTGGTCGGCGGGCGGCACCTGGATCCCCGCGAGCACACGGCCATAGTCGGAACCGTGGTTGCGATAGTGGAACAGCGTGATGTTCCAGCGCGTGCCGACCGCCTGCAGGAATCGCAACAGCGCTCCCGGCCGCTCCGGAAATTCAAAACGATACAGCTGCTCGTGCTGGATGCCGCGCGCGTGGCCGCCCACCATGAAGCGCACGTGCAGCTTCGCCATCTCGTTGCTCGTCATGTCCTGCACGGGATAGCCGGCTGCGCGCATCGCCGCGATGACCTCGTCCTTCTCCCCGTGGCGGGAGAGGCTGAAGCCGACGAACAGCTGTGCCGCATGCCCGGACTCGTAGCGATAGTTGAACTCGGTGACGCTGCGCCGCCCGAGCGCCTCGCAGAACCTCAGGAAGCTGCCGGGCTGTTCCGGAATCTCCACGGCCAGCAACGCTTCACGCTCTGCGCCCAGATCCGCGCGCTCGGCGACGTGGCGCAGCCTGTCGAAATTCATGTTGGCGCCACTCGTTACCGCGACCAGGCA
>JBGAIL010000296.1:0-3583 GCA_044225565.1 Steroidobacteraceae bacterium | reverse complement strand
GAGCCCGACCCCGGTGAACCTGCTCCAGGGTCTCTACGCCACGCAAGGCGGCAGCGGCGCAACCTGGAAGGCGTGGCGCGTCGCGGCCATCCTGCTGGCTGCCGTCATCGGGCTGCACGTCGCCGGCAATGCGGCGAAGCTCGCCATGCTCAAGCGCGCCGAGAAGGCGGTCAATGTCTCCATCGACCAGACGTTCCGTGCGGCGATGCCAGGCGAGCAGAACACCATCGACGCGAAGCGTCGCATGGAGCGCCGCCTCGTCGCGGCGAGCGGCGGCGGTGATTCCACCGGCCTGCTCGCTGCGCTCGGCGCCCTCGTGGATGCGCGCCAGAGCAACCCCGGTATCGCAGTGCAGGCCCTGAGCTTCCGCGACGGGGCGCTGGATCTCAAAATGCAGGCGCCCAATGCGGACAGCCTCGAGCGCATCAGCCAGTCGCTGCGCTCGCGCGGCTGGCGCGCAGATCTCACCTCCGGCAGCGCGACGGTCAAAGGCTACGAAGGACGCATCCAGATCCGCGCCGGAGGCACGTCGTGAGCTTCTCTTTGGCGAACCTCAGCGAGCGTGAGCGGCGCATGGTCACCATCGGCGGCATCATTGCCGTCCTGCTGCTGATTGTGGCCGTCATCCTGCCGCTGGACCGTAGCGTCGCGAAGGCTCATCAACGGGTCGAGCAAAAACAACAGGACCTCGCATGGATGCGGCGCGTCGCGCCTCAGCTCGCCGCGGCGGGACCGGCGGTGGATCATCCCGTCACCCAGGACTCCCTGCTCGTCGTCGTGGATCGCGCGGCTCGCGAAGCCGGGCTCGCAAAGTCGCTCACCAGCAGCGAGCCGAGCGGCGCGGGTGGCCTGCGCGTACGGTTGGACAAAGCACCGTTCGACACGCTGGTCGGCTGGCTTGGCCGCCTCGCGGACCGTCACGGAGTGCGGGTCGAATCCGCCACCATCGACAATGCCACGGAGCCCATTCGACACGTTGGTCGGCTGGCTCGGCCGCCTCGCGGACCGTCACGGCGTGCGGGTCGAGTCCGCCACCATCGACAATGCCACGGAGCCAGGGCTCGTCAACGCCGCGCTCGTCCTGCATGCCGGCTGAGACCCCGCCCCGGCGATCGCGTCGCGGCATCTGGATCGGCGTGCTCGCCGTCCTGGCCTTCGTCGTCATCCTCGTTGCCCGTCTTCCGGCCAGCTGGCTTTCGGGGTTCCTGCCCAAGGACGTCGCCTGTGCCGACATCGGCGGCACGCTCTGGAGCGGAAGCTGTTCCGGGTTCACCGTGAAAGGTGAGCCGTACGGGGACACGTCATGGCAGCTGCACACGTCCGCCCTGTTCCGCGGCAAGCTCTCATCGCACGTCGACATCCAGCACCCGAGCGGTACCGCTACTGGCGAGATCGACGTAACTCCGGGCGGCACGCTCGAAGCACGCTCGCTGGTCGCGGACTTCTCGATCGATCCCAGCTCGATGACGCAGATACCTCCGGACCTGCGAGGCCGGGTGCATGCGGAGCTCGCGCGCCTGCGTCTCGAAAAGGGAGCCGTCACGGCCATCGAAGGGCGCGTGGACCTGCAGGGCCTCGAGAAGCGCGACTCCGGGCATCCCGCGCTCGGCGACTACACGCTCACCTTTCCGGCGAAGCGCGCTCAGAGCCGTGCCGGCGAGCCGGTGGGCGATCTCGACAGCGTCTCCGGGCCGTGGCGGGTGCAAGCCACCCTGCGCCTGACGAAGGAGCCAGGCTACGAGATCGAAGGCCTGATCGCGGTGGGCGAAGGAGCGCCGCCGGAAGTCGTGGAGAGCCTCGGATATCTGGGCGAGCCCGACGCGCAGGGTCGCCGCCCGTTCTCGGTGGCCGGCACGCTCTAGCGCTCCCCTGTCGCGTAGCAGCGGCGCCAGGACCTGCCCCCAGGCGCCACGGCACTCAGGCCTTCAGAACTGCAATTCCCTGAACACGCCGAGCAACGGGAAATACAGCGCCGCTCGCACGGGCTGGGGGCCCAATGCGCTCGCGAGCGAGACGTACCCCTCGAGCTGCGGACGATAGCGCTCGAGCTCGCTCGAGAGGAACGCCTCGAGATCGCCGCCCTTGTGGCGGCTCGTCTTGAAATCGATCACCCAGCGGATGCCGGCCTCGTCCACGAACGACCGGTCGATCGAGACGCTGACCAGCCGGCCCGAGGCGATGCCGGTGAGCGTGAGCTCGCTGTGGGCCTCGCGATGTGTGCCGGCGAAGATCCATCGCCCACGCTCATCGCCCAAAGTGCGCGAGAGCGCTTCGATCACTGCAGTCGAAGCCTCGTCCAGCTCTTCCCGGGGCACGCCGAGCCGGTGCAGCTGCTGGCGATAAAGCGGCCGCGCGGTCGCCATCTCCTCGATTCCGGGCAGCGTCTCGAGTGTCGCGAAACGCTCGAGCGCCGCATGCACCACGGTTCCGATGTGGCGCAAGGTCTCGCCCGCCCAGCTGAACTCGAGGCCGCCCAGCGCATGGTGGACGATCGGCAGCCTCGAGAAAGGCAAGGCCGCGGCAACGGAAGGCGGTGACCAGTCCGCTCGCAATCGCCGCAACGACTGATGGGCCGGCGGGGCAGCCATGGCAACCGGAATGTCCGCATTCACGGCAACTGCCTTGCCCTGGACTGCAGCCCCTACAGCGATCCCATGGTCCCCGCCCTTGAACGCTTCGAGGTCCGGCGCGAGCACGGGGCGAAGGCAGGCGAGCAGCGTACCGGCGCGCGGCATGGCCGCGCCGTCCGAATTGATCTGCGGCGCGGCGGAAAGGTGCAATGTTCGCCGCGCCCGCGTCACCGCCACGTACAACAATCGCGCGCGCTCGTTCGCTGCGCGCGCCGCCATCAGCTTCTTGAGATATCCACCGAGCCGGCCGCCCTCTTCTCCCACCGTGGTTACGGGTGCCATCACGAGGTCGCTCTCGCCATGACTGCGGGGCAGATCGAGCCAGCGCAGCAACGGCTCGGCGCCGCGGTTGAGATCCCGGGCGAGGCCCGGCAGGAAGACGTGATCGAACTCCAGGCCCTTCGCGCGATGGATCGTCATCACCTGCACGGGATTGAGATCGGATGACCGAGGCTCGGCAAAGAGCTCGGCCAGCAGCCCGCCTATGTCTCTCGGACCCCGCCAGTCCCCCTGCGCGGTACGCTCGCTGAGCACATCGAGAAAGGCTCGCGCGTGCGCGAGATCTTCGGCGGCATACGCATCCGGTCCGCCGAGCCGCATCCAGACGGATTCGAGCCACTGCGCGAGCGGTGCCTGATCCCGAGAGGACAGCCCATCCGCCAGCACTTCGCGTATGCGGCGAATGCGGCCCACGTCGCCGGCTTCGCAATGCCGCAGCCGCTCCTCTTCTGCCAGCGCTTCCCAGATGAGCGTCGATTCGTCGCGCCGCGAAAGCTCGGTGAGCGTGGCGAGCGTGACGCCACACCACGGTGCACGCAATACCGTGAGCCAGGAAGTGCGGTCGCCAAGGTGATGCAGTGCGTGCAGCAACGCGACAAGGTCACGAACGATCGGCAGATCGCGCAGCGGCACGAGCTCGACACCGATCACCGGAGTGCCCTCGGATTGCAAGG
>JBGAIL010000295.1:0-3626 GCA_044225565.1 Steroidobacteraceae bacterium | reverse complement strand
GATGCGCAGGGAGCTGCACCGCTATTTGCTGAGGCGGCTCGAGCGCGCCGAGGACGTGGAGGACCTGGCCCAGGAGGTGTACCTGCGGCTCCTGCGCTTCGCGCAGAGCGCCACGGTGCGATTTCCGCGCGCCTACGTGCTGCGCGTGGCGTGCAATGCGCTCATCGAGTTCAAATATCACCGGAACCGCGCACCCGTGTCGTTCGATTCGGCATCCGCGGACGACGCCGCCGAGAATCTGGCGGATGAAAGCGTGCCACCCGAGGATCTCTACGACACGCATCGGCGTGAAAGCCAGGTGGAGCGCCAGCTCACCCGGTTGACGCCGATGCAGCGGGCCGTCCTGCTGCTCTCCACGCGGGAGAACCTGCGCCATGCGCAGATCGCGGAAAGGCTCGGCATCTCCGCCAGCACCGCTCGGGTGCATCTTTATCGGGCCATCAGCGCGCTGCGCGAAGCGGTAGGCAGGGAGTAAGGACGCATGAGCAGCACTCGTCAAGGAGCCGAGATCCGCATCCTCCGGGAGCAGGCCGCGCAATGGGTCTGCGACATCCGGGAAGCCGGCCCGGAGAAGCATCAGGAATTCCTCGCCTGGCTGCGGCTGTCACCGCGCCACCTGGCGGAATATCTGTTCGCCGAAACGCTGTGGAAGGAAGCACAGGGCACTCGAACGCCGGGAAGCATGGAAGCGCTCATCGCCGAGGCGCGCGCGAGCGAAGGCAGCGCGGAGGTCGTGAAGCTCGCGCCTGCGGAATCCGGTGGAGCGTTGCGGATCGCGGGCGACTCCGGAGTCGGCATGAGCGCTGGCGCTGGTTCCGGAGTGCGTCGTGCGCGTGCCGGAAGGCTCCTGAAGCTTTCCGCCATTGCGGCTGGCACTGCCGTGCTCGCCGTGGCGGGATTCTGGTGGTCCCAGCACTTGCCCGGCCATCGCGCATACAGCACCACGGTCGGCGAACAACGCTCGCTGCGGCTGCCGGATGGCTCGCTCCTGCAGCTGAACACGCGGTCCCGCATCGAGGTGCGATTCACGAAGCACGAGCGTCGGCTGCGGTTGCTGGCAGGCGAAGCTTTGTTCGACGTGCAGCCCGATGCCCTGCGGCCGTTCCTGGTCGATGCGAACGGCACGACCGTGCAGGCGCTCGGCACGCAGTTCAACGTCCACGTGCAGCCGGAGGGGACTACGGTCGCAGTCGTTTCCGGGCTGGTACAAGTATCCGTGGCAGAGAATACGGCATCGGTTGCAGCCGCACCGACACGGCTCGCTGCAGGAGAGGAAGTGCGCATCGATTCTCGCGGCAGGACATCGCGCACGCAACGGGACGCAGCTCAGGCCGTCGCCTGGCGCGAGCGACGCCTCGTGTTCCGCGGCGAAGCTCTGGAGGCCGTTGCGGAAGAGTTCAACCGCTACAACCAGCGCCGCATCCGCGTGGAGGACGAGAAGGCCCGCCGCAAGCTGCTCTCCGGAACGTTCAGCGCGGACAGTCCCGACTCGCTCGTGCTGTTCCTGCGCAAGCTGGACGACCTCGAAGTGGCCGCGCGCGACGGCGAGCTGGTGATCACGTCCCGCTGATCCGCAGGGTGCGGGCCTCGATGGGGCCTGCATGAACGTTGTTGCCGCGATCGGTATCCGCGGTCTCCTGCAGCGGATCGATCTCGGCCCGCACCAGCGTCCTGTCCGTGACGTACTGCCACGTCACCCTGCTTTCCGCGGGGCGCCAGATCTCGGCGGGAATCCGCACGGTCTCGCTGCCGCCATCGGCGAAGTCCATCCTCAGGATGACCGGCATCACGAGCCCGCCGGCATTGCGGAAGGTGAAGCGGTAGAAGCTCGCATCGCGCCCGGCGGCATCGTCGGGACGCCAGCGCACCACCGAGTCGAGGGCGATGTCCACGTGCCCGGTGGAATAGAACCAGCCGCGCCAGAACCAGTCGAGGTCGATGCCCGACGATTCCTCCAGGGTGCGGAAGAAATCGAACGGGGTCGGACGCTTGAACTGCCATCGGCGGGCATATTCGCGGAAGGCGCGATCGAACCGCTCCCGCCCCAGGATGGTCTCGCGCAGCACCACCAGCGCGGTCGAGGGTTTCGCATAGGCATCGCCACCGAGGCGGCGCAGCGAATCGGCTTGCGTCATGGGCGGCGCCTGCGCCGGCGAGAGCATGTACTCGACCGCGTCAGCCGGCTCCCCCTGCAGCAACTCGCGGCTGTAGTGCGCATCCCAACGCTGCGCCGCATGAAACTCCAGGAAAGTGACCAGGCCTTCGTCCATCCAGGCCCAGCGGCGCTCGTCGGAATTCACGATCATCGGAAAATAGTTGTGACCCGTCTCGTGGATGACGGTGCCGATCAGACCATCGCGCACCTCGCGCGCATCGGCCGGCTTGCCCGTCTTCGGGTCCAGGCGCGGGCGCGAGCCGTTGAAGGCGATCATGGGGTACTCGATGCCACCGCCGTGACTCGCCCCCACCGGGCCATTGACCGACTGCGCCACCGGGTAGGGGTACGGAAACGTGAACTGCGAGAACACGCGCAGCGTGTGTGCGATGACGCGAGTGGAGAGCTCGTCCCACAGCGGGCTCGCCTGCCTCGGGAAGAACGACATGGCCATCACCACGGGCTGCGTGGCGGCTTCCTGTGGCACGCCCATGGCGTCCCATGCGAATTTGCGCGACGAAGCCCAGGCGAAATCCCGCACGCGACGCGCCTGGAAGATCCAGGTTTTCTCCGCCTCGGAAGGGGTGCGCTCTGCGGCCTCGGCCTCTGCCGGAGTGACTATGTATATCGGGTCCGGGCTGCCGCGCGCCTGCCTCAGACGCTTCCGCTGCAAAGGCGTCAGGACCTGCGAGACGTTCCGGAGCTCGCCCGTCGCGGATACGACGTGGTCGGCGGGAACCGTGATCGAGACGCGATAGTCACCGAACTCCAGAGTGAACTCGCCGGTGCCGAGAAACGTCTTGTCGTGCCAGCCCTCGTAATCCGTGTACGCCGCGAGGCGCGGGAACCACTGGCCCGCCTGGAAGATGCAGGAACCACCCTCCTCTGCGCGGAAGCACTCATAGCCTCCACGGCCGCCGGTGACGGCAGTCTCGTTGAAGGGAAACGACCACTCGATATCGAAGCGCACCTCGCCGCCGTTCGCTGCGACCGGCCGCGGCAGGTCGACGCGCATCAGGCCATCGATGACGTCGAACCGCAGCGGCGCCCCTGAGACATCACTCACTCTCCGAATGGTGAAGCCACCCTCCCACTGCCGGTGCCGCAGCGCCCGGCGGACGTCGTGGAGGCTGGCCTGCTCGCCCTCGACCCTGCGGGTCAGCTCGAAAGCGGAATCCCGCTTGAAGCGATTCTGATCGAGCAGCAGCCACAGGTACGGCAGCGCGTCCGGAGAGCGATTGAGATAACGGACGCGTGCGCGCCCGGTGACGGTACGTGCGCCCTCGTCCAGCCGTGCGGCAATGTCGTAGTCCGCCTGCTGCTGCCAGTAGCGATGGCCGGGTGCCCCGGCGGCGTTGCGATAGTCGTTGCCGGGAGGCCAGCTCTCGCCGTCGAACTGACGGAAATCGTCCTCGAATGGCGAAGCTGCGCCGTGCGCGGAATTCGCAATCGCCATGGCCCACAGCGCGCG
>JBGAIL010000041.1:0-30254 GCA_044225565.1 Steroidobacteraceae bacterium | reverse complement strand
GCGAGAGCTGGCCATTCCCGCTTCCGGCTGATCGCCGTGGGCTGATCGCGCCCGGCCTGATTGGGTCGCGGGCCAGCCGCATCTCGGCCGCGCGACAATTACTTCATCAACAGCGCGCGTGCCCATGGTCGCCGCGCCAGAGCCAACGCAATTCGCCAGAAGAGTCGCTTGCGCCATGGAACAGTGCGACCGGGAATGGCGCCGTAGTATTTCGCACCGACGTCACGATGAATGTGCGCGATGCCCTCCACCGTCCACTCGCGCGAGCCGCTCACCAATCGATAGCTGCGCAAGCCGTTCGATTCCACACGGACGGTTTCGAACACTTCCGGCAGGTCGAGCGGTGCTTTCCCGGCAAAAGCAACCTCGACGGACTCACCGGATCGATCCTCGGTCTGTCCACGCAGGATCAGCCCCATCGGACCTGCGGCATCGCACTGGCAGATGACCTGCCCGCTAAAGCGCATCGGGAAGGAACTCGCCTCGCTCATCGCGAGCCTCGCCCTGGCATCGACTCGAGCTCCCACACCGTAAGAGGCGCGCCGCGCCGCAGCCAGAAGCCGGCACCGATCTCGCGGAACGAGCGTCCCAGCCGCTGCCGATACCACGCCGCGCTGCGCAGATGAACGTTTGAGTCCGTCCGGCGCTGGTCGCAGTTCCAGCGCCAGTCTCCCGCGGTGAGCGCAGTGAAGTAGAGAACTCCACGACACAGTCTTCCCAGATTCGCGAGTGCGCGACTCGCGTGCGCATCCTCGAGGTATTGCAGCACGTCGTAGCAGATGACGAGATCGAAAGGCGTGGCGCTGCGATAGCTCTGCAACAGCCCGTGCTCCCACCCATATCGCTCGCAGAGGTACTCACTGGCTTCCAGGCCTACATAGCTCGCGCGCGGCAGTAGCTTGACGAGGGGTTTGCGGAGCAACCCGATTCCACAACCTGCATCCAGCATGCGGCGCACGGGCAGGCCCACATGCTCGACATAAGCCGCAATCAAACGTGCGCGCGCCCGCATCTCGTGCCCGGAAGTCACGGCGGTGCGCGGCTCGAAGTAGTAGCGCTGGTAGTAGTCGCGGTCGAAACGGCCGGTGGCGTCGCTCATCGGCAGGGAGGTTACCCAAGCGCGCGGGCCGGGTGTAGTATCCCGCGGCAGCTATGGACACCTCGCGGCAGATGGAAGCTCTAGGACGCACGGCCGGCGTCACCGCGCACGATTTCAACAACCTCCTCACCATCATCCTGGGGTATACCAGCCTCATGCTGCGCACCCTGCCGCCGGGCGACCCGTCCCGGTCTGCTTTCGAGGAGATCCAGAAGGCCGCGGAGCGGGGGCGGGTACTCACTGGGGATCTCGCGGCGCGCCACAAAGCCGCGCTGGCTGCCGACGGCGGCTGATTCGTAGAGCCGCCGTCCGGCGGCTCCGGCCTTTCCGCCTCAGGCGGACTGTCTCGTGTCGCCGCCGCAGGCGGCGTCACCCACGGAGCGCGGCTTTCCCTTGCCGACGCGACTCGTCACGTCCGTCATGACCAGCACGGTGTGCCCGGCCTGGCCGTTCCGGGGTGCCACCGGGTGCAGATGCGCTTCCGCGCAGAATGGGGAGCCGTCCCGCCGATGCATGCGCGCGATCCAGTGCGCTTCGCGGCCGTTCTCGTCCGTGTCCAGCCACAGCAGCGATTCCATCCGCAGCGGCCCGTCGGCGAGCAGGAGGTCGCTGCTGCATCCGATCCATTCCCCGGCATCGAAGCCCGTGAGACGGGCGAACGCGGGATTCACGAACACGATGCAGCGATCCTTGCCAACGTCCGCGATCAGGATTCCCTCGTTCGAATCCAGACGCAGCCCCGGCGGCAACCGCAGCTGTGCGATCTGCGCGGCGGTAAGCGTGGAGGCGGCGGCTCCCGTCTTGGCCTGCATCATCATCCGAGGGCTCACGCTTGCCGGTACGCCGACTGCAACACTTTCCACCGGACGTCCAACCGAAGTCGCAGCGACGTACGCCGCCGCGAGCAGCGCCGACAGCATCACTGCCAGCTCGAACGCGAAGGCGGCGCTTCCCTGCGCCATCTGCGCGGCCATCATCCGCGCGGCCGCATGGCCCACCGTCGAGGTGAGGAGGATGCCTACCGTCACCAGGATGATCCGGCCAGTACGCGAATGCAGTCTCTTCGTCATCTCGGTAACTCCTTTTACTTCGCAACCGTGTCGGCAAGACCGAGCGCCGCCAGCATCTCCTGCGGATCGAAAGGCTTGGCAAGGCACACGTTCGCGCCGGCCTCCAGGATCTTCGCGACGTTCTCGGGCGTGTACGAGCCCGTCATCGCGACGATCCGGATGTGGTTGAGCGTCTTCCTGGCGCGCAACCGGCGGCAGACCTCGAATCCGTCCATTCCGGGCATCATGAGGTCCAGCGTCATGGCGTGCGGGCGGAAGGACTCCACCTTCGCCCCCGCCTCGAAGCCGTCATTGGCGATCTCCAGGCTCACGTCCGGCGCGCGCGCTCTGATGACTTCCGCGACCATGCGGCTGATTCCCTTGTCGTCGTCGACGATGAGCACGCGCTGCGGACGTCCATCGGCATCGAGCTGCGAGGCGGAGCCGCGGCTACGGGCGAACTCCTCCACGTCGCTCAGAAGAAAACGGCGATGCCCTCCTGGCGTCGCCATCGACCGAAGCAGCCCCCGCGAGGCCCATTGCCGCACGGTGACCGGGTTGACCATCAACAGGCGGGCGACCTCGTTCGGCGTGAGGTGCGTCTTCTGCTGCGTGGACTTCTTCATGCCTGGACTACGTCCTGTGTGAGCCGTGGACGTACTGTATTCAAGCGTTAATATCGAATCAATCGCTTCTTTCGTTTAATGCGATTCAGTACACGCTCCTTGAGCGTTAAGTCAAATCTCCCGCAGATAGCCCCACGTGTGCAGCTTGTCGTGGTCCTCGAACCAGCGCTCCCCGATGTCGTCCCGGTAGTACATGTCGGGAATCATGATGTTGCGGATGCGTGAGTAGGCCTGAGCCTGCGCCTGCCGCATGGTCTGCCCGACGCCGCACACCACGAGCACCACGCCCGAAGTGCCCGCGACGTACCACTGCCCGTTGATCTGCTTGACGTCCTCGATGTGCACCTCTTCCGGGATGCCCTTCTTGAAGAGGATCGCCGCGTTCTTCGACACCGAGAGGAAAGTGGCGTCGTCGTCGAAGGGGAACGGCGAGACCACGATGCGCACGCCGATCTGGAAGCCGCTCTTCACTTTGAGCTTCGGATTCACGCCGGCCGCGAGGTCGGCGAGGAACTGGCCGATGGGCGTGGTCATGCCCTCCTGCTGGATGCTGATGGTCGGATAGCCGAAGCGCGCCGTGAACTCGAGCGGATAGATGCCGTTGCCGTTCACGATGCAGTTGAGATCGATGTAGCCGACGTAGCCTTCCGCGGCGAGCTTCGCCTCCATCTTCTTGAGCGTCGAGTTGAAGAGCTTGTTGGGCCCGCTCCAGAACATCGCCGTGCCCATCTCGCCCGTGGACGGCCCGATGTTCCCGGGATAGAGCTTCTTGTGCTCGAAGTTCACGTTGAGCGGATAGATGAACTCCTTGCCGTTGAAGAACGCGCCCACCGCCACTTCCACTCCCGTGACGCGCCGCTGCAGCTGGAACTGCTTGATCTCGTCCGGGAAGGATTTCTTGTAGGCCTCGAGCACGCGCACCACGTCCTGCCCGTCGTCCTCGTCGCCCACGAACAGTCGCCGCTTCACGTTGCCCGCGGCGCCCGAGGGCTTGATGACGTAGCGCTCCGGATTCGCCTTCACGTACGCGATGGCGTCGTCGAAATTGTCGAAGTCGCGGTAGGGCACGATGTTGATGCCCTGGGTCTTGAGCTCTTCCTGGCCGAAGGAGCGGTCGTCCTCGAGACGGTCCGTGTACGGCGTGCCGCCGACGACGTGCTTGCCCTTCGCGCGCAGCTCCTGCGCCTTCTCCCCCTGGCCCAGCGTGTCGTCGAACACGATGACGTCGGCCCAGCCCACGTGGCGCTCCCAGTCCTTCACCTTGTCCACGAAGCCGTCACCGATGTCGCGCTCCTTCTCGTCCTCGATGAAGTAACGCACCTCGTGGCCTTCCTTCGACACCTGCCAGGCGATGTCGCTGATCAGGCCACTCAGGGACACGAAGAGAAACCTGGACTTGCCGTCGCTCATGAGCCCGCTCCGTTTTTTGGCGCGGGGGACTATGCAACATGCCGCGAGGGTTGGCGAGATGCGCTCTATTGCTGCCAGCGGGCACGCAGCGTAGGCTCGCGGCCCATGTCGTCAGGGCCCGACAGCTCCTCCGGCGTTCCGCGCCGCCGCCAACCGTTGTGGCCGTGGCTGTTGATGCCATTGGTTGCGCTCACGATCTTCCTGGCACTGACCAAAGCTCGCCAGATGCCGGCGCCCAATGCGCGGACGCACGCCACCGCACCCAACGGCGCGACCGAGACCGCGCCATCGGATGCGACGGGCACAACTCAGCGCTGATCCAGCCGGAACACCACGCTCAGACGGGTCCAGTCTTCCACGGCCACCCCGCCACGCGTGGCGGGCAGTAGCTTCCAGCGACGCTTCGCCTCGTTGACCGCTGCCTCATCGAGCATCGGGAAGCCGCTGCTCTTCATCACTCGCGCGTCGATCACTTTCCCGTCGGTGCGCACCAGCAGCTCCAGCGTGAGCGTCCCCTCATGGCCGCTGCGGATCTCGCTCGGCGGATAGGGCGGCTGGGTCAGCGGACGGCGCGGATCGACCCGTGCGGCAACGAAAGCCGGTGCGACCTCGGCCGTACCGGGACCGGAATCGACTGACCGCTCGACGGGGAGGTCGACCGACGTCACCGCGTCGTCGATCCGTGGCAGAGGAATGGGGTTCTCCACAGGGAAATGCAGGACTTGCCTGGGATCGGGAGGCGTGAAGGGGCGCGCGACCGGGGCCTCCGGCGGCTCCAGGATGATCCTGCCCTCGAAGGGCTCCTTTTGCGGGGCAGGACGATGGAAGCCGAGCCCGGCGATCAACGCATAGATGAAGAGGGCGTGCAGCCCGACGACGAGCACGAGACCCATCGACGGGCGCCTGGCGGACAGAGCCTGGTTGAGCGGATTCATGATGCCTCCCCGGGGTGGTGGAACGGGCGCCTCCGATCGGCGCCGGGGCCGTGGAACGCCCGGATGGAGCTTTCGGGTCGAGGCAGCTAGCATGGCGGCCCTTTTTTGGAGCCCTTCCCGGTCCATGCCCACCCGCTCCCCCAAAGTCGGCTTCGTGAGCCTCGGCTGCCCCAAGGCGCTGGTGGATTCCGAGCGCATCCTCACGCAGCTGCGCGCGGAAGGATATGAGGTCTCACCCACCTACGACGCAGCGGACGTGGTGGTGGTGAACACCTGCGGGTTCATCGATTCCGCAGTGGAAGAATCGCTGGACGCCATCGGCGAAGCGATGGAGCAGAATGGTCGCGTGATCGTCACGGGGTGCCTCGGCGCACGGCCGGAGCGCATCCGGGAACGCCACCCCCGCGTGCTGAAGATCACGGGCCCGCATGCCTATGAAGACGTGCTCTGCGCAGTGCACGAACATCTGCCGCCGAAGCACGATCCCTTCTTCGATCTCTTGCCGCCTCAGGGCATCCGCCTCACGCCGCGGCACTACGCGTATCTGAAGATCTCCGAAGGCTGCAACAACAAGTGCAGCTTCTGCATCATCCCCTCGATGCGCGGCCGGCTCGCGAGCCGGCCCATCGACGAGGTGCTGCGCGAAGGCGAACGCCTCGTGAATGCGGGCGTGAAGGAACTGCTGGTCATCTCGCAAGACACCAGCGCCTACGGCGTGGACATCAAATATCGAAGCGCGGCGTGGCGAGAGGTGGAATACGAATCGCGCTTCATCGATCTCGCGCGCGGGCTCGGGTCATTGGGCGCCTGGGTGCGTCTGCACTACGTATATCCCTACCCGCACGTGGACGAAGTGATCCCGCTGATGGCGGAGCGCCGCGTGCTTCCGTATCTCGACATCCCTTTCCAGCACGGCAGCGCCAGCGTGCTCAAGCGCATGCGACGGCCTGCGCATGCGGTCGACACGCTGGACCGCATCCGAAAATGGCGCGCGGAATGCCCGGAGCTCGTGATTCGCAGCACGTTCATCGTCGGCTTCCCCGGCGAGACGGAATCGGAGTTCGAAGAGCTGCTGAGCTGGCTCGATGAGGCCCAGCTCGACCGCGTCGGTTGCTTCAAGTACTCGCCAGTCGAGGGAGCCACGGCCAATGCGCTGGCCGATCACGTGGCGCCCGAAGTGCAGGAAGAGCGCTATGCACGCTTCATGGAGCGCGCGAGCGAGATCAGCGCGCGCAGGCTCGCCTCACGCGTCGGGCAACGCATGCGGGTGCTGGTAGATGGTATCGAGGGCAACATTGCCATCGCGCGGAGCGAAGGTGACGCGCCCGAGATAGACGGCGTGGTGCGGATCCAGAAAGGCGGGAAGCTGAAGGTGGGCGAGTTCGCATCCGTGGAGATCACGGGCGCGGACGCCTACGATCTTGCGGCCCGGCCTGTCAAGACTGCGTGAGAGGGCGCCCGACGACTCAGTCCAGGCTGAACAAACTGTCGAGATCGTGCCTGGAGTAGGCACGGAACGCGATGAGCGTTTCCGTGCGGGTGATGCCCGAGACCTTGCGCAGCCGGTCGGTGACGAGCGCCGCCAGCGACTCGTTGTCCTTTACCCGCAGCACTGCGACCAGGTCGTAGTTGCCGGCCACGGAATACACCTCGGAGATGCCGGGCACATTGGAAAGCTCTTCCGCCACGCGGCTGGTCTCGCCCGTGTCGACGTTGATGAGCACTACCGCCATCACCATGTTGAACTCCCGCTACCTGGCTTCAGGTGACTGCCGCGCGCCGCGAGTATCGCGGGTCGCTCCAGCACTCGCTGCCTAATACCTCGGCGAGCGCCTCGGCCGCAAGCCATACGTCCTCATAACGCACGTAGAGCGGCGTGAAGCCGAAACGGAGGATGTCGGGGCTGCGGAAATCGCCGATGACGCCGCGCTCGATGAGCGCCTGCATGATGGCGTAGCCGCCCGGATGGGCGAGCGAGACGTGGCTGCCGCGCCGTTCCGGAATCGAAGGGCTCACGAGGAGCAGCTTCGAATGCGGGCATTTGTGGCGCGTGAGCTCGATGAAGAGCTCGCAGAGGCGCCGCGACTTCTCCACCAGGCGCGGCATGCCGCACTCGAGCACGAGATCCACGCCCTGCTCCAGGGCCAGCAGCCCCAGGATCGGGGGCGTACCACAGAGGAAGCGGCGGATGCCGGGCGCGGGCGCATAGCCGTCGTCGAATTCGAACGGCGCCTGATGCCCCATCCACCCGGACAGCGGCGAGACGAACCTCTCGTGGTGGCGTGCGGCGAGGAAGGCAAAGGCCGGGGCGCCCGGGCCGCCATTGAGGTATTTGTACCCGCAGCCCACGGCCATGTCGGCTCCACAGGCGTTGAGATCCACTTCCACCGCGCCGACGCTGTGGCTCAGGTCCCAGAGCACCAGCGCACCGTGTTCGTGGGCGCACGCGGTGATGGCGCGCATGTCATGCATCGCCGCCGTCTTGTAATGGACGTGAGTGAGCACCACCAGCGCAGTGTTTTCGTCGATCGCTTCGAGGAGGCGCTCGGTTGGCTCGAGGCGCAGCTCGAGATCGCGGCCTGCGCTGCGGATGGCGCCCTGCAGCACGTAGAGATCCGTCGGGAAATTGCCGGGCTCGGACAACAGCACCTTTCTTTCAGGCTGCGCGGCGAGTGCCGCGAAGGCGAGCTTGAAGAGATTGACGGAAGTGGAGTCGGAAACGATCACCTCGTCCTCGCGCGCGCCGATGAGCTTCGCGACCTTGGCGCCGACGCGCAGCGGCGCATCGATCCAGTCGTTGCCGTTCCAGCTTCGGATGAGATCGCGGCCCCATTCGCGCTCGACGACGTCTGCGATTCGCCGGCGTGCATCGACGGACAGCGCGCCGAGGGAGTTGCCGTCGAGATAGACGACGCCCGGGGGCAGCTCGAACCGGCTGCGGAAGGCGCGCAACGGGTCTTCACGGTCCCAGCGACGTATCGTCTCGAGTGTGACGGGGCCTGATCCGTGCGTAGCCGATACGTGCTCTGCCGTTGCCGCCTGCATGCTCTCTGCCCTTCCGTACCCCGCCCGCGAGGCGCTCCAGGCGGCTAGTGTCCCCAAGACCGGCCGGAACATTGTCCGTGATTGGCCCACTTGCGCCGGGGCCGGAAAAACGGTAGTTCTATGAAAGGCCCTTCTAACAGAACAATGTCCCATGCTGGATCCCATCGACCTGACCCTCCTCAAGACGCTCGAGGGCGATGCGCGCATCTCCTTCAATGCCCTGGCCGAGGAAGTGGGCCTTTCGAAAACGCCCAGCTGGGCGCGCGTGCGCGAGCTCGAGCGGCAGAAGGTGATCACCGGCTACCGCGCGGAAATCGACCCCGTTCGGGTGGGCCTGGAGCTGCACGCATTCGTGCAAGTCACCATCACTGCCACCCGGCACGCGGATTTCGAGAGCGCCGTGCTGAGACACAAGTCGGTGCTGGAGTGCTATACCACTGCAGGGCAGGCGGACTACATGCTTCACGTCCTGGTATCCGGGATCACCGCGCTGGACGAGCTGCTACGCAAGGACATCTCTCGCCTGCCTGGCGTGCAGCAGCTCGTGACCACGGTGGGCATGAAAACCATCAAGCACCGCGGCTCGATCATGGAATGCGCCGGCGTGCGGTGAGCCAGCCGCGCAGCCCCGCTTCCGATCCGGCCGGGCATCGGCTCAACGGCGGCGTGATCAGCCGATCCGCATCTTTTTCGGGTCGTAGCCGGGCTTGGGAAAGCGCAGCGGCAGCTTCTCGAGCTCCTGCGCCAGGATCTGCGACACCGCGAGGTTGCGGAACCACTTGCGGTTGGAAGGGATGAGATACCACGGCGCGTGCGCGGTGCTGCAGCGATGCAGCGCCGCCTCGAAGGCCTCGGTGTAGTCGTCCCATTTCCCGCGCTTCGCGAGATCCGCCGGATCGAACTTCCACTGTTTCTCGGGATCATCGAGGCGCGCCTGGAAGCGCTCGCGCTGCTCGTCCTTGTCGATGTGCAGGAAGAACTTGACGATGCGCACGCCGCTCTCGCTCAGCATCCGCTCGAACTGGTTGATCTGCTCATAGCGCGCTTCCCACACCTCGCGCGGCACGAGCCCGTCGACGCGTACGACCAGCACGTCCTCATAATGCGAGCGGTTGAATACGCCCACCTCGCCCCTTCGCGGCACGTTAGCGTGGATGCGCCACAGGAAATCGTGCTTCAGCTCCTCCGGGCTCGGTGCCTTGAACGAGGCGACCGTGCAGCCCTGCGGATTGAAAGCCGAGATCACGTGACGCAGCGTGCCGTCCTTGCCCGCGCCATCGATGCCCTGCAGCACCACGAGCACCGCGTGCCGACCGTCGGCGTACATCTTGTATTGCAGCTCCTCGAGCCGCTCGCGATTCTTCTTCAGCGCCGCCTCGGCGGCGTCCTTCTCCCAGCCGTGCACCTCGTCGGCCCGTGAGTCGCCCAGTCGGGGATGCGTCCCCGGTTTCACCTTCAGCGCGTCCGTAAGGTCTGTAAGCATTTCGTAAGCCTCGCGAAGGGTTGCCGAAGGGGTCGGTCCGGATCATACGCGCCATGCGCGACCGCACCGTCTTCATCCACGCCAACGCCCGCCAGCTGCTCGCCGCTCTGGTCGCGAGCCATGCACTGAAGCGCAACAGCCGCTGCCCGGAGCGGTTCGACGTCGAGCTGATCCTGGCCGAGGACTGTCGACTCCTCGTCGAGCGCGAGGGCCGGCGTTATCTACGCCAGGGCCAGAACGCAATCTGGCGGAACGACGACCCGCAATCCTTCGCGCCGCTGCGCTTCAGCGTGCCGCAGCTGATGGACTACCAGGGCCGCGCCCTGGTCATCGGCCCGGCGGTCTTCGCGCTCGCCGACGCGAACGAGCTGCTGGAGGCGGACATGTGCGGCGCGGCCATCCTCGCGCGTCGCACGTCCACCGGCGGCCATCATCCGCTGCATTGGGCGTCCAGCGTGATGCTGCTCGACTGCGCGGGCCTCGGGCACTGGGACCTGCAGCGCGACCTTGCGCGCATCTTCGACGGGAAGCTCGATTACCGGGACTGGATGCGCCTCGTCGACGAGCCCGATGGAGTCGTTGCCAGCCTGGACCCCACATGGAACGACATCGATCATCTCGGCCCCGACACGCGCTTCCTTCACAACAGGCGCCGGCGCACTCAGCCATGGAAGACCGGCCTGCCGGCCGACTTCACCCCGCAGGGCACCCCCCGGCCGAGCACGCGCGTGAGAATGGCTCGCCGCATTCGCTCACTGGTCGACGGATCGAGCCCGACGGGCTATTACCGCCGTCATCCCGACCAGGCCCAGGAAGGGCTTTTTTTTCAACTGCTGGGGGAATGCCTGGAGAGCGGTGCCGTGAGCGAGGCACTGCTGCGGCGCGAAATCGCCCAGGGCCACGTGCGGCCAGATGCTTTCCGGCTGGCGGGATCCCCACCCACGGCCGGCGCGGCCGTCCCGCCGCGCCGGCACAAATCGTCCGGGACGCCCGCTTAGCGCGCGCGCCCGCGGCGGAACAGGTTCACGATGGCGAGCAGCAGCACGGCGCCGAGCAGCGAGACGAGCAGCCCCCCCAGGCTGAAATCGCCCGAATTGATGGTGCCCTGGCCGAGCAGCGGACTGATGAGCCAGCCGCCGAGCAAGGCGCCGACGATGCCTACCACGATGTTGAGGACGACGCCCTGCTGGGCATCCGTCCGCATGATCATGCTGGCAATCCAGCCGATGAGACCGCCTACGACCAACCAGATGATGAGATTCATGATCGAGCCCCTTGGGTTGTAATGGATGTATTCCCGGGGCCGGGGCTCGCAAGCCCCGTGCCCGGCTGGGGCGAAGCGGTACCCCTTCACGCCACCCACCCCGGGCTTCTGGCACACTACCCGGCCCCGTAGACCCGAGAAATTTCACATATGTGCGGAATTGTTGGGGCCGTCGCCCAGCGCGATATCGTTCCGGTCCTCATGGAGGGCCTGCGCCGGCTGGAGTACCGGGGCTACGATTCGGCAGGTCTCGCCGTCCTGAACGGCACCCGGCATCTCACCCGCGTGCGCACCCAGGGCAAGGTGAAGGCCCTGCAGGATGCCCTGGACCAGGCCCCGGTCCACGGGCCGATCGGCATCGCCCACACCCGGTGGGCCACGCACGGCGTGCCGAGCGAGCGCAACGCACACCCCCACATCTCCCGCGATGGCCTTGCCATCGTCCACAACGGCATCATCGAGAACCACGAAGAGCTGCGTGCCGAGCTGCAACGCGCCGGCTACGTGTTCAGCTCCGAGACGGACACCGAAGTCATCGCGCACCGCATCCACCATCACCTGCAAACGGTGAAGGATCTCTTCAAGGCCGTGCGCGCCACGGTCGCGGAACTCGAAGGTGCTTACGCACTGGCCGTGGTCAGCGAGCACGATCCGGAGCGCCTCATCCTCGCGCGCGAAGGCTGCCCGGTGGTCATCGGCGTCGGCAACGACGAAAGCTTCGTCGCCTCGGACGTTGCCGCACTGCTGCCCGTCACGCGCCGCTTCATCTTCCTGGAGGAAGGTGACGTCGCGGACGTGCGGCGTGGATCCATCCGCATCCTCGATCGCGAAGGCGCCTCGGTCGACCGCCCCATTCGCGAGAGCGAGCTCACCGCGGAGTCCGCGGAGAAGGGCCAGTACAAGCATTTCATGCTCAAGGAGATCCATGAGCAGCCGCGCGCCGTCGCGAACACGTTGCAGGAGCGCGTGGCGAACGGCCGCCTGCTCGAAGCTGCGTTCGGGCCTGCGGCCACGGAAATCTTCAAGCGCACGCGGCATGTCCACATCGTCGCTTGCGGCACCAGCTTCCACGCCGGCAGCGTCGCTCGCTATTTCATCGAGCAGATCTGCAAACTGCCCTGCCACGTGGAGATCGCCAGCGAGTACCGCTACCGCAATCCAGTGGTGATGCCGGATTCGCTGTTCGTCGTCATCTCCCAGTCCGGCGAGACCGCCGACACGCTGGCCGCGCTGCGGCTCGCGAAGCAGGCGGGCTATCTTTCGACGCTCGGCATCTGCAACGTGCCGGAAAGCTCCATCGTCCGTGAGTCCCAGCTGGTGATGCTCACGCGCGCCGGCCCGGAGATCGGCGTGGCCTCCACCAAAGCGTTCACCACGCAGCTCGCCGCGCTCAGCATGCTGGTGGTGGCGCTCGCCAAGCACCATGGAGCGGACGCAGAGCGCGAGCACAACCTCGTGGGCCGGCTCATCGAGCTGCCCTCGCTCATCGACAAGACGCTGGCGCTGGATCCGGTCATCGAGCAGCTGGCGAAGCGCTTCGCGGACAAGCGGCACGCGCTCTTCCTGGGGCGCGGCGCGCTGCATCCCATCGCGATGGAGGGCGCGCTGAAGCTCAAGGAGATCTCCTACATCCACGCCGAAGCCTATCCGGCGGGCGAGCTCAAGCACGGCCCGCTCGCGCTGGTGGACTCGGAGATGCCCGTCATCACCGTGGCGCCGAACAACGACCTGCTGGAGAAGCTGAAGGCGAACCTGCAGGAAGTGCGGGCGCGCGGCGGCGAGCTCATCGTGTTCGCCGATCCGGAGTCGGGCATCATGCCGAGCGACGGCGTCACCGTCATCCAGATGCCGAAGCACGTCACCTACGTGCAGGCTCCGGTGGTCTACACCATTCCGCTGCAGCTGCTCGCCTATCACGTCGCCATCCTCAAGGGGACGGACGTCGATCAGCCGCGCAATCTGGCGAAGAGCGTCACAGTCGAATAGAACGTTCGAGGCAGCCGCGCCGGGCGGCCGCGCGACCCGCGACTGGGCCGGCCGCGGATGGGGGATGGCCCGGCCCTCGAGGGCAGTCATGCGACTACTGGTCGTCGAAGACGATGTTGCCATCGCGTCGAGCCTGCAGCGCGCGCTCGGCCGCTCCGGCCACAAGGTGGACTTGAGTGGCGACGGCCATTCCGCGCTGCTCGCGCTCACCACCTCCCGGTACGACTGCATCATCCTCGACCTCGGCCTGCCCGACATCGACGGCACCGAAATGCTGCGACAGCTGCGGCGGCGCAAGGACCAGACGCCGGTCGTCATTCTCACCGCTCGTGACGACACGGCCGACCGCGTGCAGGGCCTGGATCTCGGCGCCGACGACTACGTCGTGAAACCCTTCGAGCTCGACGAGCTCGAAGCCCGCATCCGTTCCGTGACCCGGCGCTCCATCGCCGGCCATGGCGCCGATCTCTCCCTCGGCGGGTTGCGCCTGGCGATGGGAGACCGGCGCTTCCATCTGCAGGAGAAGCCCCTCGACCTCACGGTGCGCGAGTTTGCCGTGCTGGAATGCCTCTTCCTCCGCCACGGCCGTGTCATCAGCAAGCGCCAGCTGATGGATGCCGTGGGCGGGTTCGAGATGGAGCTCTCGGAGAACGCGATCGAGCTCTACGTACACCGCGTGCGCCGCAAGATCGAGCAGTCCGGGTGCCGCATCCAGACTCTGCGCGGCTTCGGCTACCTGCTGCAGGTCGATGAAATCCACTGAGAAGGTGCCGAGCCTGAGGGCAGGCCTGCTGCGCGCGCTCGCCGGCCCGCTGTCGCTGCTGATCCTGTTGAGCGGCGTCGTGTCCTACGGCCTCGCGCAGTACTTCGCCGATTCCGTCTACGACGGCTGGCTCTACGACTCGGTGAGCTCGCTCGCCCTGGAAGTGCAGAGAAGGCCGTCGGGCCCGTTCGTGGACATGCCTGCGCAGACCCAGCGCCTGTTCGAGTGGGACGAGCGCGACAAGACCTTCTTCAGGATCCGCGGCGAGCGCCAGGGACTCATCGCGGGCCGCGCGGACATCCCGGCGATGAGCGGTGACACCGACCAGTACCTGCGTGCCCGCCTGTATGACGGAGTGATGGACCGGCAGCGCGTGCGCATCGCGGAGCTGGAGCTGCCCGCCGAGGAATTCGGCGAGCGCGTGGTCGTGGAGGTCGCGGAAACCACGCTGAAGCGTGAAGGGCTCGCTCACGCCATCCTGCTCACGACGCTGGCACCGCAGATCCTGCTGATTCTGGTGGCGGCAGGTGCCGTACGGCGCGCGATCCGCAGAGGGCTTGCGCCGCTCCACACCATCGCACAGCGGCTGGAGGCACGGAGCCATCGCGAGCTTTCACCCCTCGCCGATGAAGGCGTGCCGATCGAAGTGCGACCGCTCACGCATTCGCTGAATGAGCTGCTCGCACGGCTGGAATCGGCCATCACGGCGCAGAAGCGTTTCGTGGCCGAAGCTGCGCATCAGCTGCGCACGCCGCTCACGGCGATCAAGCTGCAGGCGGAAGACATCCGCCGCGAACAACGCCCCGAGGAGGTGCGCCCGCTGATCGAAGCGCTGCTCCGCTCCACCGAGCGCGCTGTGAGGCTTTCACATCAGCTGCTGTCACTGGCTCGCGCAGAGCCGGATGGCGGCGGCAACCCCGCGTTCCAGCGTTTCGACCTGCTGAAACTCGTGCGGGACACCGGTGCGGAGTGGGCGCCGCGAGCGCTGTCGAAGCGCATCGAGATGCAGCTGATCGCCGTGCCGGACGAAGGTCCGGTGTGGCTCGAAGGCGATGCGGGCCTGATCCGCGAGGCGCTGAGCAATCTGCTGGACAATGCGATCAAGTATCACGTGCCGCCCGGCCACATCTGGCTGCGAGTCATCGCCGACGGCGGGACGCACGTCGAAGTGGAGGATGACGGGCCGGGCATCCCGACGGAATCGCGCGAGACGATGCTGAGGCGCTTCGCTCGCGGCAATCGCGGAGAAGGGACAGGGCTCGGCCTCGCCATCGCGCAGGAGATCGCACGGCGGCACGGAGGCGAGCTGGAGCTGACGAGCGGAAGCAGCGGCCAGGGGCTGACCGCGCGACTCATTCTCAGCCGGGTTGAGACCGTGTCCGCGGCTGGCTGACGAGGGCCGCATCCTGTCCGGGTTCGGGACGAGTCAATGTCCGTGACCGAACCAGCCACTTTCGTATTTCATGAGCGCGGCCACGAAAGGGTCGCTCTCGCGATCACCCAGGTCCGAGAAATCGAGCGTCTCATAGTCAGTCGGCACGGGCGGGCCGCTGCTGACAATGCCATCGGCACCGGCCGTATCCACGCTGATCAGCGTGAGGCTCGATCGGACTCCACGGAGACGCTTCTCGACGAAGGCAGGGATGGCGAGGCCCTCCAGCCAGACCACCTTGGTCTCGACGTCGTCCAGAACGCCTCCATAGACCACTGCGCGATGGCCAGCGATCGTTCGCTCTTCCGTGCCGCGTGTCAGACGATGAAGAAGATCGGCGCCGATGATCTGCCGGATCCGCTCCCAGGATCCTTCGATACCCGCCATGGAAAGGTCCGTGGGCTGGTACTCGATGACCTTTCGCTCCATGTGGAAGGTGCGTGAATACCAGACCCGGCCCGCGCTGTCGTGATCCCACTGCTCGGCGTGACGACCGGAAATATCGGAGATCTTCACCCGGGAGCCGGAACGCTCGAACAGCCATTCGCTGTCTTTCGCCGTCTCGCGTCTCTCGGCGTCGAGACCCACGACCTCGGAGCGGTAGTGAGCCCGGACGCCCGGTGCGACCAACGGCTCGACAGCGAAGGCCGGAATACTGCTCACCAGGAGCGTCAGCGCGAGCCATGAACATCGCATGATCGTTCTTCGGTATTCAGGGTGTCGGGGCGGCACCACCCGCGCGATGGCGCCGCCAGCCTCCTGGATGGGACTTTCGTTCAGAAATTCAGCGCGGCACGAATGACGTGATAGATCTCGTTCTGCTCCATCGTTCCGGAGACCAGATGGGACCTCGGCCCGCGACCATAGAGGGGGACATCTTCGCCGGCATGGGTCTCAGCGCTCAGGCCAACGAGCGACTCCTGGTGGAAGCCTTGATCCATGGTGTCGATGAACGAGAGGTCGACGACGCGGCCGGGCGCGATCGGAAGGGTCGAGCGGATGTCGCCGCCCGTGGGCAACGAGGCGTATCCCGGACCGTTGGCGTACGACAACGTCGCGTAGGGGCGGCCCTGGAAGTCCCTGCTGAAATCGCTCGAGCCAGGCGTCTTGACGAGGCCGAGAATGGGATTGCCCCGTTCCGGGTAGCCGGCGATGGTGAACACATGGCTGTGATCGGCAGTGACGAGGATGAGAGTGTCGTCTGCGTCCGTCATGCGCACGGCGGTGCGGACGGCGTCGGAAAGGGCGATCGCATCGGTGAGCGCTCGATAGGCATTGCCGGCGTGATGTCCGTGATCGATGCGCCCGCCCTCGACCATCATGTAGTAACCCTTGCCGTTCTTCGACAGCATGCGAATCGCCTTGGCCGTGAGGTCGGACAACGAGGGCTCGCCGGCGCCGTCGTTGGCGCGATCAGCCTCATATTGCATGTGCGAGGGCTCGAAGAGCCCCAGCAGGTGCTTGACCTTGCCCGGATCGACGGCATCGAATCCCGCCTTGTTCCACACGTAGGTGGATCGGGGCTGCGCGGTCACCCACTCCTGAGGGAGATTGCGCCCATCCGTGCGTCGGCCGGTGCGTGTCGGGTATTCGGGATCCGCAGCCGTGGCGGGAATGAACATCTCGCGCCCACCGCCCAGGACCACTTCGATGCCATTGCCGACTTTCTGCTTCGCGATGAGCTGGGCGGCGATGTCGAGCACCGTGGCCCCCGCGGGTAGCTGCCCGGCACGCTCCCAGTCGCGATTGCCGATATGAGCGTAGTTCACGGCCGGCGTCGCATGAGTGATTCGCGCGGTGGAGACCACGCCGGTGGAAAGTCCCCGGGCTTCGGCCTGCTCGAGGATGGTTTCGAGCGACTGCACCGCCACCTTTCTGGCATCGGGCTCATTGCGATCGATGGTCGATGCGACCGAGATGGCGCCGTCGTTGGTCTTGAAGCCCGTCACCATGGCCGTGGCCGTGGGCGCCGAATCGGAGGTCTGCTGGTTGACGCTGTAGGTCTTGATCAGCGCGGTATTCGGAAACGTATCGAAGCTGAGCTCGTTCTCTTCACCGGTCCCGCCTTTGTTCTGGCCCTCCAGGATGCGAGCGGCAGTGACCGTGGAGACGCCCATCCCGTCACCCACGAAGAGGATGACGTTGCGCGCGCGTGAATGGCGTGAAGAGTCGAAGTCCTGCGAGCGCTCCGCCACTTTCCTCGAAGCGGAGGAATAGCTCGCGCGGCTGTCCCCGGCTCCCGCCAGGGAGGCGGCGCTCACCAGCGCTGCGGTGGCCGTGAACGTGAGAAAGCTCGAGAGATACCGTAGGCGCATGACGCTCTTCTCCTGTCTGAGGACGACGCGATGATTTATCGCGCGAATCTACGAGCGAGACATGACGAGGAGTTGAACTTTTCGTGACGAAACGAGCGCGAGGCGGGTCTCGAGCTTCTGCAGCCGTCCCGCGTATCAGCTGCCGCGATGCCGCAGCACTCGCGCGGGATTTCCTGCAGCGATGGCGTTTGGCGGAATATCGCTCGTGACGACGCTGCCTGCGCCGATCACCGCGCCTTCGCCGATCGTGACGCCGGCTAGCACGACGCAGCCAGCGCCGATCCAGGCGTCGCTGCCGATGCGCACGCCGCGGCCGACGCGGCCCGATTCGAATATCCTCTGGCCCACCGCAGGCACTACGTGATTCATCGAGAAGATCTGCGCGCGATAGCCAATGAGCACGCGATCGCCGATCTCGACGCCGCCGGAGCTCTCGACCAGCACATCGAGCGCGAAATCCACGTCGTCCCCCACGACTAGATTGCGGCCGGGCGTGATCCACACGCCCGGATAGAACACCACTCGCCTGCCGACGCGCGCGCCGTTGAGCCTGAGGAACGCGGCCTTCAGCCGATTACACGTCCGGTACCGCGGCAGCGCGAAGAGGGAGCGCATCAGCGTCTCGAACGTGACCATCAGGAACCATTTGAGCCGCGGCCGCGTCGCGAGCCAGCGGATGACGCTAGCGCTTTGCATGCTGCTCCAGGATCGAGACGTAGTGACCGAAACGCTGCTCCGCGCTGGGATACTGCGCGAGCTGATCGCGTCCGGCAGTGACGAGCTGCGCACGAAATGCCGCATCCGACCGCAGCTGCGAGATGCTCTCGGCGGCCGAGCCGGGCGAATCGTAGGAGAAATACGCCGCGGCCGGGCCGCACAAGGCGCGGGCCCAAGGCAGGTTGGCGATCAGCAATGGGCGCCCCAGCGTCCAGGACTCCGCGATGGTGTTGCTGAAGCTCTCGAGCTGCGAAGGCAGGATCACCGCATCGCAGGCACGGTACAGCTCGGCACAGCCCTGCTGGGGCACGGGACCGAAATTGAAGAGCTTGTCCGTCACGCCGAACGCGGCCGCCGCAGACTCGAGTGCGCGCCAATGCGGCGATTGCGCCGGTAGTGTGACCACGAACACCGTGTCGTCCGCCTTCGACCGTTTGCGCAAGGCCGCGGCGATGCCCGGCAGCAGCTCGAAATTCTTGTTGGGGTGGTACACGGAGAGCAGCAACACCCGAAAGCCCTGCGGCAGCGCGCGACAGCGCTCCGCCGTTTCCGCATGTCGGGTGCTTTCGCTGACCAGCGAGCTCACGCTGGGCCGGACCACGTGGACGCGATCGCGCTTCAGGCCCAGGTGGCGGATGCCGCGCTCGGCCAAGTCTTCCGTTTCGAAGATGACGGCATCCGCCCGTTGCACCCGGCGCCGCCGAAGGTGGTCGAGCATCGTCCGCCACCGCCGTTGCACCGGAGGCAGGCGTCCCCAGAAATCGATCTCCGGGTAGCAGAGATTGGAATAGGCGCAGCCCACCACGTTTACCGCGTGCGAGGCGCCGGGCCAGTGCGGGCCGAACTGCGTGTACACCACTGCTGGATCGTGCGCGCGCAGCAGCTCACGGCAACCGACCGATTCGAACCAGAGTCGCGCGGCCGGCTCGCGCTGGACCACTTTCGAGACCTGCACGGCAGCGCATTGGCGCGTTTCGGCCAGAGGCGTACCGGCAGTGGCGACCAGGTACCAGCGATGGCCCGCAGGCGCGCGCTTCGCCTGCTCGATGAAGTCGAGCCCGACCTGCAGTCCGCCGCCGGACTTGAGGGGCAGGAAGTTGAGCAGCACGTCCATGTGGGCCCGTGTCCGCGCTCAGCCCTTCTTCTTCACGGGGCGCTGCCAGCGCTCGACCGTGACCTGTGGCGGACGGGTCAGGGTCAATTTTTCCGCTGGCGCGTCGCGGTTGATGGTGGAGCCGGCGCCGATGGTGGCGTTGGCACCGATGCGTACCGGCGCGACGAGCATGCTGCCCGAGCCGATGAACGCGCCATCCTCGATGTGCGTCTGGGACTTGTTGACGCCGTCGTAGTTGCAGGTGACGGTGCCCGCGCCCACGTTCACGTTCCTTCCGACGATGCTGTCGCCGAGATAGGTGAGATGGTTCGCCTTGCTGCCCTCGCCGAGCCGGGATTTCTTCACCTCCACGAAATTTCCGACGTGCACGCCGCGCGCCAGCTGCGATTCCGGCCGGATGCGCGCGAACGGGCCGATGACGCACCGCTCATCGACGACCGCCCGGTCGATGACGCAGTTGGCATGGATCTCCGTGTCGTCACCGATCTCCGCGTCGCGGATGAAGCAGTTCGGGCCGATGCGGACGCGCTGCCCGAGCTTCACCTTGCCCTCGAGCACGACGTTCACGTCGATCGAGACGTCACTGCCGTGCTCGAGCGAGCCGCGCAGATCGAAGCGTGCGGGATCCACCAGCGTGACGCCGGCAACCATGAGGTCGTGCGACACCTGTTTGCGGCGTGCGGTTTCGAGCTCCGCGAGCTGTGTCTTGTCGTTCACACCCAGCACTTCCGTGGCGGACGAGGCGACCAGCGGGTTCACCTTCACCTTGTCGCGCACGGCCATGGCGATGATGTCCGTGAGGTAGTACTCGCCCTGCGCGTTGTCGTTCTTCAGGCGGGACAGCCACTTCCTGAGCAGCCGGGCGGGCACGGCCATGACGCCGGTATTGCCTTCGGTGATCTTGAGCTCCTTCCTGGAAGCATCCTTCTGTTCGACGATGCGGCGGACCTGCCCCCGCGCATCGCGCACGATGCGGCCGTAGCCGGTGGCGTCGGGCAGGCGCATGGTGAGGAGGCCCAGGGCTTTCGGGCCGGCGAGCGCGGCGAGGTTCGCCAGCGTCTCGCGGCGGATCAGCGGCACATCGCCGTAGAGAACGAGCACCAGGCTGTCGTCCCGAAGCGCAGGCAACGCTTGCATGACGGCGTGGCCCGTACCGAGCTGCTCGCGCTGCTCCACCCAGGAGACTTTCTCGCTGCCGAGCGCTTCACGCACGCTATCGCCGCCGTGGCCGTATACCACGTGGATCTCCGAGGGCTGGAGGGAACGGGCCGTATCGATGACGTGCCCGAGCAGCGGACGGCCGGCGAGCGGCTGCAGAACCTTGGGCAGGGCTGATTTCATGCGCTTGCCCTGGCCCGCGGCCAGGATCACCACCGAGAGCGGCCACGCGCCGCGGGCGGCCTTACGACTTTCGACCGGCATGCTGCCTCCAACCTCGAGCGAGCGGCTAGTTTAACAAGGTGCGCTCCGCCCGCTGCCCGGACGGCCGTGACGCGGGGCGCAGTTCTCGCCTTTCGCGGCCCCGCCATTGACGGCGGGATGCTGGCCAGAGCAATATCTGCTTCAGCAGATATTGCTCCAGCAGTAATCACGGGCGATTCAATGAATCCCAGGCACTACAGCGCCGCGAGCTTCAGCACCGGGTCGAGCATCGGCTACCTGCTGAAGCTCGCTCACGTACTCGTGCACGACGTGGGCACGGCGGCTTTCGCCGCCCACGACCTCAGCTTCATCCAGTGGATCGTGCTCATGAAGCTGAAGGAAGGCAGGGCTGCGACTGCGAGCGACCTCTGCAAGACCATGCACTACGACAACGGCTCCGTCACCCGCCTGCTCGACCAGCTCGAGGAGCGCGGGCTGCTGCGCCGCGAGCGCAGCAAGACCGACCGCCGCGTGATCCTGCTCAAGCTCACGCAGGCCGGCGAGAAAAAGATCGCCGAGCTCGTGCCCGTGGTCGTCGACGTGCTCAACAGCGTATTGGCGGAGTTCAGCAAGGCGGAGTTCGCACAACTCGTCCGGCTGCTCAACAAGCTCATCACCGGCCTGCGCGAGCGCACCGGCGGGCGCCCGTCGGATACCGCCGCATGAGCCCGCGAGGAAATCCTGGCCCGCGGGCTTTCGCCTCGCTGGCCCTCTCGTCGCTAGTCACGGCAACGCTGATCACCGGTTGCGTGCGGCCGCAGAAGGAAGAGCCGGTAGGCACGCTCATCGAAGCAGGCCAGCTCGGGCTCACGGGCCCGGCGACCCAGCCGGTCGCCGAAGGCTGGTGGCACGCTTTCGGGGACCCGCAGCTGGATCGCCTCGTCGATGCCGCGCTGTCGCACAATCCGTCGCTGGACCAGGCATTGGCGCGTGTGCGGTCTTCCGGCGCACAGCTCTCCGCAGAGCGGGCGGGTTTGAAGCCGCGCTTCACACTCGACGGGGACGAGACCTGGCAGCGGTTCTCGGAGAACTACTACATCCCGCCGCCGTATGGCGGTAACCGGTACTGGGTCGGCACCGTCGGCGCCAACATGTCCTGGACGCTGGATTTCTGGGGCCGACAGGCGGCCGTCATCCGCCAGATGCAAGCGCGGGACCTCGCCGCGCGGCTCGATGTGTGGTCCGCCCGCCTTGCCATGTCCGGAGCCATGGCGCAGGCCTACCTGGATCTTTATCGAGCCTACGCCACGCTGGACATCGCGCAGCGCACGCTCGAGCAGCGCGAGCAACTGGCCAGGCTGACGAACGACCGCTTCGTTGCGGGCCTGGAGACTTCGGTGGAAAGGGATATCGCGAGAGCCCGGATCGCCGAAGCGTGCAATGCGCTCGAGCAGGCGACGAGCGCGCGCGACCTGGCTGTGCACGAGCTTGCCGCGCTCTCGGCGCGCGGCGCGGATTCCTATTCCGGGATCGGCCGCCCGCGGATTGCCCTGGACACGGCCCTGCCCTTGCCCGAAGCGCTGCCCATCGACTTGCTTGCCCGTCGCCCGGACGTGCTTGCTGCACGAGCGCGCGTGGATGCGGCAGACGCCGGTCGCGCTGCGGCGAAAGCGGCTTTCTATCCGGACCTGAGCCTGAAGGCCTTCGCGGGCGTGCAGGCCATCGGCCTCGATGAGCTGGCCGAGGGCGGCAGCGTGATCTACGGCGCCGGGCCCGCGTTGCATCTGCCGCTGTTCGATGCAAAACGGCTGCGGGCCAGCTACAAGACGTCCACGGCAGAGCTGGACCTCGCCGTCGCCAGCTACAACGAGGTGGTGCTGAACGCGGTGCGCCAGACGGCGGACCAGATCAGCCTCATCGACTCACTCACGCGGCAGGCGCAGCTGGCGCGCCAGCGGCTCGAGGCCGCGGAATCCGCGCACGAAGTGGCGAAACGGCGCTATGGCGCCGGGCTCGTGACGCAGCTCGTCGTGCTCAATGCCGAATCCGAAGTGCTCGCGGCGAGGCGCGACATCCTCGCGCTCGACTGCAATCGCGCCGTAGCGCGCATCACATTGTTGCTGACCCTGGGCGGCAGCTTCGATCCCGCCCGTTCCGGAGAATCGTATGGACGAACCCAGTAAGGCACCTCCCGCCAACGGCAGCCGCAAGCGCCGTCTCGTCACGCTGGCGGCGGTGGTTGCCGCAGGAGCGCTCGTTTACGGGCTCTACGTCTACTTCCACGCGCGCTTCTTCGAAGAGACGGACGATGCCTATGTCGCCGGCGATCAGGTGCAGATCACCAGTGAAGTCGCCGGCGCGGTGACCGCCGTGCACGTGGACGATACCCAGCACGTCGAGCGAGGGCAGTTGCTCGTGGAGCTGAACCCTTCGGATGCGGAGATCGCGACGAGCTCGGCCGAAGCGGAACTGGCCCGCACCGTGCGCGAAGTGCGTGGTGTGTTCTCGCAGGCTGGTGCATTGCGCGCCCAGATTCACGAGAGCGAGATCGGCCTCAAGGCCGCGCGCGCGGACCTTGCGCGGCGTGAAGGAATCGCAGAAGGCGGAGCGGTCGCGGCGGAGGAAATCGAACACGCGCGCGATCAGGTCGCGCAACTGCAAGCAGCCGTCGCGGCGCGACGGGAAAGCCTGGCGAGCACGGAGGCGCAGATCGTGAACACTCGCATCGCGACACATCCCGCCGTGCTGGCAGCCGCGGCGCGCGTTCGCGAGGCGGCACTGGCACTGAGGCGTACGCATGTCGTCGCTCCTGTTTCGGGTGCCATCGCGCGACGCAGTGTGCAGATCGGCACACGTATCACGCCCGGGTCGCCGCTCATGGCCGTCGTGCCCCTCAACGACGTCTGGGTCGAGGCCAACTTCAAGGAGGTGCAGCTCTCGAAGCTGCGCGTAGGCCAGCCTGTAGAGCTGCATGCGGACATCTACGGCCGCGCAGTTTCCTATCACGGCCGCGTCGCGGGCCTGGGGGCAGGTAGCGGCAGTGCGTTCGCGCTGCTGCCGGCACAGAACGCTTCGGGTAACTGGATCAAGGTCGTGCAGCGCGTGCCGGTCCGCATCGCGCTCGATCCGAAGGAGCTGGAAAAGAACCCACTGCGCGTAGGCCTTTCGATGACGGCGACGGTGGACCTGCACGACACCTCAGGCTCGCTGATCAATGCCCAGGTACGCACTCAACCGCAGCGAGCGCCTGGCTATGAGTCGGCGAATGCGGCGGTAGACCAGCGTATCGCAGCCATCATCGCGTCGAACTCCGGCACGGAACCCACGAGCCAGCTGTGAGCGCCGTCAGCGCGGCCGCCGCGCCTCCCGCACCGCTTGCCATCTCCCGGGGCGTGGTCGCCACGGCGCTGGCGCTCGGCACCTTCATGCAGGTGCTGGATACCACCATCGCCAACGTATCGATTCCCACCATCTCCGGTAATCTCGGCGTGGCGCCCGACCAGGGCACCTGGGTCATCACGTCGTTCGCGGTCGCGAACGGCATCAGCGTGCCGCTCACGGGCTGGCTCATGCAGCGGTTCGGCGTGGTGCGCACGTTCGTGGTCTCGGTGCTCGCCTTCACCATCGCGTCGTTCCTCTGCGGCATCGCCTGGAGCCTGCCCTCGCTCATATTCTTTCGCGTGCTGCAGGGTGCGGTATCGGGACCGATGATTCCGGGCTCGCAGGCGCTGCTGCTCTCCATCTTTCCGCCCCAGCGCAAGGGCATGGCGCTCGCCGTGTGGTCCATGACCACGCTGATCGCGCCGATCTGCGGCCCGATCCTGGGCGGCGTCATCTCGGACAACTATTCGTGGCCGTGGATATTCCTCATCAACGTTCCCGTGGGCCTCTTCTGCGCCGCCATCTGCTGGGCTGCGCTGCGCCATCGGGAAACACCGACGCGCAAGCTGCGCGTGGACGGCATCGGCCTCGCGCTGCTGGTGGTCTGGGTCGGCTCGCTGCAACTGATGCTCGACACCGGCAAGGATGCGGACTGGTTCGCCTCGCCGCTCATCGTGCTCGAGACGATCGTCGCCATCGTGGGCTTCATCGCCTTCCTCATCTGGGAGCGCGGCGAGAAGAACCCGATCGTCGACCTCTCGCTGTTCCGGAACCGCAATTTCTCGCTCGGGACCATAACGATGGTGCTCGGTTACGCCGTGTTCTTCGCCTCCGTGGTGCTGCAGCCGCTTTGGATGCAGACGCGGCTCGGGTACACCGCCACGTGGGCAGGGCTCGTCGCCGCGCCGAGCGGCATCGTCGCCGTGCTGGTATCTCCTTTCGTAGGCAAGCTCATCGGGCGCGTCGATCCGCGCATGCTCGCGACTGTGGCCTTCATCGCTTTCGGCATCTCATATTTCATGCGAGCGGGCTACACCGCCGATGCCGACTTCTGGACCTACGTGATGCCCCTGCTGGTGCAGGGCATCGGCATGGCGACTTTCTTCGTCGCCTCGCTGACCATCCTGCTGGACGGTGTGCCACCGGAGCGAGTGCCTTCGGCTTCGGGGCTTTCCAACTTCACGCGCATCACCGCGGGGTCGTTCGCCACCTCCATCGTCACGACCTTCTGGGATCGTCATGCCACGATGCATCAGACGCACCTGGCCGAGGCGACCAGCGTGTACGACCCCCGCCTCCAGCATTCCATCGAGCTGCTGGGCACTCGCGGGCTCAGCGAGACGCAGGCGCTGGGAGCCATTACCCGCACGATGTCCGACCAGGCCTACCTGCTCTCGGCGCTGGATTTCTTCTGGCTCTGCGGCTGGCTGAGCTTCGCGATGATCGCAGTGGTGTGGTTTACGAGGCGGCCGCGCGGCGCCCCGGTGGCTGCGGCGGCCGAGTGAGCCGTTTCAGGCGCAACCCATGGACGGCAAGATATGGAAGCGTGCTCCGGCCGACGAAAGAGATTTATTGCACGGACGCTCGATCGCGATTCATCTGTCGGGCGCGCCGCCAGGAAGCCTCGCGCGCTCTGCGTGTGTAAGTATGCGCGGTGATTTGATCGGGGTATCGGTACCGGACGGGAAGAAAGGGTGCGGCTCGTAGCGGCCGGCGATGCGGCCAGCGATCAGCGCCCGGATGAGCTTCAGCAAGGTGATGAGGTTCTTTCCGGGCGTGGACTGGACAGGGCCGGTCGCCGACGCGATATTGAGCTTCGAGCCTACGGGGCCGAATGACTGTTCCAGCGGGCCTTGCTCGAGGCAGCTGTGAACCAGGCCGATGTAAGGTGTTCTGGAATTGCGCGGCGTATTGCCGAGGGGAGTGTTGCAGCACGCCGCGTACCAGCGCAGCAGGCCACGCGGTGTCAACGACATGCACGCGATTGAATCCATTCCTTGCGTGAGCTGAACCTGCGAGGGGAAAGCCGCGACGATCTCCGTGCCGCCCTGTGCATCGAGCACGGCATCGGCGCGCCCAAGGAAATGCGCGAAAGCCTGGCAGGCCCTGCAGTAGCAGATGGCGTGCAGGCCCAACCCGCCTAGACCCACCTGGCCTTTCACCTTGCCGCATTGGCATTGGAGAGGATGGTTCATGTTCTCACGAGCCTGCCCGAGCCTCAGCGCAGGGCCGAAACGGTCCCGGAAAGGGCAGCGACCAACTTTGGCAGGAACGCGCTGCCGACCGTCATGCCGATGATCCAGAGAATGAGCTCCGTCTTCATGCTCTGCAGCTTCGCGTCGGCCTTCGCCTCTGCGGCTTCGAAGCGTGCGTCCATTCTCGCCTCGAGGACCTGGAATCGTGCGCTCACTGCATCGAGCCGCGCATCCAGTATGGGTACGGTGACGAGTTGCGAGGTGCCGATGGCCATGTCTATCGCCTCCGCAACCGCCAGGGCGATCTGCGGATCGAACCTTCCTTTCTGGACGAGAACGTCAACGATCGCAGCTTGCATGACCTGGCTTCCTTCCGTGGGGAGCCAGCAAAAAAATACAGATCAGCGAGGCCGGAAGATACTCCCATAATTGGCGTGTTGACGCACTTTCTCGTTTCGATGTACGGATATTTGGGTACTTCACGCCCATGTGCGCGTACTTCCTATACGCGACTATGCCTCTTGTAGCGCAAAGCAATGATAGTGACGCCGAGGATACCTACGACGAGACAAAAGAGATGAAGCCAGTCGAGCGTCACCGTACCCAGGAGAGGATTTCCCGGAACGAGAGGCCACCAGGGATTCATGTCCCGGTGCATGATGGCATCGAGCGCGATATGTGAATACGTGCCAGCGAACGCGCCAGCGCAGGCCGCATGCCACGTCATGGGAAAGTGAGGAATCTCGAGGATTCTCAGAGCGAAAGCGCTGATCGGCTTGCCGACCACAGCCGCCACAGCTCCCAGCGCCAGAGCACCGAGAATCGTGTGCGTGTAGCCGTGCAGAACGGCTTTGTGCTGGAGGATCCCGATGAGGGGCTCGATGTCCATCAGCACCTGCGATCCTGCGAACACCAGAAAGCTGAAGTGCCTCCCGCCGATGGCCTTGAACACGGCGCCTGGGCCGAGATGAAAGGGCGTGAACGGCATTGAACCCCGGCGACCTCTCAGCGCCGCGTGCGGACGCGGTTCGCGCCAGGCACTGGTGAATTCGGGTAACGCCTGTTCAATCGCTGCGCGCGCCAGTCGCGAGCCAGCGGGCGCACTCGGGGCCGAGCTCCCCGACGGCGCGGGCTTCGTACTCGGCGACATCCTGAGCGGTGAGAGTATCGGCCCAACGGCCGTTCACGCCTTTGTGGATGAACACGTCCGCGCCAGCATCCCAGAACGCGCCGCCGAGTGGCGTGCTCTTCACGGCGTTCTTCTTCATCCATTCGAACGAGCAATGATCCACGGCCGGCTTCCAGGTGGACTCTTCGATCGGGATGTCCAGAAAGGCAGCGATGCGGCGCATCTGGCCCGGCAGGTCGCGTTTGAGGTCCGCGAAGTGCACGAGCATCACGTTGGGCAGCGCACGGATCTCCCACCAGCTGCGCACGACATCCCAGAACGGCCAGAACGGGTGGCCGTCACGATCCATCCAGTCGCGCCAGTACTGGCGGATGTCCGGGGGTGGTGGCTCGATGGGCGGCCCCACGCGTCCCGGCGTGTCGTTGAGTGCCTGGTACCACAGGCCATTCGCATTCGCGTGGTGGTTGTAGAGACTCCACACGATGTCGCGTCCATCACGGCCAACGAAGAGGTATTTCACCTTCGGCGAGAAGACAAGCGCATCGACGGGCAGATGCGTCTTGAGGAAGCGCCGGTGGCTCTGCGCTTCCACGGCCTGCAGCTTGACGGCCTTGGGCGGCACCCGCAGGTCCAGCCACGGAGACATCTCCGCGACGGCAAGACCCGGATCACCCTTGAACAGCAGCTGCGCGAGGATTTGCTGCGCCCAGGTGGTGCCCGACTTGGCATAGATGGCGACGATGATGTCGTCTTCGCGGAAGCGGAAGTCGTTCCAGATGGTCGAGTCGAAATGATGGTTGTGCAGCTCGCGCCGTTTGCGCGGCCAGTGAATCGCTTCGCTCATGGTTCCCTCGGACCCTGTGCTGCGCGCTCGTTCGGGCGACTATACGCCGGATAAAGACTAGGATCGAAACCATGATTGACGTCACTTGGCTCGACATCGCCCGCGAGCTCCAGGCCCTGGCCCAGACGGGCCTCGAGTACACGCGCGACCCCTACGACCGGGAACGCTTCGAGCGCGTACGGGGGCTGGCTGTGGCGATGATGGCGCGAGGATCAGGAGAAGCGCCCGCGCGCATCCTGGAGCTCTTCAAACAGGACGTCGGCTACTGCACGCCGAAGATCGACGTGCGTGGCGCGGCTTTCAAGGACGAGCGCATCCTGCTGGTCCGAGAGTCGACGGATGGACGCTGGTCATTGCCGGGCGGCTGGGCGGACGTCAATCAATCGGCCGCGGAAAGCGTCGCTCGCGAGATCTTCGAGGAGGCCGGCTTCGAGACGCGTGCGGTGAAACTGGCGGCCGTGCTGGACCGCGCGAAGCAGGGTCACCGGCCACCGCATCCGTCTTCCGTGTACAAGATGTTCTTCCTCTGCGAGATCACGGGCGGAGCAGCGCGGTCCAGCATGGAAACCACCGAAGTCGGCTTCTTCGCGCTGGATGCGCTGCCGGAGCTTTCCGTGGGCAGGGTGACGCAGCGGCAGGTCGAGAGAATGTTCGACCACTGGCGGCAGCCCGAGCTGCCGACGGACTTCGACTAGCCGCGGACCTTCCGCAGCCGCTCGATGAGTTTGAGCTGCGCAGCGGCGCGAGCCAGCTCGGCGAGCGCTTCGGCCTGGGAGATCTTGTCCGAGCTGTCCTTGAGCGCCTCTTCCGCGCGCTGCTTGGCGGCGAGCGCGGCAGCCTCGTCGAGATCCTTCGCGCGCGCGGCAGTATCCGCCAGCACCGTAATCTTGCGCGGCTGCACTTCCAGCACACCGCCTCCAACATAGAACGCCTGCTCGTCGCCTTCCGGCGGCTGCACGCGCACTTCGCCCGCTCTCAACAGCGTGAGCAGCGGCGCATGGCGGGGCGCGATGCCGAGCTCGCCTTGCGAGCCGGGCGCGAACACCATCTTCGCCGGGCCGGAGAAGATCTCGCCCTCGGCACTGACGATATCGACATGGATGGTGTTTTGCGCTTCGGCCATGGCACTCGCCCTTACTGCAGCGTCTTCGCCTTCGCGACGGCCTCGTCGATCGAGCCGACCATGTAGAAGGCCTGCTCGGGCAGCGAGTCGTACTCGCCGCTGATGATGCCCTTGAAGCCGCGGATGGTCTCCTTGAGCGGGACGATCTTGCCGTCCTGGCCGGTGAACACCTTCGCGACGTTGAACGGCTGCGACAGGAAGCGCTGCACCTTGCGCGCGCGGAACACGGTGAGCTTGTCTTCGGCCGACAATTCGTCCATCCCTAAGATCGCGATGATGTCCTGCAGCTCCTTGTAGCGCTGCAGCACCGCCTGCACGCCGCGCGCCGTGTTGTAGTGCTCCTCGCCGACGACCAGCGGATCGAGCTGGCGGCTGGTGGAATCCAGCGGATCCACCGCCGGATAAATGCCCAGGGCTGCGATCTGGCGCGAGAGCACCACGGTGGCGTCGAGGTGAGCGAAGGTGGTGGCGGGGGACGGGTCGGTCAGGTCGTCCGCGGGCACGTACACCGCCTGGATCGAAGTGATCGAGCCGGTCTTCGTGGAAGTGATGCGCTCCTGCAGCACGCCCATCTCTTCGGCGAGCGTCGGCTGGTAACCCACCGCGGAAGGCATGCGGCCCAGCAGCGCGGATACTTCCGTGCCGGCGAGCGTGTAGCGGTAGATGTTGTCGACGAAGAACAGCACGTCGCGGCCCTTGCCGCCGTCCTCGCGCACTTCGTCGCGGAAGTATTCGGCCATCGTAAGGCCGGTGAGCGCGACGCGCAGGCGGTTGCCCGGCGGCTCGTTCATCTGGCCGTACACCATCGCCACTTTCGAATTCGACAGGTTCTGCAGGTCGATGACGCCCGACTCCGCCATCTCGTGGTAGAAGTCGTTGCCTTCGCGGGTGCGCTCACCCACGCCCGCGAACACGGACAGGCCCGAGTACTGCTTGGCGATGTTGTTGATGAGCTCGAGCATGTTCACGGTTTTGCCGACAC
>JBGAIL010000040.1:0-30617 GCA_044225565.1 Steroidobacteraceae bacterium | reverse complement strand
GGGTGGTCCGGGTGTCGCGCGAGACCCAGGGACGCAAGGGCAAAGGAGTGACGGTGATCACAGGCCTGCCGCTTTCCGAGCCCCGGCTTCAGGCACTTGCGACGCAGCTCAAGAAGCGCTGCGGCTCCGGCGGTACGGTAGCGGCCGGACGTATCGAGATCCAGGGCGATCACCGCGATGCGATCGTTAAAGAGCTGGCCCGAGAGGGCTGGGTGGCCAAGCGAGCCGGCGGCTGAGCGCTGGGCACGGCGCGTGCTCCGGCGAAGCGCTCGCATGGCAACCGGGCGCAAAGGCGAGTCGAAACGGCAGGCCGCGGCGGCGGAGGCCTTCGCCGAGCCGCACGAAACCGCCAAGGCCGCGCAGTTGCGCTACGTCCGGGACGATCGTCCGGGCATCCGTCGGCGCGCCGCGGGCACCGGCTTCTCGTACGTCGACCGCAACGACGAGCCCATCGAGGACGAAGCCACGCTGGCGCGCATCAAGTCGCTGGCCATACCGCCCGCGTGGACGGAAGTGTGGATCTGCCCGAGCGCCAGCGGACACCTGCAGGCGAGCGGACGCGATGCCAAGGGCCGCAAGCAGTACCGCTATCACCCGAAGTGGCGCAAGGTGCGGGACGAGACCAAGTACGGCCGCATGGAGCTGTTCGCGGCAGCGCTGCCCCGCATCCGTGAGCGCGTGGACGAAGATCTCGCCCACCCGCACCACAATCGCGAGAAGGTGCTGGCGATCGTCGTGAAGTTGCTCGAGTCCACGTTCATCCGCGTGGGGAACGAGGAGTACGCGCGCACCAACAAGTCCTTCGGCCTGACGACCATGCAGGACCGGCACGTGAAGATCGACGGCTCGAAGGTGCTGTTCCGCTTCCGGGGCAAGAGCGGGAAGAACCACCAGATCACCCTCACGAACCGCCGGCTCGCGCGCCTCGTCGCGCACTGCCGCGACCTGCCGGGGCAGGATCTTTTTAAGTACCTGGACGAGGAGGGCGAGCCGCGGCCGGTCGATTCGGGGGACGTGAACGAGTACCTGCGCGAGATCTCGGGCGAGGATTTCACCGCGAAGGACTTCCGTACCTGGGCCGGCACGCTGCTGGCGGCGCGCTGCCTCGCCGGGCACGAAAGCTTCGAAAGCGCTGCGGCAGCGAAGTCGGCGTGCGTGAGCGCGGTGTGCTCGGTGGCGGAAAGGCTGGGCAATACGGCCGCGATCTGCCGCAAGAGCTACATTCATCCGCTGGTGCTGCAGGCTTTCCAGGATCCGAAGACGTTCGCGCTGTGGCGCGAGCGGCACACGCCCGGCGACGAGCGCAAAGGCATCAGTGCCGAAGAGAGCGCGCTGCTGCGCTTTCTCTACGCCGCCCGCTAGCTCATCGGCAAAAAGTCGCCTGCGGCGCTCTTTGCGGACATCGGCTTCGCTTCCGGCCGTCGAAGGCGCGACTTTGGCGGCCTGCGCGGTGGGAAGGCGGGCTTCATGGCCTGTGCTCGCGAGCCAGGTATTCCTGGCTCTGCATCTCGATGAGGCGGCTCGCCGTGCGCTCGAATTCGTGCCGCAGGCGCTCGCCCCGATAGATGTCGCGTGGGGGCGCGGCTGCCGAAAGCACCAGATTCACGTTGCGGTCGTATAGCTCGTCCACCAGCGAGATGAAGCGGCGCGCGGCGTTCTCGCGCGTCTCATCGAGCACCGGCACGTTGCTCACGATGAGCGACTGGTACTCCCGAGCGAGCTCGATGTAGTCCGTGGCGCTGCGGGGCCCTTCGCACAACGCCTCGAAGTCGAACCACACGACGCTCTCGCCCGCCCGTACCACGGGGATGTCGCGACCCTCCACCTCGATGGCGGTGGCGCGAGCTGCGGCGTTGATGGCTGCGGCACCGTCGGCGGTATTCACTTTGCCGGTCGTGTTGACAGAGGCAGCGGTGGTCGCACGGCCGGCAGGACCGGCACCCTCGTCAGACAATTCGCTGAACAATGCTTCCAGTTTCGCGCGGGTATCGGGGTCGTCCGAGGACAAGTAAGTCCCCGCCTGGGTGAGCTGCCGCAACCGATAGTCCACCGCGCCGCCGACCTCGATCGTCTGCGTATGCTTCTCCAGCAGCTCGATGGCAGGCACGAAGCGCTGGCGTTGCAGCCCGTTCTTGTAGAGATCGCGGGGAGGCACGTTCGAGGTGACCACCAGCGTCACCCCGCGACGGAACAGCGCATCGAACAGCCCGCCGAGGATCATCGCATCCGCGATGTCCGACACGAACAGCTCGTCGAAGCACAGCACGCGCGCCTCGCGCGAGATTCGTTCCGCCACCTGCTCCAGGGGAGCTTCGATCTCGCCGAGCGATCTCAGCTCTGCGTGCACGTCGTGCATGAAGCGGTGGAAGTGCCGGCGGCGGCGCTGGGGGAACGGCAGGCTCTGGTAGAAGAGGTCCATCAGCCAGGTCTTGCCGCGCCCGACGCCGCCCCACAGATACAGTCCCCGGACGCCGGCCTTCGACGCCGTGCGCGAGGAGAGCCATCGCCGCAGGCCGCCCCGCGAATGCGCTGCGATGAGCTGCGACCGCAGCTCTTCCAGCTTGTCGACGACGGCGAGCTGGACCGCGTCCGACTTGTACCCTCGGCGCGCGATCTGCTGTGTGTAGATCTCGCGCAGCGCGCTCACGTGGCCAGCTCTGGAAGATCCTTGAACAGCTCGAGAGCCTGGGGATTGGCGAGGGCGTCGACGTTCTTCACGGGCTGGCCGTGAATGATGTTGCGTACTGCGAGCTCGGTGATCTTGCCCGACAGCGTGCGAGGGATATCCGCAACGGCAATGACCTTCGCCGGCACGTGGCGCGGTGTGCGCTTCGCGCGGATGGTATCGCGGATGCGCTTGCGCAGTGGCTCATCCAGCGCAACGCCTGGCTTCAGGCGCACGAAGAGCACCACGCGCACGTCGCCTTGCCAGTCCTGCCCGACGGCGAGCGCTTCCACGATCTCTTCCAGCCCCTCGACGGCAGAGTAGATCTCCGCGGTGCCGATGCGCACTCCGCCGGGATTCAACACTGCGTCCGAGCGGCCGTGAATCACGATACCGTCGTGCTCCGTGAGCACTGCATAGTCGCCGTGGTGCCACACGCCCGGGAAGCGTTCGAAGTAGGCTGCACGGTACTTGCGGCCATCGGCGTCGTTCCAGAAGCCGACCGGCATGGAAGGAAAGGGCGCGGTGCAGACGAGCTCGCCCCGCTCGCCCCGCAACGCCTTGCCGCTCTCGTCGTACACTTCGACGCGCATGCCGAGGCCGCGCGCCTGGATTTCGCCGCGATGCACGGGCCGCGTAGGGCAGCCGAGCACGAAGCACGACACGATATCCGTGCCGCCCGAGATGGACGCCAGCAGCACGTCCCGCTTCACGTGCTCGTACACAGTCGAAATTCTCCGGCGCAGCGGAGAGCCGAGAGGATGGTGCGAAGCGTCGAGAGTCGACCGACTCCCCGGGCGTGAAGCTGCTCTTCTCCGTGGCCGCGATGAATTTCGCGCTGGTGCCGAAGATGGTGAGGCGCTCTTCGGCCGCGAGGCGCCACACCGCGCCCGGGTCCGGATGGAACGGCGAGCCCTCGTACAGCACGATGGTGGTGCCCGTGGCGAGCGCGCTCACCAGCCAGTTCCACATCATCCAGCCGCAGGTGGTGAAGTAGAAGAGGCGGTCGGCTCGCCCCACGTTGGTATGGAGCAGATGCTCCTTTTGATGCTGCAGCAGCGTGCCGCCCGCGCCGTGCACGATGCACTTCGGCACGCCGGTGGTGCCTGAGGAGTACAGGATGTAGAGCGGATGATCGAACTCCGTCCGCACGAACTCGAGCGGAGCGCCTGCAGTGCCGAAATCGTTCCAGAGGGCCGCGTCTTTGGCGCGCTCGCCGAGGGCGCCGAGCTGCGGCGCCGCGCTCAGATACGGGACCACGACGATCTTTCCGATGCCGGGAAGCTTCGCGAGCACCTCGCCCATCGGCGCGAGCGAGTCGATGGACTTGCCGGCGTAGAAGTAGCCGTCCGCCGTGAACAGCACCTTCGGGGATATCTGCCCGAAGCGGTCCAGCACGCCGTTGACGCCGAAGTCCGGCGAGCAGGAGGACCAGATGGCGCCCAGGCTCGCCGTGGCCAGCATGGCGATGACCGTCTCGGGCAGGTTCGGCATGAAGCCCGCTACACGGTCGCCCTTGCTCACGCCCGCCGCCTTCAGGCCCGCCGCGATGCGCGCGACTTCCTGCGCGAGCTCACGATAGGAAAGCTCGCGGCGCGTGCCGCGCTCGTTGCGGAACACGATGGCGGGCTCGTCGTCCCGGAACCGGAGCAGGTTCTCCGCGAAGTTGAGGCGCGCCCGCGGAAAGAACTTCGCGCCCGGCATGTTGCCGGCATCGGCGAGCACCGGGCCGTCACCCCAGTCCGCGCGCACGTCGGCGAAGCGCGCGAGCTCCGGCCAGAACTCCTCCGGCTTCGCGACGGACCAGGCGTAGAGGTCGTCGTAGCCCGCCAGGGTCAGCGAGCGGCGCGCGTTCACGCAGCGGATGAAGCGGGTGATGTTGGATTCCGCGATGCGCTCGGCGGAAGGCGCCCATAGCACGGTCATAGCGATTGGTAGTTCGGTCCCGAGCCGCCTTCCGGCGTGGTCCAGTTGATGATGGCGTAGGGGTCCTTGATGTCGCAGGCCTTGCAGTGCACGCAGTTCGCCGCGTTGATCTGCAGGCGGCGTCCGCCCTTGCCGTCGTCCACCATCTCGTAGACGTTCGCGGGGCAGAAGCGCTCGCAGGGATTGCCGTACTCCTTCGTGCAGCGCTCCGAGCAGATGCTCGGGTCCAGCACCTTGAGGTGCGCGGGTTGGCTCTCGTCGTGCGTGGTGGCGGCGAAGAACACGGAGGCGAGCCGGTCGCGCGGCGGCAGCGTGCGCTCGCCCCAGTGGCGGTCGGGCGATTCGTACTCGTCCAGCTTCTCGAGACGCTGCCAGTCCGCCGCCTTGTGCTTCAGCGTCCACGGCGTGCGGCCGCCGGTGGCCACTTCGAGCGCGGCGTTCGCCATGCCGGTCCACAGCCCGCGCTTGAACGCCGGCTTGAAGTTGCGCACCTGCCTGAGCTCCTGGCCGCCCGGCGATGCGCGCCAGCGCGCGTCGAATCCTTCCGGCGAGCCCTTCTCCGCGAGATGCGTTGCCGCAAGCGCGCCCGAGCGGATGGCCTGGTGGATGCCCTTGATCTTCGGCAGATTCACGCCCCCCGCGCTGTCGCCGATGAGCATGGCGCCTGGCATCTCGAGCTTCGGGATCGACTGCCAGCCGCCCGCCGCGATGGTGCGCGCGCCCGCGGCGAGGATCTCGCCGCCTTCGAGCAGCGGCTTCACGCTGGGATGCTGTTTGAACTGCTGGAAGGCCTCGAACGGGAACAGGCGCGGGTCTTCGTAGTCCAGGCCGACGACGTAGCCCACGTACACGCGGTCCTTGTCCAGGTGATAGATGAAGCTGCCGCCGTAGGTGCGCGAGTCGAGCGGCCAGCCGAAGGAATGCTGGATGAGTCCCGGATCGACGCGACCTGCGGGCACCTGCCACAGCTCCTTCATGCCGAGCGCGTAGGTTTGCGGGGCCGAATGGGCATCGAGCCCGTAACGCTTGATGAGCTGCTTCGCGAGGCTGCCGCGCGCGCCTTCCGCGATCACGGTGGTGCGCGCGCGCACTTCGGCGCCCGGCGTGTAGTTCGGGCCGGGCTCGCCGTTCTTGTCGACGCCCATGTCGCCGATGACGATGCCCGCGACCGCGCCATTGTCGTCGATGACGGCATCCGCCGCGGAGAAGCCGGCGAACACGTCGACGCCGAGCGCTTCCGCCTTTTGCGCCAGGTACGGTGTGAGCAGCCCCAGCGAGATGATGAAGTTGCCGTGATTCTTCAGCTGCGGCGGCAGAGGCAGCTTCACACTGCCGGTGCGCGTGAGCAGGCGGAAATCGTCGCGCTTGGCGGGGACGCAGATGCCGAGCTGCGCTTCGCGCCACTCCGGCAGCAGCTCATCGAGCGGCCCCGGCTCCATCACGGCACCGGAGAAGGAATGCGCGCCGACCGCTGAGCCTTTCTCCAGCACGCAGACGTTGACGTCGGGCTTGAGCTGCTTGAGGCGGATGGCGCACGCGAGGCCCGCGGGCCCCGCGCCCACGATCGCCACGTCGTACTCCATCTGATCGCGTTCGACGCTCACTTAGGTTGCATCCGGATCGCGCCGTCCAGGCGGATGGTCTCTCCGTTGATGAAGGGCAGCTCGAAGATGTTGGCGACGAGCTGCGCGAACTCTTCGGGCCTGCCGAGGCGCGACGGAAACGGAATCTGCTTGCCCAGCGATTCCTGCAGCTCTGGCGTCATGCCCGCCACCATGGGCGTGCGGAAGATGCCCGGGGCGATGGTCACGCAGCGGATGCCGAAGCCCGCGAGCTCGCGCGCGATGGGCAGCGCCATGCCAGCCACCGCCGCCTTGGTGGCGGAATAGGCGACCTGGCCGATCTGCCCTTCGAATGCGGCGACCGACGAGGTGTGGATGAGCAGCCCGCGCTCGCCGTCTTCGCTGGGCGCATTGCCCTGCATGAGGGCAGCGGCTTCCTTGTCGCAATGGAACGTGCCGATCAGGTTGATCTGGATCGTCCTGGTGAAGACCTCCGTGGGCATGGGGCCGGTCTTGCCGACCAGGCGGCCCGCACCGATGACGCCCGCGCAGTTCACGAGCAGGTTGATGGAGCCCATGCGCTCTTTCGCTGCCGCCATGGCGGCGCGCACTTCGGATTCCGAAGTGACGTCGCAGCGCACGAAGCTCGCGTTCGCGCCGAGTGCCTTCGCTGCGGCTTGCCCCGGGGCTTCCTGCACGTCGAGCAGGGCTACCTTGCCGCCGGCGGCGACGATGTGTTGTGCCACCGCATTCCCCAGCCCTGAGGCGCCGCCGGTGATGACGGCGCATGCATCTTTGATTTTCATCGAGGCTCCTGCGTTCTGGGTGCGCCGTGGCACCCGGGATCGGGCGCCGGGCTGATTTACGATTTCAGGCGGGGCACGAGGCCCGCGAGTTTACCTGCGGACGGCGCCGAATATCGACGCCGGCCTTGCCCGGGGCAGGAGCGAGCGTCCGGGCGGGCGTTCCGACCAGCCGGGGCCTTAGAGGCGCTCGATGGCGATCGCGACGGCCTCGCCGCCGCCGATGCACAGCGACGCGATTCCGCGCTTCAGGTTCCGGTGGGCGAGGGCGTGCGCGAGCGTGGTGAGAATGCGCGCGCCCGTGGCGCCGATCGGGTGGCCGAGCGCGCACGCGCCGCCATTCACGTTGACCCGGGCATGGTCGATGTCCAGATCCCGCATGGCTGCCAGGGTGACGGTCGCGAACGCTTCGTTGACCTCGTAGAGGTCTGCATCGCCGGATTTCCATCCGAGCTTCGCGAGCAGCGACTTCATGGCGCCGACCGGGGCCGTGGTGAACCATTCCGGCTCGTGGGCATGACTCGTGTAACCGAGCACCCGCGCCAGCGGCTTGAGCCCGCGCGCCTTCGCGGCGCTCTCGCTCATGAGGATGAGCGCTGCCGCGCCATCCGAGATGGACGAGGAGCTGGCGGCCGTGACCGTGCCGTCCTTGCCGAAGGCGGGCTTGAGCCCCGAGATCCTGCTGATGTCGCAGGTGAACGGCGTCTCGTCCTTCGAAACGACCGATTCGCCCTTGCGCGACTTCACCGTGACCGGGGTGATCTCCGCCTCGAAGGCGCCCGATTCCACCGCCTGCAGCGCGCGCTTCACGGATTCGGCGGCGAACGCATCCTGCTCCGCGCGCGAGAATTTGTATTTCGCCGCGGTGGCGTCCGCGAAGCAGCCCATGAGCTTGCCGTCGAACGGGCTCTGCAGGCCATCGTAGAACATGTGGTCGAGCAGCTCCCCGTGGCCCATGCGATAGCCGCCGCGCGCCTTGAGCAGCAGGTACGGCGCGTTGGTCATGGACTCGAGCCCCCCTGCGAGCACGATCTCCGCGCCGCCGGCCTTGATCTGGTCCGCGCCCATCATCACGGCCTTGAGGCCGGAGCCGCACATCTTGTTGATGGTGGTGGCCGGCGTGGCGACCGGAACACCGGCGGCGATGGCGGCCTGCCGCGCGGGCGCCTGGCCGAGGCCGGCCGGCAGCACGCAGCCGAAGAGGGTTTCCTGCACGTCGGCGGCCTCGATGCCGGCCGACTCGATGGCGGCCCTGGCAGCCGCGGCGCCGAGCTGGGGCGCCGTGACCGGTGTGAGCACGCCCTGGAAGGCGCCGATGGGCGTGCGCCTGGCGGAGACGATGACGACGTTCTGATCGGACATGGCTGGGCTCCTGGAAAGTCGGTTACGCCCCCGCGCCGCGCGGCGCGGGGCGGTTGGCCGGTCTGCGGCGCGCTTCGCGCGGCCGGAGGCCTTCCTCGAAAAGGTGGATGAAAGCTTCCGCGATCTGCTCCGCGCTCATGTCGCGCTGCTCGCGATACCAGTGTGCGATCCAGTTGAGTGCCCCGGCAAGGGCGAAGGCCGTCATCTTCACGTCGCAACGGCGGATCGAGCCGTCGCGGACGCCTTCGCGCAGCAGGCGGCGGATGCCCTGGTCGATCTCGGCCTTGAGCACACGCGCTCGCATCGTGGGGCTCAAGTCCTGATGCTCGGCGCGCACCATGCACCAGCCGAATTCCGAGGCGACGGCCTTGGCGTACTCGGTGAGCACGGCGCTCAGCCGCCCGCGGGCCGGCACGCCCGGCTGCTTCGCGGCGCCGAGCGCGGCCCGGATGGGCTCGAGCCCGGCCACGAAGCACTCGAAGAGCAGTTGCTCTTTGTTCGGGACGTAGTAGTAGAGGGTGGGCTTGGTGACGTCGAGCGCCGTCGCGATGGATTCCAGGGACGTGTTGTGGAACCCGTGCTCCTTGAAGTGGTGCGCGGCCGTGCGGATGACCGCGTCCCGCTTTATCGTGTGGTCCCGCAGCCGCTTGCGGCCTTCGCGCCAGGCGGAGGCCGAAGCGGAGTCCGCGCCGTTGGCGGAGGCAGGGCGCGGGGCAGTGGTGGCGCGACGGGTCATGTGGCGTGCGGGCGCGAAACTCGACGGGGAGCCGGATGGTAGCTTAAAATTCTACCCGACGGTAAGTTTCCATCGCGGAACGGGGAGAGCCTTCCATGAGCAGCGCAACCCAGGGCGGCGCGGCCGCGCATCCGGAATCCGAAGCCGGGGCGCCCCGCGCGCCGTTGCGCTTCGTTTCGGCGGCATCCCTGTTCGACGGGCACGACGCCGCCATCAACATGATCCGCCGCCTGCTGCAGTCGCAGGGGGCGGAAGTGGTCCACCTGGGCCACAACCGCAGCGTGGCGGACATCGTCCGCGCCGCCATCCAGGAGGACGCCGACGGCATCGCGGTGAGCTCCTACCAGGGCGGCCACAACGAGTACTTCGCCTACATGGTGGACATGCTCCGCGAGAAGGGCTGCGAGCACATCCGCGTCGTGGTGGGCGGCGGCGGCACCATCGCGCCGCATGAAATCGAGGCGCTCGAGCGCCACGGCGTCGAGAAAATCTACACGCCCGAGGACGGCCGTCGCCTGGGTCTCGTGGGCATGATCACGGACGTCATCCAGCGCGTGCGCGCCGTGCAGAAGCCACAGTACGAGTTCGGTCCGCTGAATGCGCGGGACCACGCGCACATTGCGCGCACCATCTCGGCGCTGGAAGGTTCCGCCGGCTCCGAAGCCTCCGCGGATCAGATTCGTCGCGCGCTCGGCCGGTCGCGCAACAAGGTGCCGGTCATCGGCATCACGGGCACGGGCGGCGCGGGCAAGTCGAGCCTCACGGACGAGTTGCTCGCGCGCTTCGTGCGCCAGTTCCCGGACAGGCAGATCGCCGTGGTGGCCATGGATCCTACCCGCCGTCGCTCCGGCGGCGCGCTGCTGGGCGACCGCATCCGCATGAATTCGCTCGCCAGCGAGCAGGTCTTCATGCGCTCGCTGGCCACGCGCCGGCAGAATCTCTCGACCAGCGCGGTGATCCGCGAGGTCATCGACCTCTACAGGCTCGCGGGCTTCGATCTCGTCATCGTCGAGACCGCGGGTATCGGCCAGTCGGATACCGAGGTCGTCGACCTCTGTGATCTCTCGCTCTACGTGATGACGGCCGAGTACGGCGCCGCGAGCCAGCTCGAGAAGATCGACATGCTCGACTTCGCCGATCTCATCGTGCTCAACAAGAGCGAGAAGCGCGGCGCCGCGGACTCGTTGCGGGACGTGCGCAAGCAGTGGCGCCGCAATCATCCCGAGCGCATGCAGGCGAGCGATGCGGAAGTGCCCGTGTTTCCCACCATCGCGAGCCGCTTCAACGATCCTGGTGTGAATCGCCTGTTCGGCGCCATTTGCGAGGCTCTGGAGAAGAAGAAAGTCGGCGCAGCGCCATGGCAGGTGCGCGACGTCGGCCCGACCGCGCTCACGGCGCGGGATCCTCTCATTCCCGGTTCGCGTACGCGCTATCTCGCAGAGATTGCGCAGGCCGGTCGCGCCGTGCACGAGCGTATCGACGCCCAGGCACAGGCCGCAGCGCGCGCGCACGGCCTGTATGAATCGTTGAAGGCGTTGCATGATGCGGCGCTGCCGAGTCCGCTGGATCGCTACGCTGACAGTGCGCTCACCGATGCGTCTGCAGACGCCACGCGTCGCGAGCTGAGGGCAGCGTACAACCGTGCACTGGACGAAATCGGTGCCGAGGGCATCGGCGAGCTGAAAGCCTGGCCGGCGCGCGTGAAGGGAGCAACCGATCCCACATACTCGTACAAGGTGCGCAACAAGGACGTCACGGGAGAGAACTACACGGAGAGCCTGAGCCGGCTGCCGCTGCCCAAGATCTCCGTGCCGAAGTTCCGGGACTGGGGCGAGATCCTGCGCTTCGTGCTCGCCGAGAATCTTCCGGGCGCCTATCCGTATACCGGCGGCGTGTATCCATACCGGCGTGAAGCCGAAGACCCCACGCGCATGTTCGCGGGCGAAGGCCCGCCGGAGCGCACCAATCGCAGGTTCCACTATCTGGCCGGAGATCATGGCGCGGCGCGCCTGTCCACGGCGTTCGATTCCACCACGCTCTACGGGGAAGATCCCGATACGCGCCCGGACATCTACGGCCGCACCGGCAACTCCGGCGTCTCCATCGCGACTCTCGACGACATGAAGAAGCTCTACTCGGGCTTCGACCTGTGCGCGCCGAGCACCTCGGTGTCCATGACCATCAATGGCCCGGCGCCGATCCTGCTCGCCATGTTCATGAACACGGCGATCGATCAGCGCGTAGAGCGTCATCTGAAAGCCGAAGGCCGCTGGGAAGAGGCTCAGGCGAAGATTGACGCGGCGAACCAGCGCGGCCGCGCCAAGGGCGTCGGCGCTCCGGCCTACAAAGGGCAGCTGCCGGCCGGGCACGACGGGTCCGGCATCGCGCTCCTCGGCATCACGGGCGATCAGCTCGTTCCGCCGGACGTTTACGCGCGCATCAAGGCCGAGGCGCTGCAGGCTGTGCGTGGCACGGTGCAGGCGGACATCCTCAAGGAGGACCAGGCGCAGAACACTTGCATTTTCTCCACCGAGTTCGCGCTGCGCATGATGGGTGACGTGCAGCAATACTTCATCGACGAGCAGGTGCGCAATTTCTACTCGGTATCGATTTCTGGGTATCACATTGCGGAGGCGGGCGCGAACCCCGTCTCGCAGCTCGCCTTCACGCTCGCGAACGGCTTCACCATCGTGGAGTACTACCTCGCGCGCGGCATGAGGATCGACGACTTCGCCCCGAACCTGAGCTTCTTCTTCTCGAACGGCATGGATCCGGAGTATGCGGTGATCGGCCGCGTCGCGCGCCGCATCTGGGCGCGCGCCATGCGGGAGCTCTACAAGGCCGGGCCGCGCAGCCAGATGCTCAAGTACCACATCCAGACTTCCGGGCGCAGCCTGCACGCGCGCGAGATCGACTTCAACGACATCCGCACCACGCTGCAGGCGCTCTATGCGCTCTTCGACAACTGCAACAGCCTGCATACGAACGCGTACGACGAGGCGCTGACCACGCCCACGGAGGAGAGCGTACGGCGTGCCGTGGCGATCCAGCTCATCATCAACCGGGAGTTGGGGCTCAACAAGAACCAGAACCCCTGGTCCGGGTCCTTCGCCATCGACTATCTCACCGACCTCGTGGAAGAAGCCGTCTACAAGGAGTTCGACTCGCTTTCCGAGCGGGGCGGCGTGCTCGGCGCCATGGAAACCATGTACCAGCGCTCGAAGATCCAGGAGGAGTCGCTGTACTACGAGACGAAGAAGCACGACGGCAGCCTGCCGCTCGTCGGCATCAACACGTTCCTCTCGAAGAGCGATTCGTCCGAGGAGCACAAGGGCGCCGAGCTGATCCGTTCCACCGAGGAGGAGAAGCAGGATCAGGTGGCGGCGGTGCGTGCGTTCCAGTCGCGCAATGCGGAAGTCTCTGCGGCGGCGTTGCAGAAGCTGCAGGAGGTTGCTGCCTCGGGCGGGAACGTGTTCGGGCAGCTGATGGAAGCGGTGAAGGTGTGCTCGCTGGGGCAGATATCGAACGCGCTTTACCAGGTGGGTGGGCAGTACCGGCGCAACATGTGATGCCTTCAGGTCTCGCATTTTCGCGGGAATTGCCGGGAGGGGCGGGGGTAGGCCCCGTTTGGGGGACCGCCGTGAATCCGTCCCTGGAGGCTTGTCAAAAACATCCCTGTTTTTGACATCCCCCAAACGGGGCCTACCCCCGCCCCTCCCTGTGCCGTCGAAGACCCGGAACGGGAAGGCCGCTCCTGGGCCGTTTGTCTTGCCGTGCGTCAGTCTCGGGGCATGTGTTGCCAACATGAAGCTTTGCGCGAAGGCGTTCTTGTTTCCGGGCGCCGGAGTGATCCCATCGAGGGGCGGGCGCGGCCCTTCCTTACGTCGCGCTCAGATCCGGCTCGCGCAGCTCGGAAAGAATGGCCATTCGGGCCTGATCACGCAGCTCCACGCTCTCGGAGGAAACGGGTAGCGCGGGAAGGAATTCCACCTGGATGCGCGAAGGATGGGGCAGGGCGGTTTTCGGGGGCAGCGCGCGACGCGTCCCGCGCACTACGGCAGGCACGACGGGACAACCTGCCTTCGCCGCCGTCACGAATGCGCCTGTATGGAATTTGAGAAGCCCGGGCTGCGGCGAGAAGGTGCCCTCGGGAAAGAAAACCAGTGAGTGTCCGTTGCTCGCCGTGCGCATCATGCGGCGGGCGTCGGCGGCGCCGCGTTGCCGGTTGAAGCGCTCCACGAACTCGGAGCCAAGTCTCTTGAGCAGCAAACCCGCGAGTGGCACGCGCGACATCTCGCGTTTGATCACGAACCCGAAGCGCGGTGGCAGCACCGCGGTCATCACCACACCATCGATATAACTCGCGTGGTTCGCCACGATCACGCACTGCCCTTCGGGCAAGTGCTGCAGCGAGCGTATGTCGAGCGGCATGCCCGCCATCCGAAGCGTCAGCCGCGACATCCTGCGCGCGAGCTTTCGCCGCAGCTTCAGCCCCGGCAGCAGGAGTGCCAGCAGCATCGTGAGCGTGCCCATCACGAGGAATGCGGACCAGGCATAGGCGGCGTATACGGTGTGCAGCAGCGCCGGCATCGTGCGACGCGGCTCCAGACCTTGCGATTCCATCGATTCAGTCATGCGTCTATCTCGACAAATCCCGCGTGCAGGGGGGTGTGAACTGGTTCTCTTTATGTTAATGCTTGTCCGCAGATGTGAAGATGGTCACGCACGCTGACGGAGCCCACTCACCATACTCTGCCGGCCCCATACCCGAGCGAGACTTGCCCCTTGTCCAAGCACGCCGCCGTCGCCGTCCAGCCCAGCTCTTCCGACGCGACCGATCCACTGGTCTCCCGATTCCTCGACGCCGTCTGGATGGAGCGCGGTCTGTCGACGAACACGCTTGCCGCGTACCGGGCGGATCTCACCGCGCTCGCACGCTGGCTCGCGGAGCGCAACACGCAGATGGTGGCCACCACGCGTGCGGACCTGCAGGATTTCATCGCGTACCGCGTTCACGCGGGCGCACGGCCGCGCTCCACGGCGCGGCAGCTTTCGAGCTTCCGTCGCTTCTTCCGCTACCTCGTCCGCGAAAGCCTGATCAAGGAAGACCCGACGGCGCAGATCGCCATGCCCAAGATCGGCCGCTCGCTGCCGAAGTCGCTCACCGAGGAAGAGGTGGAATCGCTGCTGAGCGCGCCAACCGTGAACGACCCGCTGGGCAATCGCGATCGCACGATGCTCGAGCTGCTCTACGCCACCGGCCTTCGCGTGTCCGAGCTGGTGAACCTGCGCACCGCGCAGGTGAACCTGAATCAGGGGGTCATCCGCATCCTCGGCAAGGGCAACCGCGAGCGGCTCATTCCGCTCGGCGAGGAGGCAGTCCGCTGGATCACCGATTTCGCGCGCGGCCCGCGCGCCGAGATCCTGCTCGAGCGGCAGACGGATTATCTCTTCCCCACGCGCCGCGGCGATCGTATGACGCGCCAGGCGTTCTGGCACATCATCAAACGCTACGCGCGCAAGGCCGGTGTCGCCAAGGAGCTGTCGCCGCATACGCTGCGCCACGCTTTCGCCACGCACCTTCTCAACCACGGCGCGGATCTGCGCGTGGTGCAGATGCTGCTCGGCCATAGTGATCTCTCGACCACGCAGATCTATACGCACGTGGCTCGTGAGCGCATGAAGGAACTGCATTCTCAGCATCACCCGAGGGTGAGCCGCGAACGCGGCGAACGCCCACGCAGGATGCGTGGGCCGGCACGCCGTGCCACGAATGGCATCTCATAATGCCGCCCATCGAAGCTGCCGCCCGTCCGCCTCTCGCGATGTCCTGCCTCTGCTAAACTCCCGCCGCGCTGAACCTTGTCCCCGCGCCGAGGGTCCAACCTCGCGCCCAAGTCCGCTGGAGTTTCCATGATTGCCCGCCTCCCGCTCATCGCTCTCGGCTTGCTCTGTGCAGCGGCTCCGCTCGTGCTGCGCGCGCAAGCGCCGGCTGCCGCCGATCCGCGAGCCGACATCGCCCGCAAGATTCCCGGCACGCGCACCGAAGACCTGCGTGCTTCGCCCATTCCGGGCGTGTTCGAGCTCACCCGCGGGGCGGACATCGCCTATGTCTCTTCCGACGGCAATTACGCCATCGCCGGTGATCTCTACGACATCGGCTCGAACGTCAATCTCACCGAGGCCAAGCGCCGCAGCGCGCGCCTGAAGCTGGTATCCGTCGTCCCCGAATCGCAGATGCTGGTGTTCTCGCCGGCCAATCCGAAGTACACCGTCACCGTCTTCACGGACATCGACTGCGCCTACTGCCGCAAGCTCCACAGCCAGATCGCCGAGTACAACAAGCTCGGCATCCGGGTGCGCTACCTGTTCTACCCGCGCAGCGGGCCGGGCACGGAGTCGTGGGCGAAGGCCGAACAGGTGTGGTGCTCGAAGGACCGCAACGACACCTTCACGCGCCTGAAGCGGGGCGAGACGGTGGCCGGCACGAAGCAGTGCAAGGGCTCGCCCGTGGAGCGGGATTACGACCTGGGCCGCAAGCTGGCCATCGGTGGAACGCCGGCGCTGCTGCTCGAGGACGGCGAGCTGCTCTCGGGCTATCTGCCGCCCGCCATGCTCGCGAGCCACCTGCGCGGCGGCGACTGACGGGCGGCGAACGGATGCGGGCGGGGCGTATGCAGCCCCGTCGGGCCGCCCGCGCCAGAGCCGCCACGACTGGAGTTGAAGGCTTATTTCTCGAGCAGCGCGAGCTTGCCCGGCTTGCCTTCCCACTCCTTGGCATCGGCGGGCGGATCCTTCTTCTCGGTGATCACCGGCCACTTCTTCGCGAGCTCCGCGTTCAGCGGCTTGAAGGACTCCTGGCCCGCCGGCAGCTCCTCTTCGGAGTAGATCGCCTCCACCGGGCACTCCGGCTCGCAGAGCGTGCAGTCGATGCACTCGTCCGGGTCGATCACCAGGAAGTTCGGGCCTTCGTGGAAGCAGTCGACCGGGCAGACCTCGACGCAGTCCATGTACTTGCACTTGATGCAGGTCTCGGTAACGACGAAGGTCATGCGCGGTCCTCGGGTGGAAGGGCGCGGATTGTGCCACGCGGCCGGCGGTCGCGCGAAACGGCGGGGGTTATCAGGCCATAAGCACCGGCCATGAGCCAGGGCCCGGGCCGCAAAAGGCGCTTCTTTCGCGGCCGGCAACGCGGCTGAAGTCCGTAAAGAGCGCCGCAGGCGGCTTCTTGCCCCTCGGGCTACGCCCGCCGTCCGAGCTCTGCAAAGTGGTGCCGGTCGAGGCCCGCCGCCCGGTCCTCGAGGTAGCGACGCAGCGCGAATTCCGTGCTCGGGAAGGCGATGTCCGGCCAGGGGATGTCGGCGGCCTCCACCAGCTTCACCTCCAGGCTCTCCGGGCCCGGCCCGAACCGCGGCTCCGCCAGGCGGGCGCGGAAGAACACGTGCACCTGGCTGGCGCTCAGCACGTTGGCGACGACCAGCAGCGAGCCGATCTGCACCTCTGCCATGGCCTCCTCGAGGCATTCCCGCGCCGCGCCCTGCTGCAGGGTCTCGCCGTTCTCCATGAAGCCCGCCGGGATCGTCCAGTACCCGAGCCGGGGCTCGATGGCCCGCTTGCAGATGAGGAGGCGCCCCTCGTGCTCCGGCACGCAGCCGACGACGATCTTGGGGTTCTGGTAGTGGATGCTGCCGCAGCCCCTGCACACGTGGCGAGGCAGGTGATCGCCCGGTGGAGTCTCGACGACGAGCGGCTTGCCGCACTGGCTGCAGAAATTCATGGCGGGGATCACGATGCTCAGGCCTCCCGCGCCAGGGATTCGAGCTGCTCGGTGGATTCGAGCCAGCGTGCTTCCGCTTCGGAAGTGGCCTTGGCGATCTGCGCTTCGCGTTGCAGCAGCTCCTGCAGCCGCGGCTTCTCCGCCTCGGAATAGAGACCGGGTGTCGCAAGCTTCGCCTGCACTTCGGCCTTCTCGCGTGCGAGCTCCTCGAGCTCGCGCTCGCAGCGGGCGATGGCTTCCTTGAGCGGCGTGAGGCGGTTGCGCCGGTCCGCTTCTTCGCGCTTGCGCTGCTTGCGGGACTCGGCAGTCTCCGCGACGGCTGGTGCTCGCGTGCTGCCCTCGCCGGGCGCGGGCTGCGCCTTGCGCGTCGTCTCGTTTGGCTTGAGGGCCGCCGCCGCATGCTGCACGGCCGGTGCCGCCTCGGCGTCGGCGAGCCATTTCGCGTAGTCCTCGAGGTCGCCGTCGAAGGGCTGCGCCCGCCCGCCGTGCACGATGTAGAACTCGTCAGACACCGTCCGCAGCAGATGCCGGTCGTGCGACACCATCACTACCGCTCCCGAGTATTCCTGCAGCGCGACGGCGAGCGCCTGCCGCATCTCGAGGTCCAGGTGGTTGGTGGGCTCATCGAGCAGCAGCAGGTTGGGACGCTGATAAGCGATGAGCGCCAGCACCAGCCGCGCCTTCTCGCCGCCCGAGAATGGCGCTACCGGCTCGAACACGCGATTGCCGCGAAACCCGAAGCCTGCGAGGTAGTCGCGCAGGTCCTGTTCCGCGGCCTTCGCGGCGCGCGGCGCGCCGACGCGTCGCAGGTTTGCGAGAGGTGATTCCTTCGGCGCGAGCTGCTCGAGTTGATGCTGCGCGAAGTAGCCTATGCGCAGGTCTCGTGCTTCGGTGCGATTGCCGCCCAGGGCGGGAATCTCGCCGGCCAGCAGCTTCATGAGCGTGGACTTGCCCGCGCCATTGCGGCCCAGCAGAGCCACGCGATCCCCCGGCGCGATGGTGAGATTGAGTCCGGCGACGATCACGCGATCGCCGTAGCCCGCGGATTGGTCCTCGAGCGCGAGCAGGGGCCGCGGCAGCTTCTCCGGCTCCGCGAAGGAGAATTCGAAAGGTGAGTCCACGTGCGCGGGTGCGATGCGCTGCATGCGCTCGAGTGCCTTCAGCCGGCTCTGCGCCTGCCGTGCCTTGCTCGCCTTCGCGCGGAAGCGCTCGACGAACGATTCCATGTGCTTGATCTCGCGTTGCTGGCGGGTGAACAGCGCCGTCTGCTCCGCGAGTTCTGCGGCGCGCTGATCCTCGAACTGGCTGTAGTTGCCTCGGAAAGCCCGCGCCTTGCCGTGCTCGATGTTCACTACGCGGTTGACCACGCGGTCGAGGAATTCCCGGTCGTGCGCGATCAGGAGCAGGGTGCCCGGGTACTCACGCAGCCAGGTCTCGAGCCACAGGATGGCATCGAGGTCGAGGTGGTTGGTGGGCTCATCGAGCAGCAGCAGGTCGGAAGGGCACATCAACGCCTTGGCTACGTTGAGGCGCACGCGCCATCCGCCGGAGAACTCGCGTACCGCGCGCGTTTCATCGGCTGATTCGAATCCGAGGCCGTGCATCAGCTGCCCGGCGCGGCTGCGCGCGTCGTATCCGCCCGCGGCCGCGTATTGGGCGTACAGCTCGCCGAGCTTGATGCCATCGTCCTGTTCTTCGGCCTTCGCGATCCTGGCTTCGAGAGCGCGCAGGCGCGCATCACCGTCCAGCACGAACTCGATCGCGAGCTGGTCGGTGGCGTCGAGCTCCTGCGAGACGTGGGCGATCTCGAGGTTGGACGGCATCTCGAAGGTGCCGGCGTCCGGCTGCAGCTCGCCGCGCACGAGCGCCATGAGGCTGGACTTGCCGCTGCCGTTCTCGCCCGCGATGCCCACCTTCTCTCCGCGGAAAAGGCCGAAAGTGGCTCCCGAGAACAGCAGGCGCGGGCCGCGGCGGATGGAGACGTCGGAGAAGTTGAGCATTGCGGAGGAAGGGCCAGCCTGAACGGCAGGGCGCGCAGGCTATCCATTCGCCCGTCCCTGGGCAACTTGGAACAAGTGCGACGGCGGCCATGGTGGCGCGGCCGTGGAATGGGTTCTTCCTGGGCGGAGGGCCGCGCGCGCGGGCGTCCTGTCGGCGTCGCCGTGGACCGACAGGGCAGCCTGCTCGTGGCCGACGACGTCGGTAACGCCGTCTGGCGCGTGGTGGCGGCCCGCTGATGGAGATGTTCGCGGCTTGCGGTTACGATGGCGACCATCTTTTCAAGGGGCCTCCCTTCCGAGGTTATAGCGTCATGACGAGAGGAATTCGGCTGCTGGGCATGGGCATCGCGCTGGGCGTGCTGGCGATGGGCGTACCCGTCACGGACGCGGTCGCCGCCCCCAAGAAGGAGAAGGAAGAGCAGCAGGCTGCACCGCAGCAGCAGCTGTCGCAGAAGGTGGTGAAGGGTCTGAAGGCGGCCTCCGACGCCATGCAGAAGCAGGACTGGGAGACGGCGCTCGCCGGCATCCAGGAAGCGCAGGCCGTCCCGGACCGCAAGCCCTACGACGACTTCCAGATCGCCGAGATGCTCGGCTACGTGCAGCTGAAGCGCGAGAAGTATGCCGAGGCCGCCGCGGCCTTCGAGCAGAGCCTGGCCTCCGGCCTGCTGCCGGCCACCTAGACGCACGACCGCCTCAAGCTGGTCACGCAGCTGCACCTGCAGTTGAAGAACTACCCGAAGGCCGTCGAGTTCGGCACCAGGCTCCTCGCACTCACGAGCTCGCCGCCGCCGGACGAGCAGGCGCTCGTCGCGCAGGCCAGATACCTCGCGGGCGACTACAAGGGCGCCGTGGACGGCATGACGCAGGCCATCGACGCCGCGCGCAAGACCGGCAAGCCGGTGGAAGAGAACTGGCTGCAGGTGCAGTTGAGCGGTTACGTGCAGCTGAAGGATGCGCCGGGTGTGCTCGCTGCGCTGAAGGAGCTCGCGGTCGCATACCCGAAGAAGAACTATCTCACCGACCTCTTCGGTCAGTGGAAGCGCGAGCAGGGCGACGACCGGCTGGTGCTCAATCTCTATCGCGTCATGTTCCACCTGGGGTTGCTCGAGTTCTCCGAGGACTACCTCAAGATGGCGCAGCTCGCGACCGACCTCGGCTTCCCGGGTGAGGCCATCACGGTGCTCGAGAAGGGCAACGCGGACAAGAAGTTCACGGACGAGGTCGAGCAGGTGCAGTACAAGAAGCAGCTCGCCTCGGCCAAGACGCTCGCGGTGACGGATCGCAAGACCGTCGCTTCGCTCGAGCAGGCCGGCACCAAGAGCGGCGAGGAGAGCGCGCAGCTCGGACTCGCGCTCGCAAGCTACGAGCAATATGACAAAGCGGCGACGGCGTTGAAGAGCGGCATCGACAAGGGCGGCGTCAAGCGCCTCGACCAGGCGCAGATCATGCTCGGCTACTCGCTGGTCAAGCTGAATCGCGTGGATGAGGCGCAGGCGGCCTTCGCCAGCGTGGATCCGAGCTCGCCGCTGTCGACCATCGCGAAGCTCTGGGCGGCCTACACCAAGCAGCCCCTCTGATCCCCGCCTTCACGCAGCTGTCATCGAGGCGAGGTTAACTATCGCGCCAACTGCGGCCACCCGATGACAGCTGGTGCTCGAGAGCGAAGACGGTCACCATTACCGGACGATCTGGATATCGGACATCCATCTCGGCACGCCCGGCTGCCAGGCGTACTACCTGCTGGATTTCCTCAGGACGCACCGCGCCGACACCATCTACCTGGTCGGCGACATCCTCGACGGCTGGCAGCTGCGTAACGGGTGGTACTGGCCGCAGGCCCACAACGACGTCGTCCAGAAGCTGCTGCGCCATGCCCGCAAGGGCACGCGCATCGTGTACATCCCCGGCAACCACGACGAGCAACTGCGCCAGTTCGTAGGGATGGCCCTCGGCGTGGTCACGCACGGCGACCTCTTCGACAGCGTGATGCGCCATGCCCGCTGGCTCGCCCGTCTCGGCAGCTGGCTCTACGAAGGGCTCCTCAAGGTGAATCGCTGGCTCAACGTCCTGCGCCAGCGGCTCGGTCTCCCTTACTGGTCCATGTCGCAGTACGTGAAGCACCGCGTGAAGAACGCCGTCAACTTCATCTCCGACTTCGAGCGCGTCATGACCGAAGAAGCTCGCCGCCGCGGCTGTGACGGCGTGGTCTGCGGCCACATCCACAAGGCCGAGGTGCGCGAGATCGACGGAATCCTCTATTGCAACGACGGTGACTGGGTCGAAAGCCTCAGCGCGCTCGTCGAGACGCACGACGGCGCTTTGCGGCTCGTGCACTGGCGCAACCGGCTCACCGCGCCGCTCAATCTCGGGCGGCTGGAGCTGGAGGCGCGGCAGCCCGTGGCCGTTTGAACCGAGGAGGCATCATGAGGATCATGCTGGTGACGGACGCGTGGGAGCCGCAGGTGAACGGCGTCGTGCGCACTTTGAAATCCACGACGCGCGAACTGCAGGCGCTGGGTCACGAGGTCGAGCTGCTCACGCCACTCGAGTTCCGCACGCTGCCGTGCCCGACCTATCCGGACATCCGTCTCTCGCTCTTCCCGGGCGGCAAGGTGGCGCAGCGCATCACCACGTTCTCTCCGGATGCCCTCCACATCGCGACCGAAGGCCCGTTGGGCATCGCCGCGCGCCGTCATGCGTTGCGACACAAGATGCCTTTCACCACGGCCTATCACACTAGATTCCCGGAATACGTGCATGCGCGTTTCCGTGTTCCGCTCTCGTGGACGTATGCCTTCCTCCGCTGGTTCCACGGTCCCTCGAGTGCAGTGATGGCGCCGACGAACGTCGTGGTGCGCGATCTCGAGGCGTATCGGATGCAGAGCGTGGTGCTCTGGTCACGTGGCGTGGAGCTGGACATCTTCAAGCCTCGGCACAGCAAGCGCCTCGACAGCGAGCCGCCGATTTTCCTGTACGTGGGGCGCGTGGCGGTGGAGAAGAACGTCGAGGCCTTCCTCGAGCTCGACCTGCCGGGCTCCAAGTGGGTGGTGGGCGAGGGCCCTGCGCTGGCCGGCATCCGCGAGCGTCATCCCGAGGTGAACTACCTGGGCGTGCTGAACCAGCAGGAGCTGGCACAGGTCTACGCTGCCGCGGACGTATTCGTGTTCCCGAGCCGCACCGACACTTTCGGGCTGGTACTGCTGGAAGCCATGGCCTGCGGGCTGCCGGTGGCCGCTTATCCCGTCACGGGCCCGCTCGACGTGATCGGTGACAACACCCGCGCGGGCGCGCTGGACGAGGACCTGCGCAAGGCCTGCTTGCACGCACTGACGCTGAAGCGCGATGATGCCGCCGCGCACGCGCGCCGGTTCTCATGGCGCGCCGCCACCGAGCAATTCGTCTCGCACCTGCACCCGCATACGGAACAACGTGGCCGACTCGAATCCGGACTACTCCACTGACCGCAATCCGCACAAGGGCAACCGCGGGCTCACGCGGGCCTGGGAGGCGGCCAAGAATTCCCTGAGCGGGCTGTCCTTCGCGATCCGCGAGGAGAGCGCTTTCCGGCAGGAGCTCACGCTCGCGGCGTGTCTGGTGCCGCTCGCACTCATCCTGCCGTTCCACGTGATGGAGCGGCTGCTGCTGATCGGCTCGGTCGTGCTGGTGCTCATCGTGGAGCTGCTGAATTCCAGCGTGGAGGCGGCGATCGACCGCATCTCCTTCGAGCGCCACGGCCTCTCCAAGCGCGCAAAGGACTATGGCAGCGCCGCGGTGATGCTCGCCCTGCTCATGTGCGGGGCGATCTGGGCCACGCTGCTCTGGAGGCTCGTGGAGCGCAGCTGAGGCGCCTCGCAGCGAATGGCATGCCGCTCGGCAGATCTGCGCCAACCTGCAGGCCTGCCGCGCTCAGGCGGCCTGAGACTCGATTTCGTCCGCCCGGAAGAACGCCGCGACCGCCGCGCGCTGCTCCGCGGCATCGTCGATGCGATTGACGCCAAGCCAGAACGCCTCGCTGTCGTCGTGGTCCTGGCAATACCATTGGATATGCTTGCGTGCGACGCGCACGCCCTTGCCCTCGCCGTAGAACGTATAGAGCTCGTCCAGATGCCCCAGCAGCCAGGCGCCGATCTGCGAGCGTGACGGGGGAGGGAGCCGCTCGCGCGTCTTCAGGAAGTGCGCGACCTCGCGGAAGATCCAGGGCCGACCTTGTGCCGCACGCCCGATCATGATGGCGTCTCCCCGCGTGCGTTCCAGTACCGCGAACGCCTGTTCCGGCGTGCGGATGTCCCCGTTGACCACGACGGGAATCCTCACGGCCTGCTTGATGGCCGCGACCGTCTCGTATTCCGCTTCACCCTCGTAGCGGTCCTCGCGCGTGCGCCCATGTACGCTGACCGCCGCGATCCCACAGCTTTCCGCGATGCGTGCGATCTCGATGCCATTGCGCGAGGCGCGCGTGTAGCCCGTGCGGATCTTCAGCGTTACCGGCACCGGAACGGCTTCCGTGACGGCGCTGCAGATGTCGCGGACCAGGGCGGGGTCGCGCAGCAGTGCCGAGCCCGCATCCGCACGACACACCTTCTTCGCCGGGCAGCCCATGTTGATGTCGATGATCTGCGCGCCGTGCGCGACGTTGAAGCGCGCGCACTCCGCCATGGCCTGCGGGTCGCTGCCGGCGATCTGTACCGAAATCGGTCCTGCCTCGCCTGCGTGGTCGCGCCTCAGGCGCGACTTCTCGGTGCGCATGAGGGTGGGGTCGGAGGTGGTCATCTCCGAGACCACGAGGCCTGCCCCCAGCCGCCGGCACAGCATGCGGAACGGCCGGTCCGTCACGCCTGCCATGGGCGCGAGGATCACGGGAGGGTCGATGGTGTAAGGGCCGATGCGCATGAGGGCGCGGGATCGTAGAATCCGCGGGTGAGCCCCCGCAAGTGCAAAGAGCTGGAATCCCTCACGCGGCAGCTCGAGAACCTGGAGCCGGGCGCGGTCGACCGGCTGTACGGCCTCGAGCCGGTGTACGAGCCGGGGAAAGGCCTGCAGGGCTTGCTTCCTGACGAGTTCGTCTCCATCCAGTGCCCCTGGTGCGGGGAGCGGCTGGAGACGCACGTGGACCTCACGGCCGGGGAGCAGAGTTACATCGAGGACTGCCAGGTGTGCTGCCGCCCCATGCAGCTCTCCCTGGAGCTCGAGGAGAACGGCGCGCTGCGCGCCGTCAGGGTGCAGAGAGTGGAGTGAAGATGAACTACTGGCTGATGAAATCCGAGCCGTCGACCTTCAGCATCGACGACCTCGCCCGGCGCCCCGGCAAGCGGGACTTCTGGGACGGCGTGCGCAACTACCAGGCGCGCAACTCGCTGCGTGCCATGAAGAAGGGCGACCTCGCGTTCTTCTATCACTCGAGCGCGGACCCCACGGGCATCGCCGGCATCGTGAAGATCGTCGGCGAGGCCCGCCCGGATGAGACCGCGTTCGATCCCGGGGATCACCATTACGACCCCAAGAGCGACCCGGAAAAACCCGTCTGGTTCGGCGTGGACATCCGGCTCGAGCGCAAGCTCTCGCGCGTCGTCACGCTCGCCGAGCTCAAAGCGCAGAAGAGCCTCAGGGACATGACCGTGCTGCGGCCCGGCAACCGGCTCTCCGTGATGCCGGTGGACCGCCGGCACTGGGATGCGGTGCTGAAGCTCGAATGAGCTCCGCCGCGCCAGCCCCGACGCTGACCGCTCCCTGGTCAGGCCCCTTCGGCGGCCTGCCGCCGTTCGATCGCGTGCGCATCGAGGATTTCGCGCCCTCGCTCGAAGCGGCGATGGCCGAGCAGCTCGCGGAGATCGAGCTCATCACCGGGAACGCGGCGCCCCCGACGTTCGAGAACACAGTCGCCGCCAAGGAGCGCAGCGGGCACGCTCTCGAGCGGGTCGCCGCGCTGTTCTACATCTGGTCCAGCAGCATGAGCACGCCGGACTACCAGAAGGTGGAGCAGGCCATGGCGCCGAAGCTCGCCGCCTTCGAGGACCGCATCACGCAGAACGCGAAGCTGTTCGAGCGCATCGAGGCGGTGTATCGCAGCTCCGAATACGCCGCGCTCTCACCGGAGCAGCAGCGCCTCACGTGGGAGATGTGGAATCACTTCGTGCGCGCCGGCGCGCGCCTCGACGCGACGAGCAAGCAGCGACTCTCCGGGATCAACCAGCGCCTCGCCACGCTCTTCACGCGCTTTTCGAACAATCTGCTGGCCGACGAGGAGGGGCACGTCACGTGGCTGACGCACGAGCAGGTGGGCGGCCTGCCGCCGCCGGTGCTGGAAGCCACGGCCGCCGCCGCCCGCGAGCGCGGAGGCAAGACTCCTTACGCCATCACGAACACCCGTTCCTCGATGGAGCCGTTCCTCACCTATTCGACGGACCGGAAGCTGCGCGAGAAGGTATGGCGGACGTACTACAGCCGTGGCGACAACGGCGACGTTCACGACAACAAGGCCATCATCCGCGAGATCCTCAGGCTGCGCGCGGAGCGCGCAAAGCTGCTCGGCTACCTGACGCACGCCCACTGGCGGCTCGAAGTCGCAATGGCGCGCACGCCCGAGAACGCCATGAAGCTCATGGAATCCGTGTGGCCTGCCGCCATCGCCCGCGTGAAGGAGGAGGTGGCGGACATGCAGGCCGTTGCGGATCGCGACGCGGCGACCGGTGGGGAGAAGATCGTCGTCGAGCCCTGGGACTACCGCTACTACGCGGAGAAGGTCCGCAAGGCACGGTACGACCTCAACGCCGACGAGGTGCGCCAGTACCTGCAGCTCGACAAGCTGCGCGAGGGCATGTTCTGGGTCGCGGGCCGCCTGTTCGACCTCGAGTTCGCGCCCATCGCCGGCGTGCCGGTGTATCACCCGGACGTCAGCGTATGGAAGGTGCTGCGCAAGTCGAGCGGCGAGCCGGTGGGGCTGTGGTATTTCGATCCGTACGCGCGGCCGGGCAAGCAGTCGGGCGCGTGGATGAACGGCTATCGCGACCAGGAGCGCGTGGACGGCGAGGTGCTGCCCATCGTGTCCAACAACGCGAACTTCATCAAAGGCGCGCCGGGTGCTCCGGTGCTCATCTCCTGGGACGACGCCGTCACGCTGTTCCACGAGTTCGGGCATGCGCTGCACGGGCTCTGCTCCAGCGTCACCTATGGCTCGCTCTCCGGCACGAACGTCGCCCGGGACTTCGTGGAGTTCCCGAGCCAGTTGCTCGAGCACTGGCTGCTCACGCCGGAGGTGCTGGGCCGCTATGCGCTGCACGTGGAGACGGGCCGGCCCATGCCGCCCGAGCTGGTGGAGCGCATCAAGGTCTCGGCGCGGTTCAACGAAGGCTTCATCACCACGGAGTACCTGGCGGGCGCGCTCATCGACATGAAGCTGCACCTGGCCGGGGACGCGGACATCGATCCCGCGACGTTCGAGCGCGAGACACTGGAAGCGCTCGGCATGCCACGCGAGATCGTCATGCGGCACCGTACCCCCCAATTCGGTCACGTGTTCTCGGGCGACGGGTATTCGGCGGGGTATTACAGCTACCTTTGGTCCGACACCCTCACGGCGGATGCCGCGGAGGCCTTCCAGCAGGCGCCCGGCGGCTACTACGACGAGGGAGTGGCGCGGCGCCTGCAGGACGACATCCTGGCCGTCGGGGACACGCTGGATTCGGCCGAGGCCTTCCGGCGCTTCCGCGGCCGGGACGTGGATACGGCGGCGCTGATGCGCAAGCGGGGCTTCCCCGTCCCGGATTGATCGGTCGACCCCGGCCTCCTAAACTCGGCCGATCACGAACAACGAGGGGGAACTCCAATGGCCAAGGTTTCCATCCACCCGTCCGTCGACGGGGGCGTCAAGCCCGGCGCCGCGAACTTCGCGGGCGGCACGCTCACCTGCCGCTGCTCGCAGTCTCCCGTCACCGTGAAGCTGGACAGCAACGTCGCCTTCAACCACGCCTGCGGCTGCACCAAGTGCTGGAAGCCGGACGGCGCGCTGTTCTCCGTGGTCGCCGTGGTCGGGCGCGACAAGCTCAAGGTCACCGCGAACGAGGGCAAGCTGAAGATCGTCGATCCGTCGGCCGCCATCCAGCGCTACGCCTGCACGGGCTGTGGCGTGCATCTGTACGGCCGCATCGAGAACAAGGCGCACCCGTTCCACGGCTTCGACTTCGTGCACGTCGAGCTCTCGCAGGACAAGGGCTGGGCGGCGCCGGAGTTCGCGGCGTTCGTCTCGTCCATCATCGAATCCGGCACGAAGCCGGACGACATGGGCGCCGTGCGCGCGCGGCTGAAGGAGCTGGGCCTCGAACCCTACGACTGCCTCTCGCCGCCGCTCATGGACCTCATCGCCACGCACGCCGCGAAGGCGAAAGGCACGCTGCGCACGTGAGCGAAGACGGGGGTCAGGTCTTGCAAGACCTGACCCCATGCAGGCGTACCCAGTCCTCGCGTCGCACGGCCGGCTCCATTTCGATCCAGGGCCGGTAGGCGGCGGCGACCGCATCCGCCTGCTCGGTGAGGATGCCGGAGAGCACCAGGTGCCCGCCTGGCGCCGTGAGTCGCTGGAGCCGCGGCGCGAGCTCGATCAACGGTGAAGCCAGAATGTTCGCAAGCACCACCGGGGCAGGGTTCAGCGCGGCCGCGTCTTCTGGCGTCATCGTTGCCACGCGGCCTTCCACTTCGTTCCGTTGCGCGTTCTCGCGGGTGGCGAGCAGCGCTTGTGGATCGTGGTCGATGCAGAAAGCGCGGCGCGCGCCGAGTTTGAGCGCCGCGATGGCGAGGATGCCGGAGCCGCAGCCGTAGTCGATCACCTCGCGTCCTTCGAGGGCCGCGCCGTCCAGCCATTCGAGGCAGAGCGCGGTGGTGGGATGCGTGCCGGTGCCGAAGGCGAGGCCAGGATCGAGACGCACTATCGTGGCATCGCGCGCATCCACGCGCTGTTCGTGCGGGCAGATCCAGAGCCGCCGGCCGAAACGCATCGGATGGAAATCGGCGAGCCACTCGCGCTCCCAGGCGCGGTCGGCGATTTCGGTGAACGTGCCTGGGGGCACAGGCGCGCCCAGCTCGGATTTCAGCACGCGCAGGATCGCGGCACGGTCGGCATTCGCGTCGAACAAGGCGCTGATGCGCACCTGCGGCCAGAGCGGCGTGGTGTTCAGCTCGGGCTCGAAGATGGGCGTGTCCGCCGCGTCGGTGAGCGTGACGGACAGCGCACCGGCCGCGAAGCAGGCTGCCTCGACTGCTTCAGGGGCGAGAGCCTGCGCACCTTCGCGCGCGGGTGCCATGCCATCGGTGCCAGAAGGGCAGAGCATGTCGAGCTGCAGGAAGGGCATGGGTTCGAGGGGCAGGCTGGCGCAGATGTGCTGGGCGGGGGTGCGGTCCGCTCACTTGCGTCTGCGCAGCTCGCTCTCATATGCCTCGGGCTCGAAGCCCACGAGGCGGCGACGTCCTGTATCCAGGACGGGTCGCTTGATCATCGAGGGCTGCTCCAGCATCAGGCGTACCGCCTTGCGCTCATCCAGTCCATCCTTCTGCGCGTCCGGCAGTTTGCGGAACGTGGTGCCGGCGCGATTCAGCAGCGTCTCCCAGCCCACCTCGGTGCTCCATCGTTCGAGGCGCTCGCGGTCGATCCCTTTTTCCTTGTAATCGTGAAACTCGTGCGGTACGCCGTGCTTCTCGAGCCAGGCGCGCGCCTTCTTCATCGTGTCGCAATTCCTGATGCCGTAGATGGTGATGGCCAAAGTATCTCCCCGCTGCGCGCCGCGCGCTCAGCCTTGCTGCTCGAGTCGCTCGAAGATCGCTCTCGTCGCTCTCATCTTGGCGACGTAGCGTGCCACCTCATGATCTCCGCAGCGTTGCCCCGGAAGCAAGCGCAACCCGCGCGCTACGTAGCGCCGGCCTGCGCCCGCTCCGCACAGATGGATCAATGCCGCGAGATCGTGCGCCTGTATCTGGCTCACGCGGCGCGCACCCCGCGAGGCGAGCGCTTCCGTCACTTTCCGGTGGAGATAAGCGGAGGTGAGCTCCACCGCGTGCGACGGCACGGTGCGCACGTAAAGCCCGTTGAACCAGCACGAATGCACGTCGTTCCACGGTCCGTCCTCCACGACCACGTGATCGTGGATGCAGTACCGGCGCGCTTCGTCGAACGTGCCGTCCGTGATCTGATACATGCCGACCGCGCTCGAGGCCGGGCGATAGATCTCGAAAGGCCGGCTCGAGAGCGAGAAGCGCCAGTAGGTTCGCACGATCGGATTGCCCGAGCCCTCGATCTGTGCCAGCGCAGCCAGGAACGCAGGCGTGATGAGCGAGGTGGAGTGGCGCTCGAAGATGGTCGAGTAGCTGTCCCAGGTCTCGGTGGGCGTCTTGTAGAGCGTACCGCTCACCGGGAAGAAGAGCTCGGAAGGCTTGCGGATCACCTGGTAAAGCCCGTTGAGCAGCAGGCCGGCCGCGGCGAGCACGATGAAGCCGACCACGAACTGCGCGCCGAACGGCAGCCGGCGGAAGGAGCGGGCCCATTTGCGCCGTGTGCCGGCCGCGGGCCAGAGCTTGGGCAGGCGCCGACGGCGGGATTTCTTCGCGGTGGCGGCTTTCAAGCTCGCGTTGCGGCGCGTCCTGCGAGGAGAATTGCGATGGGAAGCGGTGCGGCGGGCCATTGCCCTTCATGATAACTTGTCATGCGCTGCGCGCAGGGTTCTACGGGGATCGCGCAGAGCGCGACCCCGTACGGATAGCGGCGCGAAGCGCCGGGAAGAATGCGCTCGGCTCATTGCGAGGAACGGGTCATGCTCGAGTTGGTCATCAGACAGCGGCGCAAGGATCTCGGCGGCTTCGAAGTCGGCCGCGTGCTGCCCTATGCGCAGCGGCGCATGGTGGGCCCGTTCGTGTTCTTCGATCACATGGGGCCGGTGGATTTCCAGCCGGGCATCCCGCGCAGCGTGGACGTGCGCCCGCATCCGCACATCGGCATTTCCACGGTCACGTATCTGTTCGAAGGCGAGATCACGCACCGTGACAGCCTGGGATTCGAGCAGGCGATCCATCCGGGCGAAGTCAACTGGATGACCGCGGGCAGTGGCATCACTCACTCCGAGCGATTCGAGCGTGCCCGCGCCGAAGGCGGCCGGCTGCACGGCATCCAGGCCTGGGTCGCGCTGCCGAAGGAGAGCGAAGAGGTCGCTCCTGCGTTCTCGCATCACGCCGGAGCCGATTTGCCCACGTACGAGAGCGGCGGCCTGTGGGCACGCCTCGTGGTCGGCGAAGCCTTCGGCGCCAGGGCGAACGTGAAGACGTTCTCTCCGATGTTCTATGTGCATTGGCGGCTCGCCGCGGGCGCGCAAGCGCAGCTGCCCGCGGAATATCCCGAGAGAGCGGCTTACATCGCAGCGGGCGCGGTCGAAGTGGGCGGCCAGCGCCATGCGCAAGGCGACATGCTGGTCTTCACGCCGGGGAAGCCCGTGCTGTTCACTGCTACGGAACCTGCCATCGTGATGCTGCTGGGCGGTGAGCCGCTGGGGCAGCGCTTCATCGAGTGGAATTTCGTGTCGTCCTCGAAGGAGCGCATCGAGCAGGCCAAGGCGGACTGGCGCGCCGGCCGCATGAAGCTGCCGGATCTCGACGACCGGGAGTTCATCCCGCTGCCACCTTAGTCGACTGGCAAAAAGTCGCCTGCGGCCGCAATCCATTCCGAAGCCGCGGTCCGAATCGTCTACAATACCCGCTCATGAGTCCCGCACTCGAAGCGCTCGACCGCCTGCGCGAAGGCAACCGCAGGTTCG
>JBGAIL010000039.1:0-30101 GCA_044225565.1 Steroidobacteraceae bacterium | reverse complement strand
GACAAACCGGGTGAGATTGTCCCCCTGCGGACAATCTCACCCGGTTTGTCCGCCCGTTGACATTCTCCGGGAGTCCGGCCCAATTCGAAGTCCCGAGTCAATCCAGCGGCCTCTTCCTTCCACGCGGCGATCTCACCGTCGAGCACCGCGCCGTCGGGAAGCTTCGCGGAGGCCGCCCCGATCGCGGCAAAGTCCCGCATTCACCCGGCTCGCATCACTCTCTGGCCCGGATCACTCTTCGGCCCCGTAGGCCGTGGCGAGCGCGCCGGCCTCCATGCCCTTCTCATTGAGATACCGGGCCAGCGCATCGGAATAGCCGTGCGTCAGCAGGATTCTCTTCGCGCGCGTGGCGATGCAGGTATCCAGCAGGGCGGGCCAGTCAGCGTGATCCGAGACCACGAAACCGCGGTCATATCCGCGCCTGCGTCGATCACCGCGCACGCGCATCCAGCCGGAGCAGAATCCGCTCGAATGCTCGCCGAAGCGGCGCATCCAGGGCGTGCCGGCCGCACCGGGCGGCGCGATGATCAACGCGCCTTTGTAGTCCATCTTCCGCTCCGCAGTGGCGCTCAACGTAGGCAGCATCGAGACACCGGCGCGACGATAAACGGCGGTGAGCGCTTCCACCGCGCCATGCGTGTACACCGTGTCGCTCGTATAGGCCTGCAATTCCGCCAGCACGCGCTGTGCCTTGCCCAGCGCATAGCAGAACAAAACGGAAGCGATGCCGCGCTCGCGATTCTCCTGCCACCAGCGCGCGATCTCGCCGACCACCTCGGGGGTGTGCGGCCACCGGTACACCGGCAGGGCGAACGTGGCCTCGCTGATGAACACGTCGCACTCGACCGGCTCGAACGCGGCACAGGTGGGATCCGGCTGGCGCTTGTAGTCCCCGGACACCACCCAGACTCGCCCGCCGTGCTCGATGCGCACCTGCGCCGAGCCGAGGATGTGGCCCGCCGGATGCAGGGAAATGGTGGTCCCGCCGATGGAAAGCCGCGCCCCATAGTCCGCCGGCACGATATCCCTTGCGCTGCCGAGCCGGTGAGAGGCGATAGCGGCGCCGGGACGTGCGAGAATGTAGCGCGCGCTGCCATGGCGCAGATGGTCGCCATGCGCATGCGTGATCACCGCGGTCTGCACCGGCTGCCAGGGATCGATGTAGAAATCCCCTGGCGCGCAGTACAGCCCGCGGCTCGTCACCGTAATGAGGGGTTCTTCTTGAAGGCTCATGAGCAATGCGCCAATGCGGTCCTGATGATTAGGCCGGCGGCGTTCGATTACAACCCGGAAACGGCACGGACCAACAAGATGCAGTCGCAGTCGAGCGGCGGAAGCACGCCGGCCGCTCAGCTGGCGCGCGCGGAGTTCGCACAGCTCGCTGGCGCGCTCGAAAGCGAAGGCGTCACGGTATGCGCGGTCGACGATACGGCCGATCCACCGAAGCCGGACGCGGTGTTCCCCAACAACTGGGTGAGCTTCGGTCAGGACGGCACCGTCGTGCTGTACCCGATGCAGGCGGAGAGCCGCCGCCGCGAGCGGCGGCGCGAGATCATCGACGAAGTGGTGGAGCGCACCGGCTATCGCATCTCGCGCACCGTGGACCTCACGCACCACGAGTCGAAGGGCCGCTTCCTCGAGGGCACGGGCAGCCTCGTGCTCGACCACCACAATCGCGTCGCCTACGGCAACCATTCGCCGCGCACTCACGAGGACGTGGTGAAGGAATGGGCGCAGGAGGTTGGCTACGAGCCCGTGATGTTCCAGGCGCTCGACCGCGGCGGCACGCCGTTCTATCACGCGAACGTGATGATGTGCGTCGGCGAGCGGTTCGTCATCGTCGGCACCGGCGCCATGCCGGCGCAGGATCGCGAGCGAGTGCTCGCGCGTCTGCGCGAGAGCGGCCGCGAGATCGTCGAGATCGGTCACGGCGAGATCGAGCGCTTCGGCGGCAACGTGCTCGAGCTCGCGAGCTGGGACGAGGCTTTGGGAGATTGCCGCGTCGTCGTCATGTCGACCACGGCGCGTGCCGCATTCAAGCCTGAAGATTTCGCGCGCATCAGCGGCAGCACGGATACGGTGGTCGCTGCTCCCATTCCCACCATCGAGAAGCTCGGCGGCGGCGGCGTGCGTTGCATGATCGCCGAGGTGTTCCTGCCACGCACATGACCGAAGCCCTCCTCAAATGCGTCGCGAGCTATCTGCTCGGCTCGCTCATGGGCAGCCTCATCGTGGGCCGTTTGAGCGGCGGCGTGGATATCCGCGAGCTCGGCAGCGGCAACGCGGGGGGCACCAACGCGCTGCGCACGCAGGGCGGGATGTTCGCGTTCTGGGTGATGGTCATCGACATCGGCAAGGGGTATCTCGCCACGGGCTGGCTCGCACCGATGGCGCTTCCCGTCGTGCCTGCCGCCTCATCTCAATGGCGCGACTGGTTGCCGGTGCTGTGCGGCATGGCGGCCATCCTGGGGCACGTGTGGCCCCTGTGGTTCGGATTCCGTGGCGGAAAGGGCGTCGCGACGGTTCTTGGCGTGATGCTCGGCATCCAGGCATGGCTGCTGCTGCCCATGCTGCTCACCTGGCTCGTGGTCGTCATGCTTTGCGGATACGTGAGTCTGGGCAGCATCGCGGCTTCCGCGGTGCTGCCTGCCTACGTCGCGTGGAACGGCGTCGAGCCTCTGGAGCCGCTCGTCGCGTTCGGTATCGCGGTAGCCCTGTTCGTCGTCTACACGCATCGCTCGAACATCGCACGCATGCGTGCAGGCACGGAATCCCGTGCGCGAAGGCTCTGGCTCCTCGGCAGGCGTCATGCCTGAGCGGGATGCTGGAACGCTTCCTCTGGTCGCGCGGGTGTACGCGCAACTGGCGGACGGCCAGTTCCATTCCGGCGAGCAGCTGGCACGTGCGCTGCAGGTGACCCGCAGCGCGGTGTGGAAAGGTGTCGGCACGTTGCGCGACCTCGGCGTCGAGATGCAGGCGATCCGCAGCAAGGGTTACAGGCTGGAGGCCTCGAGTGAGCCTCTGGACGCCCGGCGCATTCGGGAGCAGTTGTCGCAGCAAGCGCAGCAGGCCGTGAGCTGGCTGGAAGCGGAATGGTCCACCGATTCCACCAACAGCGTGCTGGCATTGCGCCCGAACCCGCCACTGGGCGAGAGCGAGGTGATGCTCGCGGAATTTCAAACGGCAGGCCGGGGCCGCAGGGGCCGTCAGTGGATCGCGCCACCGGGCGGGGCCATATGTCTTTCATTGAGCTGGACGTTCCGGCAGATGCCGCGTGATGCCGGCGCATTGAGTCTCGCCATCGGCGTATGCGTGCTGCGCGCGTTGCAGGCACGGGGCGTCGAGCAGGTGCAGCTCAAATGGCCGAACGACATCCTCGTGAGGAATCGCAAGCTCGGTGGCATCCTCATCGAGTTGCGTGCGGAATCGGCTGGGCCGGCCTGTGTCGTGGTCGGCATCGGTCTGAACGTGGCGCTGGGCAAGGCGCTACTCGAGAGGATCGCGGCGCTGGGATTGCCGGCAGCCGACCTTGCTTCGGTGTCGGGCGGTCCCGTGTCGCGCAACGCAGTGGCCGCCGCGCTCATCGGCAGTTGCATCGAGGGCCTCAGGCAGTTCGAGCAGGAAGGCCTCAGGCCGTTCGTGGACGAGTGGGGCGTAGCGGACGCGCTGCGTGGGCATGCCGTCGAAGTGAAGGGGGCGGGTCAGGGCGTGCGAGGTATCGCCCGCGGCATCGACATCAGCGGCGCGTTGCTGGTCGACACGCACGACGGGGTGGAGAAGATCCTTTCCGGCGAAGTCAGTGTGAGGCCGGTGGAATGACCGCGCTGCTCATCGATATCGGCAACACCCGCGTGAAGTGGGCGCGCTGGGAGAAGGGACGCATGGGCAGGCAGCACGCCCTCGCGCATGCGGACTGGAATGCGAAGGTTTTCGAGCGCGGCGTGGGTCGCGCCGTCGACGAGGTGGTCGTCGTCAGCGTCGCGGGTGCGAAGATGAACCGGCTCGTCTCCAGGACGGTTCGCTCGGTTTTTGGCGTCGCGCCCAGGTTCGTTCGCAGCGCTCGCCGGCTGGGCCGCGTGACCACGCGCTACCAGGAGCCCTGGCGGCTGGGCACGGACCGCCTTGTCGCTGCCGTCGGTGGCCATCATCTGGCGCGGGGCCGTCCCGTTTGCGTCGTAGACATCGGCACCGCCATGACCATCGACCTGGTCGACGCCCGCGGCGTCCATCTGGGCGGCGCCATCCTCCCCGGTCCGAGCCTGATGATCGACAGCCTGCTGCAGGACACGAGCGGCATCCAGCGACGCGCCGGTTCGGTGCCAGGTTCAGTACGGCGATCCGGCACCGCACAGTTTTTCGCCAGGGATACGCGCGCGGCGGTGGAGAGGGGGGCACGGTACGCGACGGCGGCGGTCATCGACCGGGCGGTTGTCGAAGCGAAGGCCGTTCTGGGGAGGGCGCCTCTGGTGTTGCTGACTGGCGGGGCAGCCGGCGGGGTGCAGGGATTCATTCGCACCCGGCATCGCCTGGTGCCAGATCTCGTGCTGCGCGGGCTCGCGCACCTCGCCTGACCGCCGCAGGGTGGCGAATCCGCGCGGTTGGAATATCATCGCTGCGGTTTCGCAAGGGGGATTTGCATGAAAAGAATCATCGCGTGCATGGCCGCGGCGCTCGTGCTCGCCGCGTGTGCCAGGCAGGCCGCCGACACCAGGCCCACGTCCACGCAATCGCTCGTCGACCGCGGCCGCTACCTGTCGGTCATCGGCGGCTGCAACGACTGCCACACTCCGGGCTACGCACTGAAGGCCGGCAAGGTCGACGAGAAGGACTGGCTCGTGGGCGACGTCGTCGGCTGGGAGGGCCCGTGGGGCACCACATACCCCGCCAATCTGCGTCTCTATTTCCAGAACCGCACGGAAGAGGAATGGATCCGCACGGCGCGCACCACGCAGATGCGCCCGCCGATGCCGTGGTTCGAGCTCCAGCAGATGACGGACGAGGACCTGCGCGCGATCTATCAATTCGTCCGTTCGCTCGGCTCCGCCGGTGATCCCGCGCCCGCATATCTGGCTCCGGGCGTCGAGGCACCGGCACCGAAGTTCCGCTTCGTGCTGCCTGCGGGTCCGCCGCCGGATGCCGCGTCCGGAGGCTGAGTGCGGGTAGCGCTCTTCATTCTGCTGTTCGCGAACATCGCGTTCTTCGCCTGGGGAACGTGGATAGACACTCCCGTCCGCGCGGCGTCATCGCCTGAAGCCAAAGGCGTGCGCCCGCTGATGCTGGCTGCGGAAGCGGATGCGAAAGCCGCCACGGTCGCGGGCGGCGTGGAAGCTGCTGCACGTGCAGCGGTGAGCGCGATCCATTGCGTATCCGTCGGCCCTTTCGAATCGCAGGAGCTCGCCGAAGGTGCGCAGACGCAACTGCGCTCGCGCGGATACGAACCGCGCGAGCGCACTGAAGAGGGTGAGCGTATGGATGGCTACTGGGTCTACATCGGCAATCTCAAGAGCGATCTCGAGGAAGCCCGCATCATGCGCTCGCTCATGCAGGCCCAGCTGAGCGATGCGCGCATCATGCCCATCTCATCCGAAGGGCGGCGCATCTCCGTCGGCATCTTCAGCGAGCGTGTGCGCGCCGAGCGGCGCGCGCGGGCCCTGGAACGTCTTGGCCTCGAGCCGCAGATCGGCGAGCGCAAGGTGAAGAACAGCCTGTACTGGCTGGACCTCGATCTGCGTGGCGGCCAGGCTCCGCCTTCGACCGACGGCCTGCTGCCATCGGACGGCGACGCTGCGCCCGTGCAGGTCGCGTCCTGCCCCGCACCGGCGTCGGACACTGTCTCTTCAGCGCCCAACTGACCGACCGAAAGGACCGCCATGTCTCGCGGCTCAACGTTTTCCGGCATGCTGCGCCGTTTCACACTTTCATTCCTCGTCCTCGTTGCCGCAACGGCCTCGATTGCGGAAGTGCCCCGGGCACGACCCGAGGAAGTGGGTCTCTCCAGCGGGAAGCTCGCCCGCATCGATACGCTGTTCGCCGAGAAGGTGCGGAAGGGCGAGCTCGCCGGCATCGTCGTGCTGGTGGCCCGCCACGGCAGGGTGGCGCATCTGTCCGCGTTCGGGGATGCGGACGCGCAGCAGGGCAGGAAGCTGAAAGCGGACTCGCTCTTCCGCATCTATTCGATGACGAAGCCGATGACCGCGGCCGCGCTGATGACCTTGTACGAAGAAGGGCGGTTCCAGCTGACGCAGCCGCTCTCCGACTACATTCCCGAGTTCAAGGGCCTCAAGGTGCTGCGCGCCGCGGATGCGAAGTTCGACGACGTGGTGGCGCCGAAGCGCGCCCCGACCATCCTCGACTCGCTGCGCCACACCGCGGGGTTCACGCACGGTATCGCGGGCGATGCGTTCGACGAGCAGTACGTCAAGGCGGGCTATTTCGGACTGGACGTGACGCTGGCGGGCATGATGACGCGGCTGGCGAAGCTGCCGCTGCGCTACGAGCCCGGCACGCGCTGGGAGTACAGCGTCGGGCCGGACATCGACGCGCGCATCGTCGAAGTCCTCTCCGGCCAGCCCTTCGACGAGTTCCTCGAGCAGCGCATCTTCAAGCCGCTCGGCATGCGGGACACGGCTTTCTCGCTCGGGCGCGACAAGGCCGGGCGGCTCGCGACCGTGTACTGGATGAAGGATGGCAAGCTGACTCCGCTGGATGCGAAGCACGGCAGCCCCGACGCGATCGCTGCCATCACGCGGCCGGACCTCGTGAACAGCTACACGGCGGAGCATCCGCGCAAGGGCGGCAGCTACGGACTGGTGTCCAGCGCCGAGGACTACTGGCGTTTCGCGCAGATGATCCTGAACGGCGGTGAGCTCGACGGCGCGCGCGTGCTGGGCCCGCGTACGGTGAGCTACATGTTGAGCGATCACCTGACCGGCAGCGGCATCTCGATGGACGGCGGCATGTCCTTCGGCCTCGGGTTCGGAGTGGTGCGCGATCCTGCCGCATTCGGTCGCATCGGCTCGAAGGGAACGGCGTTCTGGGGAGGCGCGGCTGCCACGGGGTTCTGGATCGACCCGGTGGAAGACCTGGTGGTGGTGACGATGACGCAGCACTTCGGCGTGCCCGCCACCGGGGCGATCGAGGAGCAGGTCGCCTCGATCGTCTATGGAGCGATCGAGGAGAAGGGCCGGTAGCGCACCGCCGGATGGCGCTCGCCGGCGCGCCCTCCGTCAGGGCGCGTAGCGTCGCTGCGCGTGCCGCTCGACGTCGTCTCGATAAAAATACACTGGCCGCAGCTTCCCGTCCGCGTAGCGCTGCGCCTGGTCGGCGAAGTGCCGTGACTTCGGATCGCCGCTCTCGCCTCCGGCGGTGACTGCCCATGCGCGCAGCTCCGGGCCGAACTCGGCCACGGCGACGAAGCTGTTTCCCGAGGTGCCGTAGTAGCGCTTCGTGCCCGGATAGCGCCTCGCCTCGAACGCTGCGAGCGAGCCCCACTCGCCGGACGTGAACGCCACGGGAAGGCTCGGCTTCGCATCGTCGAACGTCTGGGTGATCGAGCCGTCGTTGCGCTGATAACGGTTGATCTCGCCCCAGGGCACCTGCCAGCTGCCGAAATCCTGCACGAGCCGGTCCACGGCCTGGCCCAGCGCAGTGAGCTTCTGCGCGTCGCTGGTGCGGTCCGCCATGTAGTCCCATGCAGGCACGTGCAGCGCGTCGGCAGGCTTCGCGGAGACTTCCATCAGGGCATCGGCGAAGAACACGGCGAGCGAGGTGGGGCGGGAATCCAGCGCCCAGCGGCAGTCCCACCCCTTCAACAGGCGCATCGGGCCGGCGAGCTTCGCCTTCCAAGGGTCGCTGCCGGGCAGCCGGTCGTAGGCTGCGCCCAGCAGCGGAATGAATCTGGCGAAGGCGGGCAGGTAGGGATCGAACGCGGCGGCGATGAGCGTCTGCGGAGTGAAATCGCGCCTCGCGTTCAATACGAGCTCGGCGTGCGGGCCGCGCGCGTCTTCGCCCCATTGATCCATGTATCGCGGGAAGCTCCCGGCTTTCGGGCTGTCCGCGCCTGCCGCGGTCCACGGGGCATTGTTGGTGTTCATCACCCAGCCGTTCGCCGGGCGCACGGCCTGCGGCAGGCTTTCGAGGGTGTGCAGGCCTTTCCAGTCCGTGGCGGGGTCGCTGCCGTCCACCGGATCGCGATAGTCGAAGCGATCGTCGCGAATGGGCGCGAACTGCGGGTGCAGATAGGCGATCTCGCCCCTGGAGTCGGCGAATATCGTGTTGTTCGAGGAATTGGCCTTGCGTTGCGCCACGGCGATGAAGCTCTCGTAGTCGGTCGCCTTGGTGCGCAGGAAGGATTGCTCGAGCGCCGCGACTGGCGTGTTCATGAGGGCGACGGCGATCCACTTTCCGTCGGCCTCGCGCACGATGGGGCCGTGGTGGGTGGAGTAAGTGCTGAAGGTGCGCGTGGCCTGCGTGCCGGCAGGCGTTCGATAGCGAAGGGTGATGCTCTTCGTGGTGAGGGGGCGTCGCTCGTTGCCATAGCGGTAGGTGCGCCGACCGCTCGCGTCGGTATCGATGCGCTCGGCGAACTCGTCGACGTTGTCGATGCCGCTGGAGGTGTGCATCCAGCCGGCCTTCTCGTTGAAGCCCTGGTAGATGAAGAACTGGCCCCAGGTCGCGGCGCCGTAGACGTTCAGACCTTCGTCGCTCGTCACGTGCTGCTCGGAGCGGAAGAAGAAGCTGGTGTGCGGGTTGATGAGCAGCAATGCGTGCCCATCGCGCGTGTGGCTGGGCGCGATGGCGAAGCCGTTCGAGCCTTGCAGGGGGCGGTAACGCGTCGCCGTCGCGACGGGTGGCGCAGGCTTGCGGTCATCGTAGAGTGCCTGCAGCTCCGGCAGCGCCACGTGCTCGATGTCTCCGCCGATGCTGCCCTCGCTGAAACTCAACGGCATCCAGGGCTCGAAGCGGGTCAGCACGCGCGGTTTCGTCTCCGGATGCCGCGCCAGGTAGCAGTTGAGGCCGCTGGCCCATGCGCTCATCAGCTTTCTCAGCCATTCCGGGCTTTTCGCATAGTCCGCCTGGAGCTTCATGGGGTCGATGAACAGCCGCTGGCGCAGGTCCTGCCAGAGCGCACTCGCGCCCTCGGCTTCGGCGAGGCGGCCGAGGCTGACGAGGTAGTTCCTCTCGATGCGGGGGAAATCGTCTTCGGCCTGCGCGTAGATCATGCCGAACACGGCGTCTGCATCGCTGCGGCCGCTCACGTGCGCGATGCCCCAGTCGTCTCGGATGATGGAGACGGCCCCGGTGGGCGCGGTACAAGTGGCGGGGGCGCCGTAAGCATGGATGCTCGTGCTGGCGGCGAGGGTGAGCAGCATCCAGCGGAAAGTGTTGGCAGGGCTCATCGCGCTACTTTCCGCCAGGCGGCGCCGGGAGCGCAACTGCGTGGCCGGGCCGGGCCGGGCCGTGCTGGCTGGCAGACCGGCAGGCAACGCTTCCGGAACACCTTCGTGCGAGCGCTGTCGGAACCGGTCGATACCGATACGGGGCGCACATGGTTCGGAACCATCGGATTCTCGCGGGCCGCGGCATGGTGTGGTGCTTCGTCATCTGCGCTCACGTGGCGTTGCTGATGCTTTTGTCCAACAGTCGCACGAGCCGGCAGGCCGCGAAGGTTCCCGTGCAGGAGCCTCTTCTGCTTTTCTGGCTGGAGCCCCGGCCGCGGGAGGATGAGCCGGAGGAGGAGAAGCCGGTGCGTGAGGCCACTCGTGCGCAGCAGGTGGCAGAATCGCGCGCGGAAGAACCGGCGGGCGACGCGGCGATCTCCGTTCCGGCGGAGGCGCCGCCCGTCGACTGGTACGCGGAAGCCGGACACGCGGCCAGATCCAAGGCCGCCGACATGATGGCGAAGCAGGACAAGAGCTGCGAGGCGCGCAAGCGGCCCGGGTCGCTGCTGCCGAAATGCCGGAAGGACCGGCCCTCGTTCGAGTGGGAGCCCGAGGAGAAGCGCGCCGGCATCTCGGGCGGGCTGCCTTACGTGCGCCTCGGCAAGCGGTGCGTGTTCGCGCTCATCTTCGTCGGTTGCGCCCTCGGCAAGCTGCCGGGGCCTCACAGCTATGCCGAGGAGATGCGCGATCCGGATCGGCCGCGGGATTCGGTGCCGGATCTCGAGGAGGAAGACCCCGCGTTCCAGTTCGACGTGGAGAAGTAGGCACGCTGGGCGCGGGCGCTGGCACCTCTGCCGCCTCGGCGGGATCGTTGAGGGTTATGTCGTGTCGATCAGCGTGGCAGGGTCCGCTTCCTGCGCGGGGAGCCGTGACCTCGCCGCGCTCCCATGTCAAAGTATCGCCGCCTCCCGAGGCGTCGAAAGAATAAAGAAGATGACACAGGGCGAGCGCCCCCCACTGGCCGTGACGGAGCTGCTGAAATCCGCTGGCGCCGGCAATTCACAAGCTCGGGATCGATTGATCACCGCGACGTACCAGGAATTGCGCGCGCTTGCGCGTCGCATCCTTGCGGGCGATCGCGCGCGCTACATGGTGGCGCCGACGGAGCTGGTGAACGGTGCGGCGTTGAAGCTTTTCGCGCAGGACGAGATCTCCGCGCGGGATCGCGCGCACTTCCTTTCTTACGCCGCGCACGTGATGCGACAGGTGTTGATCGATCATGTGCGTCACGAGCGCTCCGCGAAGCGTGATGCGCCGAAAGTCACGCTGATGTCGCAGATCGCCGAGGAGTCGGATTCGGACGTCGACGTCGAAGCGTTGCACGACGCGCTGGAGAAGCTGGCGGAAGTCTCCAAGGAGCACGCGCGCCTGGTGGAGATGCGCTACTTCGGTGGCCTCACCGTCGAAGAAATCGCAGAAATCGACGGCACCTCCCCAGCCACGGTGAAACGCCAGTGGCGCGCCGCGCGCGCATGGTTGCAGCACGCCCTCACCGGCGCCACTTCCGCCCCTGCCAATTGATCCTGGTTAGTGCCGGAAGCGGGTGTCCGGCACCAATGCCAATCATGCATGCTCCGGCACCGGGGCTATGGGCAGCGAGCGAGCTGGGACTGGACGACGCCGAGCTCGTTCTTGCGGTCGTACTCGCTGAGGCCCCAGCGGCGGTCGAGCCGGGTCCAGGTATCGACGGCCTGGCGGAGCACGCGACAGGAACCGGCGACGTCGCCCTTGTCGCGATAAATGGCAGCGATGTTGCGTAGAGGCACGGCGATGTCGCGTGCGCGCTCGGCGTCTTCCGGAGCAAGGCGGGCACGCTCGATCTTTTCCACCGTGTTCTGTTCCAGCAGGCGGATCGCTTCGTCGTAACGGCCGAGATTGGCCAGCACGATGGCGCGCTGGCCTTGCGCCGTCATGCGCAGACGCGACGCCTCGAGGTTGTCCGGATCCAGCTCGAGGAGCCGGTCGGCGATCTGTGCCGCGCGGTCCGCGGGCGGCAGCGCATCCCTCGGATGACCCGTGTCGCCCAGCGTGCCTGAAATGGACCAGTACGCGATGACGAGCGCTTCGAGGAGGCGGCGATGCCGCGGAGACGTCGCGAGCCCACGCTCGAACCGCTGCACACCACGCCGATAGGCGGCGAGCGCTTCGTCATAGCGGCCCAGATAATAGAGCGAGTCGCCCAGCAGCACTGCCGGCCGCCCGCTGTGATAGTCGAATTCCACCGGCGTCCGCAACGATTCCGGCAGCGCGAGCAGCCGCTTCTCCTCCTGCTGCTGGATCTTTGCCGCGCGTTCGTGCTGTTCGCGGTTGCGGTAAACGTCCGCCTGCGTGAGCCGTGCGCTGGTGAGCAGCACGTGTGCCTCACCAATTTCGCGCAGCGCGGGCTTCCACTGCGGGGTTGCGTCGATCGCCGCCACCAGATTCTTCTCCGCTTCTTCCGCCTTCTGGAGCTGCCGATCGAGGTCGGCGTTTGCTCCGCCATATACCAGCGCCAGCAGATAGCGCACGCGCCCAAGATCCCGTAGCCAGTCGGCGTGATGCGGGTGCTGCGTGGTGAGTTTCACGAGGATCCGTTCCGCACGCTCGAGATTACCCTTGGCCGCTGCCGGGTCACCGACGTGCGCTTTACCCGGCACGCCTTGCACTTCGGCCAGCCGTGCGAGCCCTACCGCCACTTCGCGTTGCAGACTGGGGTTGTCGCCCGCAGTTTCCCCGAGCGCATCGAGATATTGCTGGCTGCGGCCGACCATCTCACGCCGTGCCTGCGTCGTTCCGGGCGTCGTCTCCAGCCGTTTGTCCAGGTCGAACAGCATGTAGTTGGCGAGCGACCGCACCTCGCTGAAGCGCCGTTCCGCTTCTTTGCGTGCGGTATCTGCGCGCGAATACAGTGTGGTGATCACGGCAAGCCCGGCCAGCAGACCTGCCGTTGCGAGAGCAGCAGCTGCGACTCGCCATGGTCGCCTCTGCACCAGTTTCCGCGCGCGGTAACGCCAGTCATGGCCGACGGCCTCGACGGGCTTGCACTCCAGCCATCGCAGCAAATCCTCGTCGAAAGCTGCGACGCTTGCGTACCGATTCGCGACGTCGAAGGCCATGGCCTTGCGCACGATTGCCGCAAGCTCACCCCGCAGTGGTCGAGCGGACGAGGGCGTCTCCGGCAGCGAACCTGTGATGAGTTCGTGCAGTACGACACCGAGGGAATACACGTCGTCGCTCACGACGGCTTGCTCGCCGGCGAGTCGCTGCGGGCTGGTGTACGCGCGTGTGAAACCCTGGGGCCGGGAGTCGATGGCATCCTGGATGCGCGCCACCCCGAAGTCGATGAGCTTGGGCCGCCCTTCCTGGGTCACCAGGATGTTTGCCGGCTTGATATCGCAGTGAACCACGAGATTTTGGTGCGCGTGCGCCACCGCCGCGCAAACCTCTCGCAACAGCATCACGCGCTGCCGGATGGTGAGCGCGCGCTCCTGGACGTACTGGTCGAGCGCTTGGCCGCTTACGAACTCCATTACCAGGAAGTGCAGCCCATTCGGCGTGAGGCCACCGTCCAGGATGCGTGCGATGCCTGGGTGTTCCATGCGCGCGAGTAGCTTGCGCTCCGCATCCACAAGCGGTTCTGCGAGGCCGTGCAGCGGACGGATGAACTTGATCGCCACCGCCTGCTCGAAGAGCCCGTCGTTGCGCTGCGCGCGGTATACCGAGCCCATGCCGCCCGCGCCGATCAGCTCCGCGAGGCGGTAGATGCCTACCTGCGTAGGTGGCAGGAGGTCGCTTTCGGAAGCCACCGGACCCCTGTCCAGCGTGGGGGAGCTCGCGGCATCTGCCACCAGCAGTTCCCGCACGCGCGCGAGCAGCTCTGTGTCCGAGCCACACCGCGCGGCGAGCCAGTCGTCCCGCTCCGCTTCGTTCTGATCCAGCGCCTCGGCGAACAGGGTCAGCGCATCGAGCTCGAGTCGCGGCGATCGCATACGTCCTTCGTCCCGAAATAGGCCACTTATGCAGTGTCCGGCGCCCAAAAAGAAGCCCCTCCCGCACGGGGAGGGGCCAAGGGGGAACCGGAAGCGGGCGGGCCGCTCAGCGGCCGGGCTGCATGCGGAACCAGTTGCCGCTGCCGTTCGGGTCGGCCACCCAGTACTGGCCGGAGGCGTCGACGTAGTACGTGTTGCCCTGGTAGTTGTTGTAGGTGTTCCGCTGCCAGGTGTGGGGCAGCGCCTGGGATTGCCCCGTCTGCGTGTTCACGTAGGTGCTGTTGCCCATCAGCTGCCGGCCCGCCTCCTGGGAGTTGCGGGAGTAGCCTTCGTTCAGGCCTGCGATGGCGTCGCGGCTGCGGTCTTCCGCTTCCCGCACGCCCTGATAAGCCGCCCGCTCCTTGGCCGTGATGTCCTGCGTGGTCTGGTTGTACCCGGCGACGCCGGCCGCCGAGAACCCGTTGGTGGCCGCGTAGTAGTACGCGAAGGTCGGGAAGTCGTAAGGCTGACGGCCTTGCTGCTGCGCCTGAGCCAGGTGCTGCTGGTAAGCGGCCTGCACGCGCGGGTCCTGCATCTTCTGCTGCACGATCTGGTTCACCTGCTGCTGCCCGGCCGCGATCTGGGCGTTCATCTGGGCCTGCGCCGCCCGGATCTGCTGCTCCATGTAGGCGTTCTGCTGTGCCAGCATGGCGTTGAAGTCCTGGCTGCGGGCCGGGGCGGCCAGGGCGAAAGCGCCGGCCAGAGCCATGGCAGCGGCGAGCAGGGCGGGGATGGCAGGTCGACGGGCGGTCTCGGCGTGCGCGGTCATGGTCGGTCTCCGGTATGCGGTTCGGGTCACCCATAGAGGCGGAAGTCCGGAGGAAAACGGCTCATAATGCGCGCAGATTTTTTGCCGACCGGCTGAACCCCCGTTGACCACCCCTTCCGTCGAGGCCGTCCCGGCCCGCTCCCCCGCTGCTGCGCCCGCCGACCGCCCCCTCTGGAAGGCTTTCCTGGCCTTCCTCGTCCCCATGGTGCTCGGCAACGTGCTGCAGTCCCTCTCCGGCACGTTCAACAACATCTTCGTCGGGCAGATGCTCGGCACCCGGGCGCTGGCGGCCGTCTCGGCCATGTTCCCGATCGTGTTCTTCTTCATCTCGCTGGTCATCGGCATCGGGACCGGCGCCTCGGTGCTCATCGGGCAGGCCTGGGGCGCGCGCGAGGTGCACAAGGTGAAGTCCATCGCCGGCACCGCCCTGTCGCTGGGGCTCATGCTCGGCGTGGCCGTAGCGCTGCTCGGCGGCGGTTTTGCCGCGTACCTGCTGGAATGGCTGCGCACCCCCGCAGACGTGCTGCCGGAAGCCGTGAGTTACGCGCGGATGATGATGTTCGCCATGCCGCTGCTGCTGGTGTTCATCCTGTTCACCCAGCTGCTGCGTGGCGTCAGCGATACGGTGACGCCTCTCTTTGCCCTGCTGCTGTCCACGGCCGTTGCTGCCGTCATGACTCCGGCATTCATCAAAGGCTGGGCGGGCCTGCCACGGCTCGGCGTGACGGGCGCCGCCGCGGCCTCGATCGTCTCGTTCCTCTGCGCGCTGGTGTTCATGACGCTGCGCATGCGCAGCCGCAACCATCCGCTGGCACCCGACATGGAGCTGCTGCGGGATCTGCGCGTGGACCTGCGGCTCTTGCGCCTGGTGGTGAAGATCGGTTTGCCCACAGGGGTGCAGATGATCGTGATCTCGCTCGCCGAGATCGCAGTGCTCGCACTGGTGAACCGGTACGGCTCCGACGCGACGGCCGCGTACGGCGCCGTGAACCAGATCGTGAACTACGTGCAGTTCCCGGCGCTCTCCATCGCCATCACGGCGTCCATCCTCGGAGCGCAGTTCATCGGCGCGGGCCGCAGCGAAAGGCTCGGTGAGATCATGCGCACGGGGTTGCAGATGAACCTCTTCGTCACGGGAACGCTGGTGCTGTTGGGTTACCTGTTCTCGCGCCACATCCTCGGTCTCTTCATCACCAGCGCTCCGGTCATCGAGCTCGCGCAGACGCTGCTGCACATCATGCTCTGGAGCAGCGTGGTGTTCGGTTTCGCGGCGACGGTGAGCGGCGTGATGCGCGCCTCCGGCGCAGTGCTGATGCCCACGGGCATTGCCATCTTCTGCATCGCGGCCATCGAAGTGCCAGCGGCGTATCTGCTGTCGGACCGTTACGGCATCGAAGGCATCTGGATGGCGTATCCCATCGCCTTCGCGGCGATGCTGGTGCTGCAGACGGCGTACTACCGGCTGGTGTGGCGCAAGTCTCGCATCGAGCGGATGGTGTAGCTCAAACGTCGCGCGACTGCTCGAGCAGCTTCACCAGCGCGTACAGCATCTGGTTCACGGGTGTGGGAACACCCAGCTCCGCCCCACGCCGCGCGATGTAGCCGTTGAGCGAATCGATCTCGGTCGGTCGGCCGCGCTCGATGTCCTGCGAAGTCGACGAGCGTGCTTCGCTCATCGCCGCGCCGAGCTTGTGGCCGACCTCGATCATCCGGCCTCGCGTCCAGCTGCACGCCTTCAGCGCGGGCGACGGCGACGGTTTCCGCGATGGCCTGCCTCATGAGCGCCACGATGTCGGGAGACTGTGCCATGCGGCCATAGCGCGCGCGACCCAGTGCTGAAATGGCGTTGTAGCCGCAGTTCAGCACCATCTTCGCTCAGAGCTCCAGGCGGATGTTCTGCGAGACACGGCAAGGGATCTCCGCGCGCTCGAACACCGCTGAGAGCGCATTCAGGTCGACGGATGCCTCACCGCCACCGTCGGCCACCGCATGCGGTAGCGTGCCGATCACCAGATCCCCACGCCCCGAGTGTTTGACGTGCCCCGGCCCGGCCATGGCCGCCGCCACGTAAACCACTGCAGGTATCGCATCGATCTGCGCCGAGGCTCGCATGCGTTCGACGTTGTTCACGCCGTTCTGCAGGCTCAGCACGATGGCGCCGGTCGCCAGCTGCGCCTGCAGCTCCTTCGCCACCGTTTCCGTGTCCACCGTCTTCACGCACACGGCACGATCTGCGCACCCGCCGCACGTCGATCCCGGTCGAAACTTCCACCCGAACCCGCTCCGCGCCGGACAATCGATCGAGCAGCAACCCATCACGGGCAATCGCATCCATGTGCGCGCGCCGGCCGATCAACGTCACCGGCGCACCGGCTCGCGCCAGCATGCCGCCGTAATAACACCCCACCGCGCCCGCTCCCACCACGGCCACTCTCGGCCAAGTACCTGCCTGCATCGCAACGCTCCCTGGAACTTCGAGCCAGCGGTCGCGCGCCAGCGCAGACCCTGTGTCGTGAGTTTACCTGCGGGCCCCTTGCCCAGAATCGAGTGCGCAGGCCGCCTCGCAGAGGCGTATTTGGCCCCCGATCTGCGCGGGTGTATAAGGGCGGCATGAAGCTGATCACGGCCATCATCAAGCCGTTCAAGCTGGATGAGGTCCGCAAGTGCATCGCCGACCTCGGCGTGTCCGGCCTGACCGTCACCGAAGTGCTCGGCCTCGGCCGCCAGCGCGGTCACACCGAGCTCTATCGCGGCGCCGAGTACACCATCGAGTACGTGCCCAAGGCACGCATCGAGATCGCAGTGCCCGCCGACATCGTCGAGCCGGTGATCGAAGCCATCATCAGCGTGGCGCGCACGGGCAAGGTCGGCGACGGCAAGCTGTTCGTGCAGGACCTGCAGGAAGTCACGCGCATCCGCACTCGCGAGACCGGCATCAGCGCTCTTTGAGTTGCGCGCGGCGCACCGCGATCCTCGCCGATGGCGGGCTAGCGGTGATCCACCTCGTCCACGTCCGCCTGGCCGGTGAGCCGGCGGCGGATGTGCGACCAGGACGTGCCGATGGCGAGCACCACGGCGCAGGCGATGAGCGTGACCCAGCCCATGGTGGTGGCGTTGCGCGGGTCCAGCCAGCCCCAGGAGGCGACCAGCCACACCAGCGCTGCAAAGAACGCCAGCACGATCACCGTGCCGATGGCGCCGAGTGACCTCAGGGTGGCGGTGATGTACACCAGCCAGGCCGCCAGCAGCGCGATGCCGGCCACCGCCTCGAGCGGTGCGAAATGAGGGAAGTCCGTGGCCACCCAGTGGTAGTAGGAGTGGCCGCTCGGGTTGAAGGTGAGCAGCACCAGCGCCAGGGCCCCGGCCAGGCGCAGCAGGAAGCCCGTGAAGGTGAATTTTTCCATCGCGGCAGCTTAGGCAGGGCGGGGGGAGGCTGCAAGGGAGCCCCCCTATACCCACTTTCCCCCGCGGGGCGCTCTAATGACACGGGAGATTGCGCCACCGGACTTCCGACCTTGCCCAGCCCCGACCGCCACAGCTTCGTTGCCACCATCGCCTCGCAGTATGGAAGGCGGTTGCGGCGGTTCCTGGCCGTGCGCCTGCGCAATGCCCACGACGTTCCGGATCTCGCCCAGGAGGTGTTCCTGCGGCTGCTGCGATTCGAGCGACACGAGAGCATCCGCAGTCCCGAGGCTTACCTCTTCACCGTGGCGAGCCACGTGGTCCACCAGCACGCGATGCGACGGTCCGGGGAGCCCGTGCCCGTCGATATTGCTGAAGTGTTCAACGAGCTGCAGGTGGTGCCCGCCGACGATCCGGCCGCGCGAGCAGATGGATCACAGGGCATCGAGGAGCTCGAGCGGCTGCTCGAGCAGCTGCCGCCGAGGGTGGGCGCCGCGCTCGTGCTCCATCGCATCGCCGGATACACCGTGCAGGAGATTGCCGACGAGTTCGGCGTCGCCCGTGAGACGGCCAAGAAGTACCTGGCCCGCGCCGTCGAGCATTGTCGCAACAGCCGCGCCGCGGCTCGCGCGGGCGGGAGGCAGGGAGCGTCATGAGACCGAATTCACCGGCCGATGGATTGTCTCGCGAGATCGTGGCGGAAGCGTCTGCCTGGTTCGTGGAGTTCCGCTCGGAAGACGTGCCGGAGTCGGCGCGCGATCGTTTCCTCGAATGGCTGCGCCGCTCGCCGCAGCATATCCAGGCGTATCTCGAAGTGGCGGGTGCCTGGGCGGAGGTCCCGAGCCGGGACCTGGAAGGGAAGATCGACATCGCCGCGCTCGTGGCGCGCGCCCGGGCGACGCCGGATAGTGGCAATGTGACGCCGCTGCACGCTGGCCTGGGGACGCGGGCTGCGTCGGCTCACGCGGCAAGCTCGCTGCGGACCGAGGCTCAGTCACTCACGGACATCGAATCACGTCGCGCTCGCTCGTGGCGCCGTTTCCTCGCCGCGGCATCGGTGCTGTTGGTTGCGCTGCTGCTCGGCGTGGCCACGTGGTTCGGCATCAGCCGCCACAACCTGTACGTCACCACCATCGGCGAGCAGCGCAGCATCCGCCTGCCGGACGGCTCCACCGTGGATCTCAACGCGCGCTCGCGGCTGAAGCTGCGATATTCGCAGGATACGCGCGACGTCGAACTGCTCGAAGGCCAGGCGCTGTTCCAGGTGGCGAAGGACTCGCGCCGCCCCTTCATCGTGCACATCGGCCAGGCCGAGGTGCGAGCCGTGGGCACGCAGTTCGACGTGTACCTGAAAAAGAACGGAGCGGTCGTCACCGTAGTGGAAGGGCGGGTCGCCGTGAAGGCGGTTGATGCCGGCTCGGCCGGCGAGCCGCACTCGCTGCTCTCTGCAGGCGAGCAAGTGATCGTGACGCCGAAGAAGACCGTCTCCGCCGCGAAGCGCGTGGATGCCATCGCGGCCACCGCGTGGGTGCAGAAGCATCTCATGTTCGACGACACGCCACTGGAAGAGGTGGCGGAAGAGTTCAACCGCTACAATCCCAGGCCGCTCGTCATCGACGACGAGCAGCTGCGCCACACCGGCATCAGTGGCGTGTACTCGTCCACGGATCCGGCGTCACTGCTCGGATTCCTCCGGGACCAGCCCGGCATCGAGATCGTCGAAACCGGGCGCGAGATCCGCATCACCCGGCGCGGCGCTCCTTGACCACCCCCACTTTCAATCGTCGGACGCTCTACGGACTCGTGAAGACGCAGCCATTCCGGCTGACGCACTACGAGAGCCTCTTGCGAGGCGGGGGAGCGTTCATGCGAAAGTCACTGGTGGCCACTGCGGTGTGCCTGAGCATCGTCGGCCTCGCGCTGGCCGACGATGCGAAGGCGGGCATCCGCAAGCCGACGCACATCGCTGCGCAATCGCTGGGCTCGGCGCTGGCCGAATTCGCGCGCAGCCGCGACCTTCAGGTGCTGTATTTCTCCGAGACCATCCGCGACCTGCGCACGCAGGGCGCCACCGGCGAGATGACGGTGGGCGAGGCGCTGGAGCAGCTGCTCCGCGGCACCGGTCTCAGCTACAAGTATCTCGACGACGGCACGGTGACCATCGTTCCGCCCTCCGCCAACGGCAAATCGCCGGACGCGAACAGCGCCGTTCTGCTGCCCGCGAACGGGAGCTCCGGCGGCTCGGGTGAGCTGCAAGCGGAGATGGCCGCGTTCCGCCTGGCGCAGGCGGATCAGCCTTCCACGACCGCTGCCCGGACCGCTTCGGCGCAGAGCAGCGATGACGAAGAGCTGGAGACCATCACCATCGAAGCCGAGCGTGCGCGCAGCGTCTACACCGGCTACGCGACCTCCGCGACGAAGACCACGACGCCGCTGAACGAGACGCCGCAGGCCATCTCCGTGATCACGCGCGACTGGATGGACATGCAGAACATCCAGCACGTCGAGGATGCGCTGCGCTACGCGGCAGGTGTGAAGACCTCGCCTTACGGCAACGATCCGCGCAGCGACACGTTCTTCATCCGAGGCTTCAACCAGAGCACGGATGGCCTCTATCGCGACGGCATGCGCACTCCCGTCGCAAGCTATGGCCGGTGGCGTACCGAACCTTACGCGCTGGAGCGCGTCGAGGTGCTGCGCGGCCCGAGCTCGGTGCTCTATGGCCAGGCGAGCCCCGGTGGCATCGTCAATCAGATGAGCAAGCGCCCCACGGCCCGCGACATTCGCAGCTTCACCGTGGAAGCCGGCAACTGGAACACCTATCAGGGCGCGTTCGACGTCGGTGGCGCGGCTAACGCGGACGAGAGGTTCATGTACCGCCTGCTCGGCGTGTACCGCAACGCGGACACGCAGGTGGACTACGTCAACAACGAGCGCACGTTCTTCGCGCCCTCGGCGACGTGGAAGCCTTCCGACGCGCTCACCTGGACGGTGCTCGCCGAGTACCAGAAGGACGAGGTGGGCAAGGCGAACGCCTATCCCGCGATCGGCACGCTGTTCGACAATCCCAACGGGAAGATCCCGACGAGCCGCTTCATCGGCGACCCGAACTTCGATCACTTCAAGCGCAAACAGTATTCGGGCACCTCGCTCCTCACGTGGACGGCGAGCCCCGCGTGGACGATCCGCCAGAACCTGCGCGTCGGGAAGATGAAGATCGACTACAACACGATCAACCCCGATGCGCTGCAGCCGGATCTGCGCACCATCACGCGCGAGACGGTGCTCTCGCTCGAGGACACCAACCTGTTCACGGCGGACACCAACGCCGAGGGCAGGTTCAGCCAGGGCAGCCTCGAGCACACGGTGCTGGTGGGCGTCGATTACCAGCGCATCAAGACGGACCTGCAGCAGGGCTTCGGCGTCGCGCCGACCCTGGATCTGTTCGCGCCGGTGTATCACCAGGCCATCACTGCGCCGGTGGCGGACATCCTCACGAACCAGACCGGCAGGCAGCTCGGCTTCTACGCGCAGGAGCACCTGAAGATCTCCAGGCACTTCGTGGTGATGGCGGGCGGCCGCTACGACACCGCGAAGCTCGACAGCAACGGCGAGTCGGAATCCCAGCACGCCTTCACGCACCGTGAAGGGCTCGTATGGCTCACGGACTCCGGCATCTCGCCCTACGCGAGCTTCGCCAAGTCGTTCTCGCCCGTGTACGGCACGGACCTCTACGGCAACACCTTCGATCCGGAGACCGCTCAGCAGTACGAAGTGGGCGTGAAGTATCAGCCCATCGGCCGCTCCACCTCGGTGATGCTGGCGGTGTTCGACCTGCGCCGTCAGAACCAGCAGACCACCGACCCGGCCAACCCCGACAACGTCGTGCAGACGGGCGAGGTGCGCTCGCGCGGCGCAGAGCTCGAGATGAACTACGCGAGTGGGCCATGGAACTTCCTGGCCTCGGCGGCGCGCTACGACACGGAGATCACCAAGAGCAACGACGGCGACGTCGGCTTCAGGCCCTTCGGCGTGCCGGAGAAGTTCGGCTCGGCGTGGGTGAACTACGAGGTGCCGATGGGGCCGCTCGCGGGCTTCGGCATCGGCGGTGGTGTCCGCTACATCGGGTCCAGCCTCGATTACACGAACACCGCGAAGGCACCGGCCGTGACGCTGGTGGACTTCCTCGCCTCTTACAAGATGGGCAAGTGGCGCGCGGCGCTGAACGCGACGAACGTGACGGACAAGACGTACGTTTCGGCCGTGTTCACCGCGAACACCTACGCCTACTACGGAAATCGCAGGGCGGTCGTCGCGAGCCTCACTTACACTTACTGACCCATGAGGCATTCGATTCGCGGCGCATTCTCTGCGGTTGCGGCCGTCGCCGCGCTCTGGGCGTCCTTCTCGGCCCAGGGTGCGGCGGAAGCCGTTTACGGTGCTCCGGTGGAAGTGGGGCGCAACGTTTCGTTGTGGTCCGACACGCTGGGTGAGGCGCGTCCACTGCAGATCTACGTGCCGCCCGCGCACGACAAGTGGCACACTCCGTGCGTCGTGCTGTACGTGCTCGATGGGAGCATGAACTACCTGCACACCGTCGCTGCGGTGCAGTTCCTCGCGGACGCGGGGCGCATCCCGGAGACCATCGTGGTCGCGATCCCGAACGTGGATCGCGCTCGTGACCTCACGCCGAACCTCCCCGGCTGCCGTGGAGATTGCGGGCGGGGGGATCGCTTCCTCACCTTCCTCACGAAAGAGCTCGTGCCGTGGGTGGAGAGTCACTATCACACGGCGCCGTTCCGCATCCTCACGGGCCACTCGCGGGGCGGGCTCTACACGCTGAACACCCTGCTCAACGAGCCTGGAGCGTTCAACGGCTACATCGCGATGAGCCCGGCGCTGTGGTGGAACGACGAGGCGGTGCTCGAGGGAGCGGAAGGGAAACTGAAGAAGCTGCCGCCACGCCGATTTCTCTACGTGACGGATGGTGATGAAGCGGAAGATCTCACGAGCGTCGTCACCCGGGCGGTGGCCCTGCTGAAGCGCGCGGCGCCGGCGAACCTCGAGTGGAAGTACGAGCACCTGAAGAACGAGGAGCACATGACCACGCGGCATCGCTCCATCTATGACGGCATGGAGCAGATGTTCATCGGGATGCAGCCGCCGCGGGAGCTGATTCGCGCGCAGGGCATCAAGGGCATCGAGGCGCATTACGCGACGCTGCCGGCGCGCTACGGGTTCCAGATTCCGCTGGGGCTCGCAATGGCGGACTGGTGCGGGTACTACCTGCTGCAGCAGGAGAAGCCTGCGATGGCAGTGGAGGTGTTCCAGCGGAACGTGGAGCACTACCCGACCGAATCCCGCGCCTACGCCAGCCTCGCCAGTGCGCTGAGCGCCGCCAGGCGGCCGGAAGAGGCGATGGAGGCGATGACGAAGGCCCAGCGGCTGGCGGTGTCACCGTGAGCGCGCGTGCGGTGTCCGCACTCGGCCTGGTGGCTTTGGCGGCAACATTTGCAGCAGCGTCGGCCGTAGAGCTGCCTCCATCGGACGTCGTCGCGCTGCAGGGCGTCACCATCGTCGATCTGGCGAATGGCCGGCTGGAGCCGGGCCAGACCGTCGTCTGGGATCGCAGCCGCATCGTCACGGCGGGCCCGAGCGCCAGCGTGCGCGTTCCGCCGGACGTGAAGCTGATCCCGGGCGAGGGGCGCTTCCTGATGCCCGGCCTGTGGGACATGCACGTCCACCTGATGTTCGACATCGACGCGCCGAAGATTTCCGAAGAGCAGGTGCTGCCGCTCTTCATCGCGAACGGCGTCACCGCCGTGCGCGACATGTCCGACGTCGATTCGGACGACTATCGCCGCAGCGCCATCCCCATCAAGCGCCGCTGGGACGCCGAGGCGCGCGCCGGCCTGCGCACCGGGCCCCGCATCGTCGCCATGGGCACGTTCGCGGTCGACGGGCCGGGTTCCATTCCCCAGGACGGCTCGGTCCCCCGCTTCCTCGGCGCCGGCACTCCGCAAGACGCTCGCAAGCTGGTGCGCTTCTTCGTCGACGAGGGCACGGCCGATTTCATCAAGGTGTACAGCCGCATTCCCCGCGACTCGTACTTCGCGCTGATGGACGAAGCGCGGCGCGCCGGCATCGTCGTCGCGGGGCACAAGCCGCTGGCGGTGAGCTACGTCGAGGCTGCGAATGCCGGTCAGAAGAGCATGGAGCATGCGCGCGAGATGCTCCTGGACAGCTTTCCCGGCGCCCAGGACCTGCAGCGCAACCCCGCGGAGCGCAATCTCCCTCCGCAACGGCTCGAGCAGATCCTGGAAGCGCACGATCCCCGCATGCTGCGCGAGATCTTCGATGCGATGGTGCGCAACGGCTCCTATTACACGCCCACCCACCTGACCCGCCTGTTCGACTGGAAGGCCGCGGCGCGCGATCGCCAGTATCTCGAGGATCCGCGCCTGCGCCTGCTGCCTCGGGAGATGCGCGAGGGCATCCAGGAAGACGTGGCTCGCACGCAGAAGCGCGCACCGACGCCGGCGGACGCGGAAATCTATCGCGCGTTCTTCGAGAAGGGCCTGAACCTCACGCGCCAGGCGCATGCAGCTGGCGTGAAGGTGATGGCCGGAACGGATTCGGGCGACAGCTACTGCTTCTTCGGCTCGGGCCTGCACGACGAGCTCGAATGGATGGCAAAGGCCGGCCTTTCCCCGCTCGAGGTGCTGCGCGCGGCGACGCTCGTGCCGGCGCAATACATGGAGCGCTCGCAGGATTTCGGTGCGGTGGAAGCAGGCCGCATCGCGGACCTGCTGCTGCTCGACCGCAATCCACTCGAGGACGTGAAGAACACCCGCGCGATCCGCATGGTGGTGTTCAACGGGCGTCTCTACGACCGCGCCGCGCTCGATGGGCTGCTGGCCGGCGTGGAGCAGGCCGCGCAGGTGAAACCCGGAAAGTAGGCGAAGCGGCTTTCAGCGTGCTGCGTGCACGCGGAGCAGCCGGCATGTCGACGATCAACGGAGTGGATGGCTGCCATCACGTTGCGACTATCGTTCCGCGCGGCAGTGAAGCATAAGGTCAGGGCCATGATGACTCCGCGTGCCCTCTTCGCGTCGATTATCCTGGCCGCCATCGTGGCGGGCCCCGTGGCTCCCCCGGCCGTCGCCCGCGACTGGCCCGCCATCCCTGCTGCCGATGCCGCTCGCCTGAAGGCCAGAGTGGCGTGCTCGTGCCTGACCGTGCAGCGCATGTCGCTGGAGCGGTGCTCGGATGGTGAGCCTGCGATCTGGCGCTATCTCTATCCCACTGCGCCGAAGCTGCTCGAGACGCCGCAGCAGCGGCTCGTCGTGGAAGTCGCCGGTGACGAGACCATCGTCCGGCTCATGGCCGGCGGCAAGGCGCTCGCGCAATCGCATTCCGTCGGCGATGGCGGTGGTTGCGTGACGGACGAGGCGGGCGGCGAAGTGGCTGCCGTCGCGCAGCGCGAATCGCGACGGCAGGTGGCTCCACAGCCTCTGGCACGCGGGCCATTGCCTGGCGCGGTGGATCGAGCCGCGGTCGAGAAAGCGCTCGATCAAGGGTTTTCCCCCGAGGGCCCGCTGGGGAAAACGGCGAGCGCCGCTTTCGTGGTGCTGGACGATCGTGTCGTCGTGGAGCGTTACGCCGCGGGCCTTGGCGCGCAGAACGAGTTCTATCTCGGCTCCGTCGCGAAGGTCTTCAACAACCTGCTCGCGGGGCTGCTCGTGCGCGACGACAAGCTACGCGTCGCGGAAACCGTGAACCGCCCGGAATGGCGCGCGGCGGACGATCCCCGCCGCGGCATCACGTTCGATCATCTCCTGCACATGACCAGCGGCATCGGCTGGGAGGAGGAATTCTTCAAGCCCGGCGCTCCGGCGTACTCGGTCTACTTCGCGGGGCCGGCGGGCCTGGACGTCGCCGGATTCGTGGCCGCCCGGGAGAGCGAGGCGGCGCCCGGCACTCATTTCGAATACTCGACGGGCGCCTCCACGCTGCTGGCGCGTGCGCTGCAGGAGCGGTTGAAGGGCGAGCCGCGGCAGGCGCTGCTCCAGTACTTCGGCAACGAGCTGTTCGCACCCCTCGGCATCACCGGCGTCACGCTCGAGTTCGACCGCTCCGGCACCTATCTCGCCGGCCATGCCGCCTATGCGCGAGCCGAGGATCTCGCGCGCATCGGCCTGCTGTTGTTGAAAGAAGGCGTCTGGAAAGGTCGCCGCGTGCTGCCGGAGGGCTGGCTGGAATATTCGAGGAAGCCCACGCCGATTCCGGGCGAGAGGTCCAGCGGCTATGGCGCGCAGCTGATGCTGGAGGTCGCGAACGTGCCCGGATGCTTCGGGCATCACGGTGTCGGCGGCCAGTTCCTCGCCGTATGCCCGAAGCGCGGGCTAGTCGCCGTGTGGCTCGGCACCGCGTTCGATTTCTCCGATGCCGCTCCGCAGCCACCAGATGGCATGGTGAACGCGCTGATTCGCGCGTTTCCCGAGCGGGCGTCACGCTAGCGCTGCCGCGGGCTGCGGCCGTGCAACCGTTGCCGGCATGCGCGAGGGGGCTTACGATGGAACGCGCCGTTCGTGCGCGGCGTCCATGAAGCCGCGATATCCGTGAGGCGATGAGCGATCACACGCGCCGACTGAACCTCAACCTGCTGCCGATCCTCGATGCCTTGCTCGAGTGCCGCAGCGTCACGCGCGCGGGCGAACGGTTCGATCTCACCCAGCCGGCGGCGAGCGCGGCGCTCGCCAAGCTGCGCGAGGCCTTCGGCGACGAGCTGCTGGTGCCGGTGGGCCGGGAGATGAAGCTCACCAGCAAGGCGGAACGCATCCGCGAGCCGGTGCGTCAGCTGCTCGGCCTGCTGCACGCCGCGTTCGACTCCGCGGATGCGGATCCCGCCAACTGGGCCGGCGAGTTCATCATGGCGACGGCCGATTACGTCGCCATGCTGGTGATTCCCGGCCTCATCGAGAAGACCGAGATCGAGACGCCCAAGCTCACCCTGCGCGTCACCAACATCACCCGCTCGTCGGTGGCCAATCTGCGGAGCGACGACATCGAGATGATCGTCGCTCCGCCGCAGATCGTGGAGGATGCCACGCTCATGTCGCGGCGGCTGTTCAGCGACCGCTTCGTGGTGCTCTATTCGCGGGATCATCCACCGACGGAAAGCTCGCTCGCCGAATACATGAAGCGCGGCCACATCGCCACGGTCGTGGACGCACCGCACATCGGCGGCGCGCCGCGCAGCCATTTCAGCGAAGAGATCGACAGCCTGCGCAGCACGCAGCGCAATCTCGCCGTGCTTCCCTACTATTCGCTGCTGCCCTCGCTGATTTCGGGCACGTCCCGCATGGCGCTCGTGCAGGAACGGCTGGCCAGACTGCTCGCCCGGTTCCTGCCGGTGGAGTACATGGACCCTCCGGTGGAGATCCCGCCGCTCGACCTGCACATGTTCTGGAGCCCGAAGTTCAACGAGGACCCCAGGCATCTGTGGGTGCGGAACGCGCTGTTCGACGTGTGCGCGCCCTACCGCTGATCCGCAGCGAGGCCTGAGGTGGCGTCGCCCGGCGCGCGCAGGATCGACAGCTCCCCGATCAGCACGTTGCGGCTCATGCGCGGCTTCACGCGGTAGCCGTTCGCAGCATTCAGCGCCGACATCACGTCATGTTCCGGGCCCAGCACTGCGCGGACTGCTTCGTTGGTGCGCGCGATGAACCCGTTCGCCGAATCGTTGAAATCGCCCCACAGCACGTGGATGCGATTCCACGCGGGCAGCGACGGATCCCGGTGCAGCACGCGCACCCGCTCCATGATCTGGATCTGATAGCTCGCGCCGAGCCGCACGAGGCGTGCGCCCACCGGCCCCATCACTTCCTTCATGAAGAGGCGATACTCGTTCCAGTGCCGGTCCGGGATCTGGATGTATTCCACCGCCGCCTGCTGGGCGGCCGGCGGCGTCGGCCAGTGTGGCGAGGGCAGCGGGATCGCCGTGCCGGCGCGCTCGGGGCGCACCAGCGCTTCGTTCGACAGATACTCGATGCCGTTGCGGGACAGCGATGCGACATCCAGGCCTGCCGCGGCCTCCGCGGCCAGCACGGCATCCGGCGAGGCACGTTCGGCAAGCTCGAGGATCGCGACGTAAGCCCAGTCCCGCACCGGCAGCGCAGAGGTCTGCAGGTCGATGTCGCCGACCTTTCGCAGAACGTGGACCGCTTCGAGCTGCCCTGCGGCCGCGAGCGCACGCCATGTGGGCAGCGCCAGGCGGCTCATCGCCTCGACGAATCCATGCACGCCGACCTGCGGTGCATCGAAGGTCTTCACGAGGTAGGAGTAGTTACGGTCTGCGTCACTCACGGAAAGTCCTCATCCTGCCGGACGCGCTCAGGTGAGAGCGGCGTCGAGCAGCGCGCGGCAATGGATCTCGGTCGCATCGAATATCGGCACTTCGGTGCCGAGCTGTGTGCGGATCGCGGAAAAGTCGGTGGTCGCGAGCAGCAGGGTGCGCGCGCCTCGAGCGCGCTGGCTGGCGAGCAGCCCTCGCAGGTATTCGAGTGAAGGAGGCGTGATGGCCTGGTCCGCGAGCTCCGAGAAGATGATGTGGTCCAGCCGTGAGCGCTCTTCTTCCGAGGGCAACACCAGCTGTGCGCCGACGGCCCCGGACAGGCGTGCCATGAGGACGGGATCCGCGAGAGCGATGCTGGTGGCCCACACCGCCAACGGACCGCGCTCCGCCGGCTGCAGGTGGGCCGCAATCGAGTCGATGAGGTCCACGAACGGAAGGGTACGGGCGCGCAGCCGGCCGACATAACGATGGCCGGTGAGCGATGCGACAGCCAGCAGTCGTGCGCCGGCCGCCTGGAGCGCCGAAGCCGCGTCGTCGAAGATCTCCTCCAGCGCTGCGACGTCGTGCGCCCTCTCGAGCAGCGGGTGCAGGTCGAGCGACTGGATGGTGATCTCGGCCGAATGATGGCCGCCCAGCCGATGCCTCGCTTCCAGGTTCATGCGGCGGTAGTACTCGGCCGTGGCTCCCCATCCGATTCCGCCGATCAAGCCGACGCGTCGCATCGTTCCTCCATCGCGCAAGTATTGCCGCCGGCCCGGTGAATCCCCAGCGTGGCGGGCCTATGACTGCCATAAGCCGGCGTCGATGGCTGGCGCCCCGCGGCGGTGAGACCTTCTCCCTGGCTGTCGACGGGCCGGCGTCGCGACGCATTACTGCGGAGACCGTGCGATGAAGTCCACTCTCAAGCCCGCATTGCGCTGGGTGCATCGCTGGATCGGCGTCACGCTCGGCGTGCTGCTGGTCGTGATCAGCGTGAGCGGAAGCCTGCTCATCCTGCAACCTCAATTCTTCCGCTGGGCGCACGGTGACCTGATTCCGGCAGGCCTGTCGCAGCAGCGAGGCTCGATCGATGCGTGGGTGCGCAATGCGCGCGCAGCGGCGCCGGGCCTGCAAGGACCCATCGCCATCTGGCAGCCGCACGTCTCCCACAACGTGAGCGATGCCGGCATGGTGGTGTTCTCGGGCGGCAAGGGCGGAGGCTTCGGGAATTCCGGATTCGTCGCGGTGCTGATCGCGCCGGCCACCGGAGAGGCGCTCGGCGTGGTGGATGTCGATCGCTCGGCGGCCTACGCGCCGCTGTTCCTGCACGGCTCGTTGTGGGCGGGAAATGCGGGAAGGGTGCTGCTGGGCAGCATGGCCGTCGGCGTGCTGCTCATGCTCGGGATCGGGATCTATCTCTGGTGGCCGCCGCGGCAGCGGCTGCTGCAGAAGCTCTCGCCGCGGCCGTGGCGGAACACTTTCCTGTATGCCGGCCGGTTGCACGACTGGTCGGGCGCGTGGGCCGTCATGTTCCTGCTGGTGCTCGCCGGCACGGGCGTTTACATGGTGCAGCCGGCATGGGTGGAGCCGGCGCTGAGCGTGTTACCCGACACGCCTGCTGCGGGGATGCCTCACGGCACCGCGGAAGCCTGCCCCGGCAGCATGGGTTTCGACGAGGCGATCCGCAAAGCGCAGCCGCTGGTGCCTTCGGGAACGCTGACGACTCTGGCGCCCGGGCACGCGCCGCAGCATTGGGAGCTCATCTTCGCAGCGAAGTCGTCGGAATCGGGGCTGCGTGCCACGCACGTGGCTGCCGATCTGCAGTGCGGCACCGTCGCCGTCGAATCGACGCCCGGGGCGCGCGCGCCTCGCGAGTCCGCCGAGATGTGGCTCTCCGGACTGCACGACGGCACGGCCTTCGGCCTGGGCGGCGAGCTCTTCGTGACGCTGATCGGGATCGTGCCGCTGGTGCTGCTGTGGTCGGGGTTGCGGACGTGGCTCAGGCGGTCGCGCCGCGGGGCGTGATTCAGTCTGCGCGGCGACCTTTCACGGCTCGTACTCGTAATGCCACGGCTCGTACGGCATCTTCAACGGCCCCTTGAACTTCCCGCTCGCCCCGGTCACCGCATTCCGCAGCCTCTCCGTCC
>JBGAIL010000294.1:0-3675 GCA_044225565.1 Steroidobacteraceae bacterium | reverse complement strand
GACCACCAGGCCGTGGGAAGGAATGATGAGAGTGAACTGCCCGCCCGCGCCCGCCATGAAGTAAGCATCCTTCGGCACCGGGAAGTTGCCGTCGGTGTTCAGCCAGAAGAACCCGCCGTAGATGCTGCGCCCATCCGCCACCCAGGCAGGCGCTGGCGTGCTGACGAATTTCGCGAACCCTTCCGGCAGGATGCGCTTGCCGTTCCACATGCCATCCTGCAGGTAGGGATTGCCCAGCCGGGCCCAGTCGCGGCCCGAGAGCAGCTCCGCTCCCTGCGTGATGAAGTTGCCGGCCGCATCGGTTTCGAGCACCGCCGTGCGGATGCCGATCCGGTCGAACAAGGCGCGCTGCGGGAAGCTGTGATACTCGGCTCCCGTGCGTTCGGCACCGAGGCGCACGAGATAGCTGCCGAGCACCGGATCGGTGTTGCGATAGCGGCCGATCGTGCCGGGCGGCCATTCCGGCTGGCGACTCGCCGCATAGGCGAAGGCATCGGGAGCGGTGTAGTAGTACCAGTGATCCGGCAGCCTGCCGTCATAGGCATACTCGGGATCCTGCTCCGCGCGGATGCGGAGCCCGCTCGACATCTGCATGAGATCGCGAATGCGGATGGCCTGCCGCGGATCGCCGGGTTTCTGCCATTCGGGAATCGGTGCTGGCTCATCGAGTCGATAGACTCCTTGCTGCATCAGCACGCCGAGCAGCGTCGCGACGATGCTCTTGCCCATGGACCAGCCTTCGAGCGGTGTGCCGGCAGTAGCGCCGAGCCCGTACCGCTCGCCGATGAGTTGTCCCTTCCACGTGACGACGAAAGCCTGCGTCATCGATTCGTCCGGCGAGAACGCCGCATTCAGGGCGGCGTCGACTTTGGCCGCGTCGTAGCCGGCCGGCTTCTGTGCGGGCAACTGATCGCCCATGGGCCACGGCGTCGAGCTCGCGTCGGGCAGGTTCGGCGCGACCTTGGACGGCGCAAAGCCGACGGGGCTCCCGTCTTCGGGCAGGATCACGCAGCCCTGGCTACCGAGCTTGCGTGCGATGCGGGTGGTGCCGTCGGAAGTCTGCACGCGGACTTCACTGCCTGCGCGGTCCACTACGGGTTCGCGCATCTTGACCCGCTGTGCAATGGATGCGAGCGCATTGGCATCACCCAGTGTGTCGCGTGCAAGGGCAGGGTCCATGCCTGCGATGAAAACCGCCGAGCACAGCCGTTGCGCGTAGGCGGCTGCGAAGTGGCTGGGTGGTGAAACGGGCGGCGGAACCCATGTGCCCGGCAACTCGCCCTTACGCGCGCGCTCGAAAAGAGCCTGGCGGCTGGCCGTGTCGTCGTTCGTCTGGGCGGAAGCCATGCTTGCGGTCGCAAGCGACACGGCCAGGCTCGATGCGAGGATTCGGGCAAACTCGAGGGGTCTGATCATGCTTCCTCCACCGGCTGACGCGCGTGAGCGCCATGATGTTCTCAAGCGGCGGCCGTATCAACGCGCCGCGCGGAGGGCGTCGGGCATGATCTCGCGCCACGTCCCCAACGCCAGTCCTTCTACGCAGATCTCGCCGATGGCGGCGCGAACCAGGCGCAGCGTCGGAAATCCCACCTTCGCCGTCATGCGCCGCACCTGACGGTTCTTTCCTTCGCGCAGGGTGAGCTCGATCCACGAAGTGGGAATCTTCGCGCGATGGCGAATGGGCGGGTCTCGCGGCCACAGCCCTTGCGGCTCGGCGATGAGCTTCGCGCTCGCGGGTCGAGTCGTGAAATCGCCCAGATTCACGCCTTGGCGCAGCGGGTCGAGCGCCGCTTCGGAAGGAGAGCCTTCCACCTGCGCCCAGTACACCTTCGCCAGCTTGTGCTTCGGTTCCGCGATGCGCGCCTGCAGCACGCCATCGTCGGTGAGCAGCAGCAGGCCTTCGCTGTCGGTATCGAGGCGGCCGGCGGGGTACACGCCGCGGATGTCGATGTAATCCGCCAGGGTCTTGCGGCCCGGCTCCGGGCTGAACTTGCAGGCGACGCCGAACGGCTTGTTGAAGGCGATGAGCATGCGCGCGCGTTCAGGTCAGCGCGCGCTCGATGAGATTCGGCGGCACCGTCGTGCGCGGTATGGGGTGAGTCGCGCGGCGGTGCGCTCTTTCTCGCGTGCCGCCGCGTGGGCCGGCGCCGAGCGGCTCGAACCATTCGCGCACGTCCACGTCGAGCCCGATGCCGTGCATGTAGTTGTACAGCGCCTTTTTGAGCGCTGCGCCGAATATGTCGTGGTCGACACCGGTGGCATCCGTGAAACTGATGTCGTTGCTGGCGAACGTCGCGCCGAGCGGCGGAGCCAGCGTCACACCGTACTCTTCCGGGTGCTTGCCCACCGGCGAATGCACGGTGCAGGTGAAGCGGTGGAAGAAGCCCGACTGGATGCAGCCGGCCGCGAACAGCTGGCGAACGTATTCCAGGGCATCGACTGTGTCCTGCACTGTTTGAGTGGGAAACCCGTACATCAGGTAGGCGTGCACCAGGATTCCCGCGTCGGAGAAGGCGCGCGTGACCCGCGCCACCTGCTCGACCGACACGCCCTTCTTCATGAGCTTGAGGAGGCGGTCCGAAGCCACTTCCAGGCCACCGGTGACGGCGATGCACCCGCTGTCCGCCAGCAGCTGGCAAAGGCCGGCATCGAAGGACTTCTCGAAACGGATGTTGCCCCACCACGAGATGGCCAGCTTGCGATGCAACAGCGCGTTCGCCAGCGACTTGAGCGCCTTGGGCGGCGCGGCCTCGTCGACGAAGTGGAATCCGGTCTGCCCGGTCTCGCGGATCAGGGATTCGATCCGGTCGAGCAGCACGTCCGTCGCCGCGAGGTCGTAGCGCGAGATGTAGTCGAGGCTCACGTCGCAGAAGCTGCATTTCTTCCAGTAGCAGCCGTGCGCGACGGTGAGCTTGTTCCAGCGGCCGTCCGACCAGAGGCGGTGCATGGGATTGAGCATGTCCAGCAGCGACAGGTAATCCTCCAGCGGCAGGCCCGCATAAGTGGGCGTGCCGCTTTCGGAGAACGGGATGTCCGGCTCCTTGAAGTCGACGTACTGGCGCTCGCGGGTGTAGGTGCGCACCAGCTCGTCGAGCGGCCGCCGGCCCTGCAGGTGCTCGATGAGCGCGAGCAGCGGACGCTCGCCGGCGTCGAGCGTGATGAAGTCGAAGTATTCGAAAACGCGCGTCTCGCGCATCGAGCGCAGCTCGGTGTTGCAATAGCCGCCCCCGAGCACCGTGACGGTGGAGGGCCGCACCTGCTTGATGGACTGCGCGATGCGGAAGGCACCATAGACATTGCCGGGGAAGGGTGCCGTGACGAGCACCAGGTCCGGCTGATGCTTCGACAGCGTTTCCAGCGTGAGCGCATGCAGGGAGGCGTCGACCAGGTTGTGCGGCGCGCCGAGCGCGCCGTGCAGCTGATCGAAGCTCGGCTGGCTGGAAGCCAGCGATTCCGCATAGCGTACGAACTCGAAGCGTGGATCGATGGCGTCACGAATGACGTCCGCGATGTCGTTGAGATACAGGGTGGCGATGTGCTTGGCGCGATCCTGCAGCCCCAGCGCGCCGAAAGCCCAGTCGAGCGCGTCGCCTTCGTCTTGCTCGCTGCCGACATAGTTCTCGAGCGAGGTGAAGCGCGGGCCTTCCGGCAGGTAGCGCCTCGAAGCGATGCGAT
>JBGAIL010000293.1:0-3675 GCA_044225565.1 Steroidobacteraceae bacterium | reverse complement strand
CGCTCCTTGCTCTGGAAGTGCAGGTTGATGATGCCCTGGCTCAGGCCCGCCTCCTTCGCCACCGTGGCGATGGTGGTCTCGGCCAGGCCGTTCTCCGCCACGCTGCGGATGGTGGCCTCGATGAGCTGCTGGCGGCGCTGCTCGGGGGGCGCGGTGCGGCGCACCTTCCCGGCCCGGCGCGGCGGCTTCGTGTGGGGGTTCGATTGCAGCAAAGTCAACGACTTATGCGACGCCACGCGGGCGGACGGGCGGCCATCTTAGCGCGTCCGCCGCGCAATGCAATGAATGAATGGCTATTCAGTCGGATGGACGGCGGACCCCGTTTCGTGAGAGCCTTCCCCGGCCCGGAAATCCCGGCGCCGGACTTCCCCGGCGCCCCGGCAGGAGGGCCCAAGCCATGACCCGAAGCCTCGCCCGATCCAACGCGCATTTCCGCAAGGCGGTCGGCAAGCTGCCGCTCGGCGTGTCGTCCAACTTCCGCTACTGGGGGGACGACAAGACCATCTACGCGAAGTCCGGCAGAGGCGCGCGCCTGCGCGACATCGACGACAACGAGTACATCGATTATCGGCTGGCCTACGGCCCCTGCATCCTCGGCTACGCCGACCCCCGCGTGGATGAGGCCGCCCGCAAGGGCATGGAGGTCGGCGGCGTTTTCGCATTGGGAACCGAACGCGAATACACCGTGGCCGAGCGCATCTCGCGCATGGTGCCGGCTGCCGAGCTGGTGCGCTTTTCCAATTCCGGCACCGAGGCGGTGATGGCGGCTCTGCGACTGGCACGCGCCCACACGGGCCGCGATTCATACGTGACCATCGAAGGCGGCTATCACGGCGTTTTCGATGCGGCGCTCTGGACCACGCAAGTCGAGGACTGGCGCCCTGCTTCGGGCGACCCTCACTTGATCCCCTACAGCGCGGGCGTGCCGAACATGCTGCGTGCGCTGGTGCACGCAGTGCCGATGAACGACGCGGACCGCCTGGAAAGCGTGTTCAAGGCCTACGGCCACCAGATCGCGGCCTTCCTCATCGAGCCGATCATGGGCAACTGCTGCTCCATCTCGGCCACTCGCGAGTTCGTGCACGCGGCGCGCGGGCTCTGCGACAAGTACGGCATCGTCATGATCATCGACGAGGTGAAGACCGGCTTCCGCGTCGCGCGCGGCGGCTGCCAGGAGCTCTTCGGAGTGAAGGCAGACCTGTGCACCTTCGCCAAGGCCGTGGCAAACGGCTACCCCATCTCCGTGCTCGCGGGCCGCGAAGACATCATGCGCAAGCTCGGCAAAGGCGTGGTGCACGGTGGCACGTTCACCGCGCACTCCGTCGCGCTCGCAGCTGCGGAAAAGTGCCTGGAAATCCTTGCGGAAACCCCGGCACTGCAGACCATCGCCGACTACGGCACGAAGCTCCGCGCCGGCATGAGCCAGATCCTCTCGCAGCGCGGCATCCGCCACTCGTTCAGCGGCCATCCGTCGATGAGCGGCCTTTTCTTCAGCGAGCAGCCACCCAAGGGCTATCGGGACTGGGTGAACAGCGACTACACCTTCTACGAAGCGCTGGCGCCCGAGCTGCACGACCTCGGCATCCTCTGCGAGCCCGACTCGCGCGAGCCCTGGTTCATCTGCGAGGCGCACGATGCGCGCTGCCTCGCGGACACGCTGAAAGCGTTCGAGGCCGCGGTGGACCGCGTGGTGGACGAGGCAAGGAGCCCCGAATCCGCGCATCGCGCCAGCTAGACGGGGTCTTCCAGTGGCGAATTCGAACTACGATGCCATCGTCATCGGCGCGGGCCACAACGGCCTGACGAATGCCGCGTACCTCGCGCGCTCCGGCCTGAAAGTCCTGCTGCTCGAGCGCAATCCGTGGATCGGCGGCGCGGCCGTGAGCCGGGAGATCCAGCCGGGCTGGATGTATTCGAACTGCTCGTACGTGTGCAGCCTGCTGCGACCCGAGCTGTTCCGGGACCTGGAGCTCGCGAAGCACGGCTTGCAGGTGGTGCCTTACGGCGGCGGCGTCACCATCACCAGCACAGGCGACATCCTCGGCAACTACACCGACCACGACGTGCAGCGCCGCGAGTTCGCGCGGCACAACGCGCACGATGCGGATGCCTACAATCGCTACTCCACGGACGTGATGCGGCAGTGCAAGTTCATCCGCCCGCTGCTGCTGCGCGCACCGCCGGATCCCACTTCGCTCAAGCCGCGGGACCTGCGCGAGATGCTGTATCTCGGCCGCGAGTTCGCGAAGATGGGCGAGCAGTTCATCTACGACACGATGCGCTTCTACACGATGAGCATCGCGGACTTCCTCGGCGAGTACTTCGAGTCCGACCTCATCAAGGCGCATCTCTCCGGCAGCGGCATCATCGGCTCGGCGATGGGCGTGTATTCGCCCGGCACGGCCTACGTGCTGCTGCACCACTACATGGGCGATGTGGACGGTTCCATCGGCTCGTGGGGCTTCGCGCGCGGCGGCATGGGCGCCGTGTCGAAAGCCATCGCCTCCGCCTACAAGGCTTTCGGCGGCGAGACCATCACGGATGCCCCGGTGGAGAGAGTCATCGTGCGCGGCGGCCGCGTCACTGGCGTAGCGACGGCGAACGGCAACGAGTATCACGCGAAGATCGTCGTCTCGAACCTCGATCCCAAGCGGACGTTCACCAGGCTGTTCGACGAGAAGGACCTGAGCCCCGCGTTCGTGAAGCGGGCGCGCAACTTCAAGATCCGCGGCTCCTCGGGCAAGCTCAACATCGCGCTCGACGGGTTGCCGCAGTTCCCGGCGCTCGGCGAGGACAACCCGCTGCACTTCGGCGACATCCACTTCCTCGACTCGCTCGAGAAGATGGAGCGCGCCTACGACGACTGGAAGAGCGGCACCTGGTCGAAGGAGCCTTACCTCGACCTGCTGATCCCGTCGATGACGGACCCGACCATGGCGCCCGCCGGCAAGCACTTCATGTCGGTGTTCGTGCAGTACGTGCCGCCGAAGATCCACGGCCGCGACTGGACCGACCAGGACCGCGACGCCTTCCGCGACACCGTTCTCGACCAGATCGGGCGCTACAGCCCGAACTTCAGGCAGCTGGTCCGTCACGTGGAAGTGCGCACGCCGCGCGAGCTCGAGAACGAGGTGGGCCTGACGGAAGGCAACATCTTCCAGGGCGAGCTCACGATGGATCAGTTGCTCTTCAACCGGCCGTTCCCGGGATTCGCGCAGTATCGCGGGCCCGTGAAGGGCTTCTACATGTGCGGTTCCGGCACGCATCCCGGCGGCGGCGTGATGGCGGCACCCGGAGCCAATGCCGCACGCGAGATCCTGATGGATCTGCGTCGCCCCAATCTCGTGCCCGAGGGCTGGTCGGATGACTGACCGAAATCGAATCATCATCGTCGGCGGGGGCCACAACGGCCTCGTCTGCGCGGCGTATCTCGCTCGTGCCGGGCGCGAAGTCGTGGTGCTCGAAGCGGCGGACCGCGTGGGCGGCGCTTCCGTCACGCGCGAGTTCGCGCCGGGATATCGCGTTTCCGCCTGCGCTCACCTCTCCTATCTGCTGGATGCGGGCATCAGCCGCGACCTGCGCCTGCCCGAGCACGGGTTTAAGCTCGCGGGCGCGAACCTCCGCACCATTGCGCTTAACGCCGAAGGCGATAACCTGGTGCTCAACGGCGGCGCC
>JBGAIL010000292.1:0-3695 GCA_044225565.1 Steroidobacteraceae bacterium | reverse complement strand
AGTCCGCCGGCCGGAAGCCGAGCCGGTTCATGCCCGTATCGATCTTGAGCCAGAGCACGAAGCGGTGCGAGCCGTCGAAGCTCTCGAGCAGCTGGATCTGCGAGGGATCGTGCACCACCAGGTCGAAACCGTGGCGGGCGGCTTCGAGCAGCTGCTCCTGGGAGAAGACGCCTTCGAGCAGCACGATGGGCCGGGTGACACCCGCCGCGCGCAGAGTCAGCCCTTCCTCGAGACGAGCGACGGCGAAGGCATCCGCATCCGCGAGAGCGAGTGCCGTCGGCACCAGGCCGTGTCCGTAGGCGTTGGCCTTCACCACGGCCATCACCTTCGAGCCGGGCGCCCGTTCGCGGATCGTCTTGAGGTTGCTTCGCAGGGCGGAGGTGTCGATAAGCGCCCGGATGAGGCGGCTCACCGCAGCACGCCCTCGGCGTAGGAGTCCGGCGCGTAATTGGCGAAGCGCGAGTACGCGCCCTGGAATGTGAGCAGGAAGGTACCGATCTCGCCGTTGCGGTGCTTGGCGAGGTCGATCTCCGCGATGCCCTTCTTGGTGGTGTTCTTGTCGTACACCTCTTCGCGGTAGATGAGCAGGATCATGTCCGCGTCCTGCTCGATCGCGCCGCTTTCGCGCAGATCCGACATCACCGGCTTCTTGTGCTCGCGCTGCTCGACGCTGCGGTTGAGCTGGGAGAGCGCGATGACCGGGATCGCCAGCTCCTTGGCGAGCGCTTTCAGGCCGCGCGAGATCTCGGAAATCTCCGTCGCGCGGTTCTCCTTGGAGCCCGCCACCTGCATCAGCTGCAGGTAGTCGACCACCACCAGATCCAGCCCGTGCTCGCGCTTCACGCGGCGCGCGCGGGCGCGCAGATCAGTCGGCGTGAGCGCCGGCGTCTCGTCGATGAAGATCTTCGCCACGGAGAGCTGGCTGGTGGCCGAGGTGATGCGCACCCAGTCCTCGTCGGAGATCCTCCCGCTGCGGATGCTGTTGAGCGGTACGCCGCCGATGGAGGACAGCATGCGCGTCATCAGCTGCTCGGACGGCATTTCCATGCTGAAGATGGCGACGGAGGCGCGGATGTTGGGATTCACCGCCGCGTACTCGGCCATGTTCACGGCAAGGGTCGTCTTGCCCATCGACGGGCGGCCCGCGACGATGATGAGATCGCCCGGGCGCATGCCGCCCGTCATGCGGTCGAACTCCGAATAGCCGGTCGCGAGGCCGCGCAGCTTGTCCGGATTGGTGTGCCACTCGTCGATCTGGTCGATCAGCGCGGGAAGCATCGAGCGCACGGAGACGGCGCCATCGCGAGCGCTGAAGCCCGCTTCGGCGATCTCGAACACCTTCTGCTCGGCGCGGTCCACGAGATCGCGCGCGGTGTGGCCTTCGTCGTTGAACACCGAAGTGGCGATCTCGGTGCCGGCCTTGATCAGCTTGCGCAGCAGCGAACGCTCACGAACGATTTGCGCGTATGCGCGGACGTTGGCGGCGGTGGGCGTGTCTCGCGCCAGCGTGGCGAGGTAGGCCTGGCCGCCGGCATCTTCCAGCTGGCCCATGCGCTCGAGCTGCTCGGAAACGGTGATGACGTCGCAGGGCTTGCCTTCACCGGCGAGCGCGCCGATGGCCTGGAAGATCAGCTCGTGGTCGGGGCGGTAGAAATCGTCCGCGCGCACGGCGTCCGCGACGTTGTCCCACGCAGAGGCCTCGAGCATGAGGCCGCCGAGCACCGCCTGTTCCGCCTCGATGGAATGTGGCGGAGTTCGGACATCCGCGACCGGTCCGGCATCGCGACGCGCTTTGGCTGGACCGGCCACTGGATGCCCCGGTGCCGCAATGCCTTGCGGCTATTCCTCGGCGACGATCGTGACGTTGAGCGGCACGTCCACGTCGGCGTGCAGATGCAAGTGCACCACATGGTCGCCGACCATGCGCAGCGGGCCACCGGGCAGGCGCACCTCGCTGCGCTCCACCTTGAAGCCCTCGCGGGTGCACGCTTCCGCGATGTCCGCCGTGCCGATGGAGCCGAACAGCTTGCCTTCCGTGCCGGCCTTCGCGGTGATCGTGAGGCGGAAGTCCTTCATCGCCTCGGCGCGTTCGGTGGCGGATGAGAGGTGCTCGCGCGCAGCGCGCTCGAGCTCTACGCGGCGCTCCTCGAATTTCGCGACGTTAGCCGCAGTGGCGAGCGTGGCCTTACCCTGCGGCAGCAGGTAGTTGCGGCCGAAACCCGACTTCACCTTGACGCGGTCGCCGATGTTGCCGAGGTTCGCGACCTTCTGAAGAAGAATGACGTCCATGGCGCTGCCTCAGTGCTGATCGGTGTACGGCAGCAGCGCGAGGAAGCGCGCACGCTTGATCGCGACGGCGAGCTGCCGCTGGTAGAACGACTTCGTGCCGGTGATGCGGCTCGGGACGATCTTGCCGGTCTCGGTGACGTAGCCCTTGAGGACGGCGAGATCCTTGTAATCGATGGACTTCACGCCTTCGGCGGTGAAGCGGCAGAACTTCTTGCGGCGCGAGAAGCGGCTCGAGCTCTTGGGGCGGGCGTTGCTGTTCATGCGTTGTCTCCGGCGGCATCGTCCTCGTCGTCATCGCGGCTCGGACGCTCGCGGCGGCGCTCGCCCGAAGCCTCTTCCTCCTCGGCCTTGGCCATGGGAGAAGGCTCGGTGACGGCTTCGTCCATCTGCACGACCAGGTGGCGCAGCACCGCGTCGCTGAAGCGGAAGGCGCCAGTGAGCTCGTTGAGGGTCTTCTGGTCGCTCTCGATGTTCATCAGGACGTAGTGCGCCTTGTGGACCTTGGTGATGGGATAGGCGAGCTGCCTGCGGCCCCAGTCCTCGAGACGGTGTACGCGGCCGCCACCGGCGCCGATCATGCCCTTGTAGCGCTCGATCATGGCCGGAACCTGTTCGCTCTGGTCCGGATGGACCAGGAACACGATTTCATAGTGCCTCATGGATGCTCCTTACGGTTGAGAGCCGCCCGAAGCGAGGCATCGCCGGTGCGGCAAGGAGAAAGCCCCCGGGGTTCCGGGGGCCGCGAAGGATACCTGAAGGGGGAGTCAGCCGCAAAGGCGGTCAGGCCGAACGTCGCTGCCGTACCGCCTCGTAAAGAAGCATTCCGGCGGCCACCGAGACGTTCAGACTCTCCACCGCGCCCAGCTGCGGCAGGGAAACGAGGAAGTCGCAGGTCTGGCGCGTGAGCTGCCTGAGCCCTGCCCCTTCCGCGCCCAGCACGAGCACGATCCCACCCGTGAGATCGGCCTCGTGCGCGGGCCGGTCGACCTCGGCATCTGCCCCGACCGACCAGACGTTCGCATCCTTGAGCAGCTTCAGCGTGCGCACGAGATTGGTGACCGCCACCACCGGCGTGGTTTCGGCTGCCCCGGCGGCGACTTTGCGCGCGGTGGGGTTCAGCTGCGCCGCCCGGTCTTTCGGCACGATGACCGCGAGCGCGCCGCACGCATCCGCCGTTCTCAGGCACGCGCCGAGGTTGTGAGGATCCTGCACGCCGTCGAGCGCTAGCAGCAAGGGAGATGCAGCGGCACCCGCCGCCTCGAACAGGTCGTCCTCCGACCACGGCGGCATCGGCTCCACTTCGGCGAGCACGCCCTGATGCGTCACCTCGCCCGCGAGCTGCTTCAGCTTGCTCGCATTGATGCGCTGGACCGTGCGGCCGTGCCGTCGGGCCAGCTGCTCGATCT
>JBGAIL010000291.1:0-3701 GCA_044225565.1 Steroidobacteraceae bacterium | reverse complement strand
CATGATTGCAAGACCTGACCCCTTCAGACACGCTCGAGAATCACCGCCACGCCCTGCCCTACGCCGATGCACATGGTGCAGAGCGCGTAACGGCCACCGCTTGCGACCAGCTGATGGCTGGCGGTGGTGACCAGCCGAGCGCCGGACATGCCCAGCGGGTGCCCGAGCGCGATGGCGCCGCCGTTGGGATTCACCTGAGCCGCATCGTCCGGCAGCCCGAGCTGCCGCAGCACGGCGAGGCCCTGCGAGGCGAAGGCCTCGTTGAGCTCGATGACGTCCATCTGCTTCAGCTCGAGCCCCGCGAGGCCCAGAACCTTGCGCACGGCCGGCACGGGACCGATGCCCATGATGCGCGGCTCCACACCCGCCGCCGCGGCGGCTATCACGCGCGCGCGCGGCTTGAGACCGAACTGCTTCGCAGCGGCTTCCGATGCGACCAGCATCGCGCAGGCTCCGTCGTTCACGCCTGAGGCGTTGCCCGCCGTTACCGTACCGTTGGCGCGAAATGGCGTCGCCAGCTTCGCCAGCTGCTCGAGCGTGGTGTCGCCACGCGGATGCTCGTCCTTGCTCACGACCACCGGCACGCCCTTGCGCTGCGGAATCTCGACCGGGATCAGCTCCGCTGCATAGAAGCCTCGCTCGTAAGCGGCCGCGGTGCGCTTCTGGCTGCGCAGCGCGAAGGCGTCCTGGTCCGCGCGGCTCACGGAGAACTGCTCGGCGACGTTCTCGCCCGTTTCCGGCATGGAATCCACGCCGTACTGCTTGCGCAGCACGGGATTGATGAATCGCCAGCCGATGGTGGTGTCGAAGATCTCGGCCTGCCGGCTGAAGGCGGCATCCGCCTTCGGCATCACGAAGGGCGCCCGGGACATGGATTCCACGCCACCCGCGACGGCGAGGCCGATCTCGCCCGCCTTCACCGCCCGCGCGGCCGCGACCACGGCGTCGAGCCCCGAGGCGCAGAGCCGGTTCACCGTGATCCCCGGCACCGTCACGGGAAAGCCCGCGAGCAGCGAGGCCATGCGCGCGACGTTGCGATTGTCCTCCCCTGCCTGGTTGGCGCAGCCGAGCACGACTTCTTCGATCGCGGCGACGTCCAGCGAGGGGTTGCGGGCCGCCAGCGCCTTGAGGGGGATGGCGGCGAGATCGTCGGCGCGCACGCCCGAAAGCGCGCCGCCGTAGCGGCCTATGGGCGTGCGGACCGCATCGCAGATGAATGCCTGGCTCATGGCGGCAAGGATAACCGAACCAGCAGGTACAATACGGCGCGAACGCCACGCCTGCGGGCAGGGAACCCACTCAAGACATGCTGTCCAGCCTTCCGCGCGCCACGCGCTTCATCCTGCTCGCCAACGGCGTCGTCTACCTGATGCAGCTCTCCCTGGGCGAGGGCTTCACCGAACGGTTCGAGCTGTGGCCCCTGGGGCCGAACTTCGCCCCGTGGCAGGTCGTCACCTATGCGTTCCTGCACGGCAGCTTCACGCACATCCTCTTCAACATGTTCGCGGTGGTGATGTTCGGCGGGAAGCTGGAGACTTTCTTCGGCACACGCCGCTTCGTCGCGTTCTACGCATCCAGCGTGCTCGGGGCCGCAGCCACGCAGCTCGTCGTCACGCACGCCACGGGGTCGCTCTACCCGACGGTCGGTGCCTCGGGAGGCGTGTTCGGGCTGCTGCTGGCCTTCGCCGTCTACTTCCCGCGCGTGCGCCTGATGCTGCTCTTCCCGCCCATTCCCATGCCCGCATGGCTCTTCGTCACCCTCTACGGCATCCTCGAGCTGGTGCTCGGAGTGACCGGCACGCAGGATGGCATCGCGCACTTCGCCCACCTGGGCGGACTGCTGGGCGGCGCGCTGGCGATCCTGTTCTGGCGCCTGCAGGGGCCTCGCTCCACACGGCGCTTCTGAGGCAGAATCCGCAACCCATCGGGCGCGGCACGGAACTTTTTGCCGCCGCAGCCCTCTAGAGCAGCCAAATTCGGGGAGGAGCCGCGGCCTAATGATAAGAACCGAGCATCTGAGCAAGCGTTACGATTCCCTCACCGCCGTCGACGACGTGAGCTTCGAGGTGAGCCCCGGCGAGGTGCTGGGCTTCCTCGGCCCCAACGGGGCCGGCAAGACCACCACCATGCGCATGATCGCGGGCTTCATCACCCCGACCGGCGGCAAGGCCAGCATCTGCGGCCATGACGTCGAGACGGACGGCATCGCCGCCAAGCGTTGCATCGGATACCTCCCGGAAGGTGCCCCGCTCTACGGCGAGATGACGGTGCGGCAGTTCCTCGAGTTCATCGCGGACCTGCGCCAGCTCGAGGGCGCGAAGCGCCGCGAGCGCACGGACTACGTCGTGGAGCGCCTGCAGCTCGGTGGCGTGCTCGAGCAGGTCATCGACACTCTCTCCAAGGGCTTCCGCCGCCGCGTGGGCCTCGCGCAGGCGGTGATCCACGATCCGCCGGTGCTCATCCTCGACGAGCCCACCGACGGGCTCGACCCCAACCAGAAGCACGAGGTGCGCGGCCTCATCAACGCCATCAGCCGCGACAAGATCATCGTCATCTCGACGCACATCCTCGAAGAGGTGGATGCGGTATGCACGCGCGCCATCATCATCGCCAAGGGCCGGGTGGTGGCGGACGACACGCCGCAGGCCCTGCGATCCCGGGCGCCCTCGGGCCGGCTCGAGGACGTGTTCCGCACCATCACCGCCTGAACGCCAGAAGAAACCGGTAATACTCATGCGCAACGTCTGCATCGTCATGCGGCGGGAGCTCGCGAGCTACTTCGCGACACCCGTGGCCTACGTGTTCATCGTCATCTTCCTGATGCTCTCCGGCATCTTCACGTTCTACATGGGCAAGCTCTACGAGAGCGGCCAGGCGGACCTCACGCCCTTCTTCACGTTCCATCCCTGGCTGTACCTGTTCCTGATCCCCGCGGTCTCCATGCGCCTGTGGGCGGAGGAGCGCAAGAGCGGCAGCATCGAGCTGCTCATGACGCAGCCCCTCACGCTGTGGGACGCGGTGCTCGGCAAGTTCCTCGCCGCCTGGCTGTTCGCGGGCCTCGCCCTGGCGCTCACCTTCCCCATCTGGGTGACGGTCGCGTATCTCGGCGAGCCGGACAACGGCGCCATCTTCGCTGCGTACATCGGCAGCTTCCTCATGGCCGGCGGATTCCTCGCCATCGGTTCGTGCATGTCGGCGCTCACCCGCAACCAGGTGATCGCGTTCATCCTCTCGGTGGTGGTGTGCTTCGCCTTCCTGCTGGCGGGCTTCCCCATGGTGATGGACGTGTTCAGCGCCTGGGCGCCGCAACCGCTCCTGAACGCCGTCGCCTCGCTCTCGTTCCTCACGCACTTCGAATCCATCTCCAAGGGCGTGATCGACCTGCGCGACCTGCTGTACTTCGCGATGCTGATCGCTTTCTTCCTCATCGCCACGAGCATCACGCTCGATGTGCGCAAGGCCCGATAAGAGACGGAATCCCAGATGCTGACGAAACGTTCCACACTCGGCGGCGGCGCGCTCATCGCGCTCGGCCTGCTCTTCATCGGCCTCACCGTGCTCTTCGGCTTCGTGCTGCGCGGCTGGCGGCTGGACCTCACCGAGAACCGGCTCTACTCGACGGCGCCCGGCACCACGAAGATCCTCAAGGAGCTCGACGAGCCCATCAACCTGTACTTCTTCTACAGCGAGAAGGCCGCAGC
>JBGAIL010000038.1:23298-30994 GCA_044225565.1 Steroidobacteraceae bacterium | reverse complement strand
GCTGCATCCTGGGCTCTACGCCGAAGGTCAGTGGGTGCGCAAGCTGTCGCGGGCCGAGACTCTTTCGACCCTCGATGCCCCCCTGGCGCCGCAGCCGCGCAAATTCCCCGTGATCATCTACAGTCACGGCCGGGAGTTTCCGCACTTCAGCGGCACGTTCCAGACCGAGTTTCTGGCCAGCCACGGCTATGTGGTGGTGGCCATCGGGCACACGGGCGTGAATGGCTTGCGACGCTTTCCGGACGGTACCTCTTATAAAGAGGACGGGCACCGATACTCTACTCAATACACCGCGGCTACCGCACTGTCGGAGCCGCAACGGAAGCTTTCGCCGCGCGAGCAGTTCGAGTTGCTCTGGGCCGGTGCCGATCTGAGTTTGTATGTGCAGGACGTCAGCTTCGTGCTCGACCGGCTGCAAGCGCTCGATACCGACCGTCGCGACCGATTTCACGGAAGGCTGGATCTCGGTCGCATCGGCATGCTGGGCTGGTCGCTGGGCGGCATCATTGCCTTTCAGGCCGCGCGCTCGCAGCCTCGCATCAAGGCTGCCGTGAATCTGGATGGCTGGCCGTTCGGCTGGCTCGGCCCGAACGGCGTGGTGACCCGCGGAAGCGAACGGCCGCTATTGCTCATGAACGGCAGGCCTGGAAGCCTGGAGGCTCCGGAAGTCCAAGTGGAGGCTGCGGACCAGGAATTGCTCGCCGCCGCGCAGACCTACTACTGGACGATGCTCCGCCGCAGCACTGCGGACTGGTATCGAGTGGGCATCCGGGGTGCCTCGCACATGAGCTTCTCCGACTTCTTCCTGTTCGAGGAGGCGGAGCCCGAAGCGATCGATCCGCGCCAGGCGCATCGCATCATCAACGAGTACACCCTCGAGTTTTTCGACAAGTATCTGCGCGAAAGCCCGCGGACGCCTTTGCTCAGCGGAACGAAGCGCTATCCGGAGGTGGAGCTGATGCGGAGCCCTGCGCCGAAGGCGTCAGATACCTCTCGACCGCTCCAACGATGAGCTCCGGTTCCTGCAGCGGGACGTAGTGGCCACTGCGGGTCGCGACGATCTGCCGGCTGTCGCTGGAGAGGTTCAGGAGATCCCGCTGGAGGCGGCGGTGAATGCTCAGGTATTCCTGCGCGAGAGGCCCATCACCGAACCCGAAGCCGGTGCCATGTGGATAGGCGGCCGTGATGACGGCGAGTGGGATATTCCCGAAGGTGGAGATGGCGGCAGACTCGGCGAACATCGGCTCGTCGTGCCGCGCCAGCTCCAGCGTGGCGCGGTACGACTTGAAGAAAGAATCGCGCGCGTGCCGGTTGTACCAGTGATCCACCGGGAAATCCGGAACCAGCGGCTCGATGGAATACAGTGCCCTGAAGAGGCCGGTGTCCATCAGCGCGGTGACCAGCCACTCGGGCGGCGGCACGATCGCTTCCCGCAATTGCGCGGAGGATTCCTGAATCTGGCGAGGATGTGCCACGTCCACGAAGACGACCCCGGCAATGTCCCGAGAATGATCGTTGATGAAGGGGCGGAGCGTGATGCCGGCGAGAGAGTGGCCCACGAGGATGTAAGGCTTGGGACAGTCTATCCTCTCCAGAAGACCCTTCAGCTCGCGGTTGATGCTTTGCAGAGTGGGCGGGCGGGGTCCGGGGTCGCTCCACAGGAGTCCGGCCCGGTCGTAGGAAACGGTGGTGGTGCGCTGGGCCAGCCGCTCCTGCACCGCTTCCCAGATCCGGTAGTCGCTGCCGAGGCCGGATTGGAAGACGACGCACGGACTCCCCGTGCCGCGGCGGACGAAATGGATCTGCCTGCCGTCGATTTCCCGGAAGCCGTCGAGGGCCGGCCGTCGCGCTTCGAATCGCGCCCGGCAGACCTGCTCCGCTACCGCGCCGCAGACCAGCAGCACGGCGAGACCGATCGCCACCCATTTGCAGAGCTTCTTCAGGATGGACGCCATGACTCCGTTTCGCGATGGCCGGAGAGGGGATTGCGCGGCCGGTCGCCGGGCGTTGATTTCCAAATATACAATCAGATTACCAAAGTGCAATATGAGGAAGCGCGGGGAGTCGTGCAGGCCCGCGTCGTCGGGAGAGAGGTGCGGCTGATGAACAGTGTTTCTTCTTCGAAGGTTGCGATCGACGGGTGCGAGCTGAAGGTCCTGCGAGCCGGGGCTGGAACGCCGCTGCTACTCGTGCACGGGGGCGAGCAGGACGCGCAGGCGTACCGATCGGTCGCTGAGGAGCTGGGTTCCGGGTTCGACGTCGTCGTGTACGACCGGCGCGGGTATGCAGGCAGTCCGAGTTCGCACATCGCGACGGGAGACGCGTTCGTCGAGCAACAGGCACATGATGCGGGCGAGTTGCTGGGGCAACTGGGCACCGGGCCGGCGATCGTATTCGGAACGAGCAGCGGCGCGATCATCGCCCTGCGGCTCGCGCTGCGCTGCGCCGATCGGGTCCGCGGGCTGATCCTTCACGAGCCCGCCTGGATCGAACCGTTCCCCGTGGTGGCCGATGCATTCCGGCAACTCATCGCCAGCGGCGCGCGGCCGGGCGGTGGCGGCTCGGACCGCTACAAGCCGCAGAACGCCGAATACTGGCGCCGCTGCGAAGTGGAACCGATTCTCTCCCATCGCATCTCGCACACCGAGCTGGCGGCCGTTCGTGCTCCCGCGGTGGTGGCCCTGGGCCTCGAGAGCGGGCCGCAGATGCAGGCGATAGCGGCGTGGACCTCGTGGAAGCTGGGCGCACCGTTGCTGGAGTTTCCCGGTGGGCACGAGCCGGTATTCGAGGTCGCTCCGGCGCAGTTCAGTGCTGCGGTTCGCGAGGCCTGCCGGCGTCTGGAGGAAATGACGGGATAAAGGGACGAGATCCATCGCCGGCCGGAGTGAGCCTGCGTCACGGGTCGATCGTTGCAGAGCATCTCTTGCGGCCGCTTGGCATGCCCGGCGGGGCCATTCCCGTTGTTCGCGGCAATGACTTGCCTATATGAATTTTTATTGATAAAAATACACACCTGCCATTTCAGGCGTAAGGTGAAACCGGGGTGGGCTCCATGGCTGTGTCGATGCGCGCTTCGGCATGGTGCTCGGCTCTAGGCGCGATCTGCGCGCTGGGTGCCAGCGTCTCCCTGCGCGCCACCTCGGCAGCGGGCGGCGTGACTACCCTCCAATTGCCCGCGGGCCGCGTCATCGGCTCAGTGCTGCCTGATGGCACGCTGACTTTCCGAAACGTCCGTTACGCGCGGCCGCCGGTGGGCAAACTGAGGTTCCAGCCACCGCAGCCGCTTCCCGCGGACGCGAGCCGGGTGCTCAATGATCTCGCCCCGGGTCGTGGCTGCGCGCAGAGCATGGCGAAAGGGTGGGAACACGAGTACCCGCCCCTCAGCGAGGACTGCCTCATCGTCAATGTGTGGACGAGAGGGCTCGAGCGCGGGCGCCGGCCGGTCATGGTGTGGATTCACGGCGGCGGCTTCATGGGCGGCTCCGGGTCCGCGGCCAATTACGACGGCGCCAGGCTCGCGGCCCGCGGCGACGTCGTGGTCGTCACCGTCAACTATCGCCTCGGGGCGCTCGGCTTCCTGGACCAGTCCGAATCGGGACGCGCTGAATTCGCCGAGTCGGGCAACGCCGCCATCCTGGATCAGATCGCGGCATTGCGCTGGGTGCAGGGCAATATCGCCGCTTTCGGGGGCGATCCGGCGCGTGTCACGGTGTTTGGAGAATCGGCGGGCGGCCGCAGCGTCACTACATTGCTGTCTCTTCCCCAGGCACGCGGCCTCTTCAGCCGCGCGATCGTCCAGAGCGGGTCGGGGAACACCGTTCGGAGCCTCGAGTACGCCCGCCTCGTCACACGCAAGCTCTTCGGCCACGCCGGCGTGCGCGACATCGAAGCGCTGCAGGCCATGCCCATCGAGAAGTTTCTCCTCGCTCAGAAGGCGCTCTCGGACGAGATCCAGGAAAAATCCTTCCTCTTCGGGCCAGTGCTGGATGGCGTAGTGCTCAAAGAGTCGCCGCTGCGCTCGATTGCGCGCGGAGCCGGCTCCCGCGTGCCGGTGATGCACGGCGTGCTCCGCGATGAATGGCGGCTGTGGAGCCTGTTCGACCCTGCGTACTCGCGGCTCGGGCCGGAGGATGCGTTCAGCGGGACTTTCCTGCCGCTGCACAAGGCGCTCGGCGGCAAGGAGAGGGCGCAACGGATCATCGAAGCCTATCAAGGCCTGTATCCGCAGCTCGACCTCTACTTCAGTGCGCTGATGACGTTGAGGCACTTCCATCGCATCCGCAACTCGCGGATGCGCTCAACGCGGCTGCCGTGCCGAACTGGATGTACGTGTTCGAGTGGCCGTCGCCGTCGCCCGGCCTCGGCACTCCGCATGGCCTCGAGCTGCCGTTCGTATTCGGCAACACGGATACACCCGGCATGGCGGACTTCATCGGGAAGCGCCCGCCTCGCAGGCTCGTCGACTTCATGCAGGACACCTGGCTCGCCTTCGCTCGCGATGGCGCGCCCACGAACCTGCGTGGGTGGGAGCGTCACGATGCCGTGAGCCGGATGGTGGCTTCGCTGAATCTCGAACCGGGACTGCTGCGCGATGCGTTCGCGCGCGAGCGTGCTGCGTGGGCCGGTGTGCCGTTCGACGGCATCTCGCCGAGCGTCGAGTGGTCGCCGAGACTCGTGGCTCGCAAATGAACGGTATGTCGCAGAGGCGGAGCGTTCGGCAAAACTCGTGGCAGCGGAGAGAGATGCGATGACGAAGAACATTGCCCGGTTGCCGCAGGGATGCGCAGCACTCTGGTTCCTGGCGGCCATCGCGACGTGCGTGGCTCCGTCCCCCGCAGCCGCATCACCGTTGCAAGTGCAGCTGCCATCGGGCAGGGCGATCGGGCAGCCGAATTCCGATGGGGTCTACGCCTTCCTCGGCATTCCTTACGCGAGAGCGCCGGAAGGCAGGCTGCGGTTCATGCCGCCGTTGCCGCCACCCAGGAGCAGCAGGACGGTCAATGATCTCACGCCGAACGCAGCTTGCGCCCAGCCGACCGATCCGCAGTGGGCGCATCTCTATCCGCCGGTCCGCGAGGACTGCCTGCGCGCAAGTATCTGGACGCCGCGGCTGGAGACGAGCGCCAGGCTGCCGGTCGTCGTCTGGATTCACGGCGGCGGGTTCATGGGTGGCAGTGCCGTTTCGCCACGCTATGACGGTGGAGCGTTCAGCAGGCGCGGCGGCGTGGTCTTCGTCGGCATCAACTACCGGCTCGGCCCCTTGGGATTCCTCGATCTCAGCGGGCACGGTGGGGATCCGGCGAGCGGCAACCTCGGCATTCTCGATCAGGTGCGCGCGCTGGAGTGGGTGCGCGACAACATCGCAAGATTCGGCGGGGATCCATCGAACGTCACGGTGATGGGGGAATCTGCCGGCGGCACCAGCATCGTCGCGCTGCTCACGCTGCCATCCGCAAAGGGACTCTTCCATAAAGCCATCATCATGAGCGGGCCGACGCAGTACGTGCGAAGCCCTCCCTTCGCCGCGAAAGTGACGGAGGAATTCATGAGGCGCGCCGGGGCGAGCACGGCCGCGCAGCTGCAATCGATGAGTATCGACAAGATCTATCGTGCGCAGTTGGACCTGATGCACGCCGTGCACGAGGATCTCGAGCTCTTCGGGCCGGTGGTCGATGGCAAGGTGGTCCGCGACTACCCGCTTCGCGCGATCCAGCGCGGTGACTTCACCAAAGTGCCGGTGCTGCACGGCACGACGCAGGACGAGACTCGTCTCTGGCAGCAGTTCACCACGGAGTTCAACGATCACACGGCCGAGGATCTGCTGCTGAACGTGCGGCCGGCCCTGCGCAACGCCATCGGCGCCGATCGCGTGCGCAGCCTCGTCGCCACGTACGCATCCGACCTTCCGGCGCAAAGCCTGCACGATCTCACGTTCACCGTGACCAACGATCAGTGGTTCCGCATCCCCCACGTGCGACTGGGCGAGGCGCTCGCGGCGCAGGGCGTGCCCAACTGGCTCTATATTTTCACTTGGGCCACCACGATGACCACGCCTTCGGGCCTGCCGCTCAAGTCGGCTCACTCCATCGAGCTGCCTTTCGTGCTGCACAACCTGCGCAAAGGCGATGCCGCACAGTTCGTCACCGACAAGCCGCCCGAGGCGCTCGCCGATCTCGCGCAGGACACCTGGATCGCGTTCGTGAAGAACGGTGATCCGAACAATGCCGGCCTGCCTCCCTGGTCGCCCTATGACGCGCGCACGCGCGCGACGATGCGCATCGATACCGAGCCCCGGATCATGAACGACCCGGGCTCCGTGCTGCGCAAGGCCTGGGACGGCGTGCCGTTCGACGGAGTCGTTCCCCGTTCGGAGTGGAATCCCAAATGAAGACCCGAATCACGGCCGCCGTGACCTGCTTTCTTCTGGCGCCCCTGGGTGGGCTGGCTCACGGCGAGTCCATGCGTACCGCGGACGTCGTGCCCCCCTTCAATGTCGAGCCGCTCGTGCTGAAAGGCCAGCGCATAAGCCGCGAGCTCGCGGGCCGTACGCTGGTGAACCACGGCGTCTGGCCGTTCCGCGTCTATATCGGCGCCGAAGGCCGCTATCTCGGCCTTTGGGCGCTCGACGAGAAGGGCGTCAAGATCGTGCGCGTCGACGGTCGCTGGGCCGTGAAGGGCGACCAGATCTGCATCGTCGACGACGGTCGCGACAAGGAGATCTGCCGCTTCATGGCGCTGGTCGGCGAGCGCGTGCTGATCTTCGACGAGGGCGGAAAGCTCGCCTACAGCGACGTCACGCGAGTCGCGGGGAACCAGATCAAAGACGGCGCCGCGGGCGCCGATCGAACCCACTGATCAAAATGAGGAGACGACGATGAATCATCGAAGATTGAAGGCCGTGACGGCCGCCGCGATCGCCTCGACCGGCCTGCTGTTGCTCGTCGGCGCAGCGTCTGCGGAGGAAGGCATCCCCACGCTCGACGTGAAGTCGGTCGCGCTGACCGGTGCGCAGCTCAAGGCGGCCATCAGCGGCAAGACCATCGCCCAGAAGGGCGAGTGGCCGTTCGCCTTCTACATGGACCCTTCCGGCAAGTTCGAGGGCTGGTACGCCGAGGACAAGCCGGGCAACGAGCAGGGCAAGGACAAGGTGAAGGACAGCGGCCCCTGGGTCGTGAAGAACAACCAGGTCTGCATCACCTTCAACACGGACGAGGGCGGCGTGCAGGTCGACTGCCGCTACCTGGTCAAGGTGGGCTCGCACGTGATGGTGTTCGATCCGAAGGGCAAGCTGCTGTATCCGGAAGTGGTCATCGAGGCCGGCAAGCAGCTCTGATGGCCACGCCGCCCGGCGGATGAGCGGCTCATCGAACGGTGAGGGGCCGGCGCCAGCGCCGGCTCAACTCTCGCTCGCCTGCTTCAGGTGCTGGCGCATCAGGTTCGCAGCCCACTCGTTGTCGCCGCGCTGCAGTGCCTCGATGATGGCGAGGTGCTGCTCGCAGCTTTCCGGGATGTGGCTCGAGTCCTTGAGGTAGGAATACTCGGCGAGCCGGCGCATGTTGTTCTGCTGCTTCATCGCCTCGATGAAGAAGCGGTTCCCCGAGAAGGACGCGAGCATGTTGTGGAAGTCCGCGTTCATCTCGAAGGCCTCGATGGTCGCCTCCGGATCGAGCCCGGTAGCCGCAGCGCGCTTCCTGCC
>JBGAIL010000038.1:0-23247 GCA_044225565.1 Steroidobacteraceae bacterium | reverse complement strand
GAACGCGAGATGGCGCTGCTTCTCGCGCTCGAGCCGCACCGGGTCGATCTTGAACGCGGGGTCGAGCAGGCTGGCGGGCTCGATGGCGAGGCGGAAGCGGTAGCTCGCTTTCTCGTCCTCCTCGGCTCGCAGGGACATGGTGAAGTCCCAGCCGTGGCCCTCGCTGCGGCGGATGATGCCGTCGGCCGCGAGCTTCTTGAGCACGCGGGCGACGCTGCTGCGGTTCGTGCGATAGCGCCTGGTGAGGTGCGAAACGGTGAAGTGGTCCGGCAGCTCGCCGCGGCGCCTGTCGTCCGCGACGCGCATGTAGAAGCGATCGTCGTCGTGCTGCGGCAGGTCGAGCGCATCCTTGCCGATCTGGGACGCCTCGCGCGCCAGGAAGAAGCCGTGATTGGGCCGCACCTCGATGATGCCGCGGCTGGCCAGATACTGCAGTGCCGTGCGGATCGGCGAGCGCGATACGCCGAACGCCTTCCCCAGGCCAGGCTCGGTCAGGTGATGGCCCACCGGCAGGTTCTGATCCCTGACGTAGTCGACGATGCGCCCGATGAGGGCGACCTGCAGGGCGCTCAGCTTGCGCGACGGGTTCTTTTTCCTGCTCATGCTTCCTGTCGGAGGCCTTTCTCGGTCCGCCTTTGAGGCGCGAATGATACAAGTCCCGGGCGGTCGGCGCGATGCGGGTCGCGGCCGGCAATGGCCGGCCTGGGAGGACTGGATTGCAAAGTGCCCGCCGACAAAGTATTTTAATACTTAAAAATACCATATCGCCGGAGCCATCACCTTGCCAGCCCTGTCCTTCGCGGAATATGCGGATCACGATGCCCTGGGACTCGCCGGCCTCGTCGCCCGAGGCGAGGTGAGCCCGGTCGAGCTCGCCGAAACCGCTTATCAGATCATCGAGCGCCTGGATCCCCGCCTCAATGCCTTCGTCACCCTCGAGCGCGACGCGCTCGAGCGGGAGCTCGCCGCGGGCCTTCCGCATGGGCCGTTCAGAGGCGTGCCCATGGCAATGAAGAACTGCGTGGGGTATGTGAAAGGCGTCGAGCGCAGCTTCGGCAGCCGTCTCGCGAGCGGCTTCATCGCAGATCACGACAGCGAGGTCATCCGGCGCTACCGTGACGCCGGCTTCATGTTCGTCGGCACGACGAACACTCCGGAGCTCTCTTCGAGCACGACCACGGAGCCCGTGCTCTACGGGCCCACGCACAACCCCTGGAAGCTCGGGCATACGGTGGGCGGCTCCAGCGGCGGGTCGGCCTGTGTCGTGGCGGCGGGCATGGTACCCGTGGCCTATGCGAACGACGGCGCGGGCTCCATCCGCATCCCGTCCTCCTGCTGCGGGGTCTTCGGGCTCAAGCCCAGCCGCGGGCGCGTACCCAACGGCCCGCAGGAGACGGAGTTCTGGCACGGCTGGATGATGCACCACTCCATCACGCGCTCGGTGCGCGACAGTGCGGCGATCCTCGACTGCTCGGACGGCATCGACGAAGGCGCGCCTTACGTCGCGCCGGCAAAACAGCGTCCCTTCATGCAGGAGCTCGGCGCCCCGGTGAAGGGTCTGCGGGTGGCCTGGTCGGATCGCGCGGCCGCCGGCACCGAGGTGAGTGCGGAGTGCAAGGCCGCCGTGCGGCACACCCTGAAGCTCCTCGAGTCGATGGGCTGCACCATAGAGGAGGCGGCCCCGGAGTACGACGGCGCGGAGTTCTTCGCCGGCATCACCAGGATGATGTCGATCATGTTCGCGCGCGAGCTGCGCGGCCTCTCGGAATATCTGGGCCGGCCTGCGGACGAGACCACCGTCGAGAAGGCCAATCTGCTGCTCGCGGCACGCGGTGCGAAGGTGCCGGCCACCGAGTTGCAGGGCCTGCTGCGCTCATATGGATGGCTCACCCGCGAGGTCGGGCGGTTCATGAGCAAGTACGACGTGTTCGTGACGCCGACGCTCGGCATGCCGCCGCCAGCCCACGGCTGGCTGAGCAGCAACGTGGACGATCCCGACGAATTCATGCGGCGCACCTGGGAATTCGCGGCCTTTACGCCGCTGGCCAACGCGAGCGGCGTGCCTGCCATGACGGTCCCGCTGCACTGGACAGCGGAGGGCCTGCCGGTCGGTACCATGTTCATGGCCCGCTATGGCGATGAGGCGACGCTCTTCAGGCTCGCGGCGCAGCTCGAAGAGGCGCAGCCGTGGTCGAAGCGCCGCCCTGCGGTCAGCGCCTGGAATGCGGGACGCTGAAGTCGGGCTTCCACAGCTCATAGCCGCCGCTTTCCCGGCGGCGCAAGGCGGGCAGGGCGCTGAGCAGCGAGCGCGTATAGGGATGCTGCGGATTCGAGAACAACTGATGGCAAGTGGCGAGCTCGACGAGCTTGCCGCGCAGCAGCACTGCGACGCGGTCCGCGACCTTCTCCACCACAGCCAGATCGTGCGAGATGAGCAGCAGGCTGAATCCATGCTTGCGCTGAAGATGCTCGAACAGCGACAGCACCTGAGCCTGTACGGTGACATCCAGTGACGACACGGGCTCGTCGGCGACGATGAGCCGCGGCCCGGCGATGAGTGCCGTGGCAATGCTGACTCGCTGGCGCTGGCCACCCGAGAGCTGATTGGGATATCGCTCCAGGAATCCGGCGTCCAGACCGACGTCGGCCAATGCCTGTGCGGCACGCTCGCGCCGTGTCGTACGGGTGGTACCCGGGATGTTGATCAGCGGCTCAGCGACGATCTCGCCGATACGCCGGCGAGGTGACAGGGCCGCATAGGGATCCTGGAAGATCAGGCGCGCCACGCGGCTCACGGATTTGAAATCGGCTGGGCGTTGCGAGTCCATCGAGTAACCGTCGAGGTCGATCGCGCCTCCCGTCGGGCGCACCAGGCCGAGCACGGCCCGGGCCAGCGTGGTCTTGCCGGAGCCCGACTCGCCGACGACCGCCAGCGTCTCCCCACGTCGAACGTCGAGCGTCAACCCGTCGACTGCCGCATGCGTGCGCTGCCGTTCGAAGGGGAAGCGGCGCGGCAGCTTGTAGTGAACGCTCAGGCTCTCGATGCGCACCAGGGGCGCGGACTCTTTAGGGCTGCCGGTTTCGCGCCCGGTGCTGACCGGCAACGAGTCGAGCAGCCGGATCGTGTACGGATGCGAGGGCTCGAGGAGCACCTTGCGCACTTCGCCCTGCTCGACGATGTGTCCCCGCTCCATCACGACGACGCGCGAGGCGAACTGCGCCACGAGCCCGAGATCGTGGCTGATGAAGAGCAGGGAGGTGCCGCTCTCGCGCACCAGCTGCAACAGCAGCTCGAGGACCTGTTTTTGCACGAGGCAGTCGAGCGCCGTAGTGGGCTCATCGGCGATGAGCAGCGCCGGGCGCATCAGCAACGCCGAGGCGATCATGAGGCGCTGGCGCATCCCGCCGGAAAAAGTGTGAGGGAACCTGCGCAGGCAGGCGTCCGGCTCGGCGATGGCGACGCGCCCGAGCATCGCTACGACCCGCTCGCGGATCTCCTTTTCACCGAGGGAAGTGTGCGTGCTCAGGACTTCCGCGATCTGCCTGCCGATGCGCATCGCCGGATTCAGCGCCGCCATCGGCTCCTGGAAGACGAGCGCCATCCGCTTGCCCCGCAGGTCGCGCCGCTCGTTCGGCGTGAGCCTCGCGAGATCGCGCCCTTCGAAATGGATCGATCCCTGCGCCAGGCGTGCGCCGGCCGGGAGCAGCCCCATGATGGCTCGTGCCAGCAGCGTCTTGCCGGAGCCGGACTCCCCGACGATGCCCACGATCTCGCCCCGCCGGATCTCGAAAGACGCGGACTGCACGACGGTTCGCGGGCCGTCGTCGCGATCGAAGGCGATCGAGACGTTCTCGACGCGCAGCGTAGGCGTGGCCTCCCGATCGCAAGTCACGCCGGGTTCCTCGCCGACTGCACGCAGCTCAGTGCTCATGAGCGCCCTGCCGTGCGCGGGTCCCACCGGTCGCGCAGTGCATCACCGCAAAGGTTCACGCCGAGCAGGATGACGGTGATCGTGATGCCCGGCGCCAGCGCGAGCCAGATCGCACTGTCCATGTACTCGCGGCTGTCGGCCAGCATGCCGCCGAGCGAAGGCGCGGGCGGCGGCACTCCCAGGCCCAGGAAGCTGAGTGCCGTTTCCGCGAGCACTGCGAAGCTGAAGAGGGAGGTCGCGAGCGTGAGCACCGGCGTGATGCAGTTCGGCAGCACGTGCCGCAGGAGCGTAGTGAACTCCGAGTTGCCGATGAGCCGGCTCGCTTCGACGAATTCCCGTTCTCGAAGCGAGAGCACGGAGGCGCGTACGACGCGCGCGACGGCAGGCGCGAACGCGATGCCCAGTGCGACGATGACAGCCGTCGTGCTGGGCCCGACGACCGCCATGATGCCGAGCACGAGCAGCAGGCCGGGGAACGCCAGCAGCGCATCGAGCAGCATGCAGCCGATGCGATCGATCGTTCCGCCGAAGAAGCCGAGGGCTGCACCGAAGAGCGAGCCTGCTGCCACGGCGAGCAGCGAGGACAGAAGGCTCACGCACAGCGTGGTGAACGTTCCCGCGAGCAGGCGGCTCAACACGTCGGCTCCGTACTGATCGGTCCCCAGCCAGTGCACCGAAGAGGGCGTGGCGAACCGGTCGAGCAGGTCCGTGGCGGTCGGATCGTATGGCGTGTGGATGAGTCCGAAGAGCGCGACCGCGGCTACGGCAGCCAGCAGAACGGTGCCTACCCGCGCGGCGATGCTCATAACCGCACGCGCGGATCGAGAAGCGGGTAAAGGAGATCCACGAGCAGATTGAGCAGCACGTAGATGAACGCCGTCAGGATCATGATGCCCTGCACGGTGGGATAGTCGCGCGCGAAGATGCTGCTCACGAGCAGCTGGCCGAGACCCGGCAGCCCGAACATCGTCTCGATCACGGCTGCGCCGCCGAGCAGCGAGCCGAGCATCAGGCCCAGAACGGTGAGTGTCGGCGCGAAGGTGTTGCGCAGCGCGTGTCTCAGCAGCACGTTCGTTTCGCTCACCCCTTTGGCTCGCGCGTGCGTGACGTATTCGAGCCCGAGCACGTCGATGGTCGTGGACCGGACCATGCGCAGCAGCGCGCCCGTCTCGGAGAGCACGAGCGCTGCGATGGGCATGACCAGGTAGAGCAGGCCGGCGCGCAGATCCTCGAACGGCGAGACGTAGCCGATGAACGGCAGCCATTGCAGGTGCAGGCCGAACAGCAGGATGAGGAGGATGCCGATCCAGAAACTGGGGATCGACATGCAAAGCGTCGCGAGCGCCACCACTGCGAAGTCGCTCCGCGAATTCTGGCGCCATGCGGCGTAGGTGCCCGCGCTCACCGCGATGATCGCTGCGAACACCGCCGCGGCGAGCACCACCTGCACGGTCACCGCGAATCGGCCGAGCATGAGTGCGAGCACCGGCTGCCCACTCGTCATCGAATTGCCGAAGTCGAGCGAGAGGATCTGTCCGAGCCAGCGCAGGTACTGGAGGGGGATCGGCTGTTCGAGGCCGTACTGCGCGCGGATCTGCGCGATGAGCTCCAGATTGTGAACGTCTCCGGCGAGCATCACGGCCGGGTCGCCGGGCAGCAGGCGCATCACGACGAACACGATGCCGGTCACGAGCAGCAGCGTCGGGATGGCGATGAGCAGGCGACGCAGCGTGTAGCGCAGCATGTCGGGTTGGCGCGATCCGGGCCCGGAGGCGAATGGCCGCTACTTTACTCTCACCCCCCAGAGCCGTGGGGTGGCGCCGGGCCATGCGGCATAGCCTTCGAGGCGCGGCGAGACGACGTCGAGGACCGGCGAGTCCATGAGGTTCGCGAACGGCACGTCGCGCAGCATCATCTCGTGGATCTCCTGGTACAGGCCGCGGCGCGCCTCGAATTCCGGCTCGCCGCCGGCCTTCACCAGCAGCGCGAAGGCGGTCGGGTTGTCCCACTGCAGGTCGCGGTATTTGGCCTTCGGCCCGAGGACGTCGGCGTAATCGAGCGCGGCATCGGTTCGCGGGCTGAACTGCCAGGTGAGCAGCTGGAAGTTGTCGTTGAGGTAGTCGTTGAGCAGCGTCGGCCACTCGAGCACCTCGATCTGCGCGTTGATGCCGATCGCCTTGAGCTGGGATTGCAGCACGATGGCGCTGTCGTAGAACTCCGGGTACAGCTTGGTCGTCTTGATGGCGAGCGGTGCGCCGCGGTAGCCGGCTCCGCCGAGCAGCGTCTTCGCGGCCGCAATATCGTGCTTGTAACCCTGCGCGTGAGCCGGCGTGCGATAGGGGCTGATGACCGGCACCACCGACGGATTGATCGTCGCCTGCCCGGCCTCCACCACCTTGTTCATCACCTCGGGATCGATGGCCATGGCGATGGCGCGGCGCATGCGGATGTCGGCGAGCGCCGGGTTGCGCTGGCTCATCAGGATCATGCGGCGGCTCAGGCCCGCGCTGCGGCTGAGCTTGAACTTCCCGCCGGCCAGGAAATCGCGCGCGCGGCCGGGCCCCACGGAGTACACGAGATCGATCTGACCGGATTGCAGCGCTGCGCGCGCGGCAGCGACGTCGTTGATGACGATCCAGCGGATGTGCTCGGCTAGCGGCTCGCGCTTGCCGGCGAGCCCGGACCTGGCATCGGTGCGCGCGCGATAGTGCGGGGAGCGCTCGAGCAGCACGTAGCGATCGCGTTTCCACTCCTTGAGCGCGTACGGGCCGGTCCCGATCGGCTTCAGCCATTCGCCCTTCGGTCCCACGGAGTCGCGATGCAGGATCATCGGCGTGCAGTTCACCGCCGCGATCATCGGCAGGAAGAGGCTGTTCGCGCCGCTCAGCCGGATCACGACCGTCTGCTCGTCCGGAGTCTCGATGGCCTGGATGCCGGGCAGCTCGGAGCCGTCGTAGTACGCGCGGCACTGATATTGCGTCTCCGGTTTCAGCAGTCGCTCGAAGCTCCACTTCACGTCAGCGGCGCGCAGCGGGGCTCCGTTCTGGAAGCGGACGTCCTTGCGCAGCTTGAAGGTGTACGCCGTGGCATCCGCCGAGGCAGTGAACGATTCCGCGAGCACGGGCGCGATGGTGAGATCGTCCTTCACCGCGACCAGCCCTTCGGTCACGTGGTGCAGCACGCTGTCGGAGGTGAAGTCGCGGCCGACCACGCCCGGATTCGTGCTGCGGATGTCGCCGATCATGCCGATGCGGATTTCGGTGGAAGGTGCGGGCGCGGCCCATGAATGAGCCGCCGCGGCGAGCGCGGCGACCGCGTGAAGGATGCGTTTCGTCATGTTTGCTTCAGAGCCTGTAGTCGGTGAACACGTGCTCGCCGTACGGACGGACCGCGACGCTCATGCGTCGCTCGGCGAGATCCATGAGGATCGTGGAGACGGTCGAGGAATTGTCTCCGCCCGGGCCGGCATCCGGCCCCGAGCAGACGCCGTGCGGGTCGCCCACGCGATCCGCCAGCGCTTCGCGAAGCTCGGCGAACGTGATGTGCCCGCGCTTTGCGTAGAGGCTCGAGGCGACGCGCCGATGGCGATAGAGCGAGTCCGGTGCCACCTCGATGCCCACGTCGCGCACCTTGCAGCGCGCGGCCGTCGAGACGAAATGGTTGGCATGCACGAGGAGCCCGTCCTGCGGCTCCGTCCAGAACACCTCGCCGGGCGTCGCTTCGAAGTCGAAGGCTTCCCCCGCGTCGCAGCTCAGCATGATGTTGCTCGAGAAGGAGCGTGGGGAGCGATAGATGGCCGCGATGGCATCGCGGAAAGTGCCGGCCATGAGGATGCGGCGGCGGATGAACGGGATGGGCAGGCCGCCCGGCACGTTCTCCCGCTCGCATTTGAGGAAATTCCCGGTGAGGCCGATGCCCTGCGAGTTGAGCCCGCAGCGCGCGAGCACGCCCGCTTCGGCCTGGATCAGCATCTTCGGCCCGGAATCGGGGCTCACGCGCAGGATGACGGTCGATTCGGCGCACTCGTCTCGCCAGTCCCAGTTCTGCGCGTGCAGCAGGCGATGCGAGGCCGAAGCTTCGGGCAGCACCACGGCTCCAGTGCAGCCATCGCCCATCACGTTGCGACTGCGCGCGTGGTAGAGGATCTCGGTGCGCGCGTTCAGCGCGAGAATTTCCTCGAAGCGAACGCCAGCGCCCTGGGCGATGCCACGGATCTCTTCGAGCAGCCTCGGCTCTTCGGCCGAGAGGCGGGTGATGAACGTGGCGGCGAACGCCAGCGCCTCATCCCAGCTGATGCCGATCTTCAGGAACGCCTGTTGATAGTTGCCGATGCCGATACGGATCTGGTCGCGGGCTCCCTGGCCATATTGCAGGCCGCGCTCGCGCGGTTCTCCGGCGATGTCGATGAGCGGGAATGCGCGCATGACGGGCGGGGATGTGGGCATGGCGTATCCGTTTCGGTTCAGGCGTTCCGTGCGTCACGCAGCACGCCGGTGAAAAAGCGGCGCACTGCGGGCAGCACGCCCGGCGTGTCGTGATCCACGCCCGGTACGACGGAGTGCCGCACGGCGATGCCGGTGCGCTCGAAGCTCTCCTTCAAGAGCTCCATGCGCTGCAGGCGGTTGAGATGCCCGGTGAGCTCGCCGCCCGGCATCCACAGCTCGTCCTCCTGATCGAAACCGATCTCCCAGGTCTCGGTGTCCTCGGCACCGATCACCATCTGCACCGGCACGCGGCGCATGGCCTCGACGTCCAGGCGTTTGCCGAAGCGCGCTTCCATGTCACGCACCCCGACCCAGAAGTCGTAGCGGTCGTCGAGCAGGGTGACGATGCCGGGCGCGCCGATGGAAACGGCCGTCAGCCGCTGCGGGTGCAGATAGAAGAAGCGGTGGCTGAAATGGCCGCCGCCCGAGAAGCCGAACAGGCAGAAACGCGAGTCGTGCAGGCGGTAGCGCGCCGCGACCTCATCGACCATGCCGAGCAGCACCTGGTCGTAGCGCACGCCCTGGCAGGCGAGATACTTGTAGTTCTCGAGGTCGTAGCCGCCGAAGGTGTTGGCCGGGAAGAGCGGAGTGAGCAGGATGCAGCCGTTGCGCTCGGCGAACCCGGCGAAGCGCGAGCGGTAGTCCCACGGGCTGCGCTCGGTGCCGTGCACCAGCACGACCAGCGGATAGCGTTTCTTCTGGTCCGGATCGTACGCTCTGGGCACGTAAAGCCCGTAGGAGAAGCGCGGGTCGGACTGCGCCGCATAGAAGGTGGTGAACTCCCGGTCGTAGTAGCCGATCTCGGGGACGTCTTTGGAGGAGGGAGGCATGGCCCGATGGATCTCTCTCGTGCAGCGTTATTGAATAATAGGCATAAAAAAAACACTGTCAACCGGGATCGCCCCTGAGTTTGTCTTGACAATAGTTTTTATTTCAATATAAATACTTAAAAGTAACCCCTGCGCCCTGGATTCCCCCGGGGCGCTCCACTGGAGAGTCAAGAATGAAGATCACCCCGAAAATCTGGATGGGCGTTGGAGTGTGCGTCACGCTCGCGGGCGCCGCCATGCACACGGCCCCGGCCGTCGCTGCGGACGCTCCCGCGGTGGAAGGCGATTTCCACGGCGATTTCGACTCGGCCGCGCACGAGCTCCTGGGCGGAGAGGGCGGCGAGATGGGCCTCGGCCTCTCCACCATGTGGCCCCGGGTCAGCCTGCCGGCGCTCTCCTCGACCCAGATCAAGAAGCTGATCACGGGCAACACGCTGCGCAGCAACGAGGAGCTCGCCCTGCATTTCGCCGCCGACAACACGCTCGAGGGCTGGGACGATGACTGGAGCCCGATGCCCGACAACAGCAAGTGCACGCCCACCCCGCCGCGCCCCAGCGACTACTTCCCCGAGGACGGCAAGTGCCTCAAGAAGGAGATAGTGCCGGTCACCGGCACCTGGGCCGTCAGCAACAATCAGCTGTGCGCCACGCTCAAATGGCCCGGCGGCACGCGTGACGTGTGCTGGTACATGGCCGTGATGCTCGACCGCGTCGCGCTGTTCGACGTCGGCAACAATGGTCGCATGGAGAAGGGCGGCAATGCGGTACGGCGCGGCAAGGTGCTGGACCAGATCGCCAAGTAGGCGGGCCACCAGGGAAGCTCCGGCATCATGCAGCAGAGGCCGACGCGCGAATGGCAAGCGCTCGATTCGCGTCACTACCTGCACCCTTTCACGGACCACGGCCGCCTCGCGGCCGAGGGCGCGCGCGTCATCACGCGCGCCGAGGGGGTGTATCTGCAGGATTCAGAAGGGGCCACGCTGCTCGATGCGATGGCGGGCCTCTGGTGCGTGAATGTGGGTTACGGCCGGCGCGAGCTCGCGCAGGCGGCTTGCGAGCAGATGCTGGAGCTCGCGTACTACAACAGCTTCTTCAAGACGAGCCATCCGCAGGCCATCGAGCTCGCGGGTGAGCTCGTGGAGCTTGCGTCGCCGGGGTTCAGCCACGTGTTCTATTCGAACTCGGGCTCGGAGGCGAACGATACGTTGATGCGCCTCGTGCGGCACTATTGGGGCGCGCGCGGCGAGCCGCAGCGGCAGACGATCATTTCGCGCGAGAACGCGTATCACGGCAGCACCATCGCGGCCGCTAGCCTCGGCGGGATGAGCGCGATGCACGCGCAGGGCATCGCCTCGAAGCCCGATGTCGCGCACATCGGTCAGCCCTATTGGTACGAGCGCGGCGGGAATCTCGATCCAGAGGCATTCGGACGCGCTGCGGCAGGCGAGCTTGCCGAGCGCATCGAGCAGCTCGGGCCGGCCAACGTCGCGGCGTTCATCGGTGAGCCGCTGCAGGGCGCGGGCGGCGTGATCATTCCGCCGGCGAGCTACTGGCCCGAGATCCAGCGCATCTGCACGCACTACGGCATTCTGCTGGTGGCCGACGAGGTGGTGTGTGGCTTCGGTCGCCTCGGCCGCTGGTTCGGCTGCGAGCATTTCGGCTTCCGCCCGGACCTCATCACTTTCGCCAAGGGCGTCACGTCCGGCTATCAGCCGCTCGGCGGCGTGCTCGTGAGCGGCGAAGTGGCGCGCACGGTAATCGAGCGCGGCGGTGAGTTCCATCACGGCTTCACCTACTCGGGCCATCCGGTGGCGTGCGCCGTGGCGCGACGGAACCTGCGCATCATCAAGGAGGAAGGTTTGCTCCAGCGCGTGCGCGATGAGGTCGCTCCCTATTTCGCGAAGCGCTGGAGCGAGCTCGCGGAGCACCCACTCGTCGGCGAGGCGCGCAGCGCTGGCCTCGTCGGCGCGCTGGAGCTCGTCGCCGACAAGGCGAGCCGCCGGTTCTTCGAGGATCGGGGCCGGGTGGGCCTGGCCTGTCGCGATCATTGCTTCGCGAACGGCCTCGTCATGCGCGCCGTGAAGGACACGATGATCGTCTCGCCGCCGCTCGTCTTCGAGCCGCGGCACGTCGATGAGCTCATCGAGAAGGCCTGGCGCTGCCTCGACCTCACCGCCCGCGACGTCGTCCCGCGCTGATTCCTCCCGATCGGGCTGCCGCGAAACGCGGCAGACCAGCTCAGGCGCTGCGCTCAGGGGCGAGCCCCAGTTCCTCCATCATCTTCTCGCGCATCTTGAATTTCTGCGGCTTGCCGGTGACGGTCATGGGGAACTCCGTGACGAAGCGCAGATAGCGCGGGATCTTGTAGTGCGCGATGCGGCCGCGGCAGAACTCCTGCAGGTCGGTCGCGCTCGCGACCCGTCCGGCTCGCAGGCGTACCCATGCGCACAGCTCCTCGCCGAAGCGGCTGTCCGGCACGCCGAAGACCTGGACCGCCTCGATGTCCGGATGCCGGTACAGGAACTCCTCGACCTCGCGCGGATAGATGTTCTCGCCGCCGCGGATCACCATGTCCTTGATGCGTCCGACGATGTTGCAGCGGCCCTCGTCGTCGAGCGTCGCGAGGTCGCCGGTGCGCAGCCAGCCGGCATGATCGATCGTTTGCGCGGTGCCCGCATCGTCTTCCCAATATCCCCGCATCACGCAATAGCCGCGGATGAGCAATTCTCCCGTCGCGCCACGCGGCACCACGCGGCCCGCTGCATCCACGATCTTCGCTTCGGTGTGCGGCAGCACGTGGCCCACGCTCGTGATGCGGTTCTCGAGCGGCTCGGCGAGGGCACTCTGAAACGTAATGGGGCTCGTCTCCGTCATGCCGTAGCCGATGGTGATCTCCCGCATGTTCATGCGATGCGCCACCCGGCGCAGCACTTCGACCGGGCAGGGCGCCCCGCCCATGATGCCCGTGCGCAGCGACGAGAGATCGAACTGGTCGAACTGCGGATGCTCGAGCTCTGCGATGAACATCGTCGGCACGCCGTGCAGCGCGGTGCATCGTTCCGCCTGCACGGCTTCGAGGACGGCCGTCGCATCGAACGCCTCGCCGGGGAACACCATCGTCGCCGCGTGCGTGAGGCATGCGAGCGTCGACATCACCATGCCGAAGCAGTGGTAGAGCGGCACCGGAATGCACAGTCGGTCTTCGGCGCTGAAGCGCATGCCGCGCGCACCGATGAGGCCGTTGTTGAGCAGGTTGTGATGCGTCAGCGTCACGGCTTTCGGGGCGCCGGTCGTGCCGCTGGTGAATTGCAGGTTGATGGGGTCGTCGAACTGCAACCGCGCGGTGAGCGAGCCTAGTTTCTCTTTCGCCGCAACCGATGGCGCGCGTGCAAGGTCGTCGAACGCGATCATTCCCTCCACCTGCTCGGCACCGATCGAGATCAACGAGCGGAGCTCGGGCAGTCGTTCTTCGTGCAGCGCTCCAGGTGGGCAGGAGGCCGACTGCGGCGCCACCTGCCGAACCATGTCCACGTAGTCCGAACCTTTGAACCGTCGCGCGAGGATCAGCGCCCGGCAGCCCGATTTTCGCAGGGCGTATTCCAGCTCGGCGGCGCGATAGGCGGGGTTGATGGTGGTGAGCACCAGTCCGGCCTTCGCCGTGGCGAGTTGCGTGAGCACCCACTCTGCGCAGTTCGGCGACCACAGGCCGATCCGGTCGCCGGGCTCCAGCCCGAGATCGACGAGCCCTGCGGCAAGCGCGTCGACGCGCCTGTCGAGCTCGCTCCAGGTCCAGCGCACGCCCTGATGGCGCACCACGAGCGCCTCGCGTTTCGGGTGCGCGGCCGCGATGCGCTCGAGGTGCGCGCCGATCGTCTCTCCGACGAGCGCCGTCTCAGCCGATCCACTCACGTAGCTTGGCTTCGCCATGAGGCCTCCTCAGCGATAGAAGTCCAGCTCTCTCGGCAGGATTCGCTCGAATAGTGCGCGGTGCTCACCGCGTTTGAGCTGCGCGTATGCCTGCAAGTAGCGTTGAGGCAGATAGCGGGCGAGCAGGGCGCTCGCCTCCAGTCGATCGAGCGCCGCGAGCAGGCCGCCGGCGAGCTGCGCATCCGGGATTCGGGGTGGACGCCCGACTGCGGGCTCGCCCGGATCGAGCTCGTTGCGGATACCGTGCAGGATCGCTGACAGGATCGCTGCGAGCACCAGATGAGGGCACGCATCCGCTCCGGCGACGCGATGCTCGATCCGGGCGTCGGCGCTTCCCGAAAGTGGCACGCGGAAGGCGACGCCTCGATTGTTGCGCCCCCAGCTCGCGCTCATCGGCACGAAGGGGCCCGTGTAGCGGCGATAGGAATTGAAATTGGGCGCGAACAGCGCCATGGAGTCGAGCATCAGGCCCTGCATCCCGGCGATCGCCGAGCGCATCAACCGTTCCCCGCCGGCCGTGCCGAACCGGTTCTCGCCGCGCTCGTCGACCAGGCTCACGTGCACGTGCAGCCCGCTGCCCGGCTCATCCATGAACGGCTTCGCCATGAAGGTGGCGTCGATGCCCCGGGTGCGCGCCACGCCGCGCACCAGTCGCTTCAGCAGCACGGCGTGATCCGCCGCCGTGAGCGGGTCTTGCTGGTGGCGCAGGTTGATCTCGTATTGCGAGATGCCGTACTCGCAGACCGAGGCGGTGAGCGGCAGACTCTGCTCCTTCGCGGAAGCGAAAACGGCCGACAGGAAATCGGACGAGTCCTCCATGAGCTCGAGCGACATGTGGATCGTGCCTTCAGGCGGCGCCCCCGTGCGTGCGAGCTTCGCCGGTTGCAACTGTCCCTGGCCGCTGCGCGCCGGGTCGATGAGATAGAACTCGAGCTCGCATGCCACGTGCGGACGGATCCCATGCGCCCGGCACTCTTCAATGACACCTCGCAGGATCTCCCGGGGATCGAACCACGGTGGTGCCTGTGAATCCGGCTCCTGCATCGAGCAGGTCACCTGCGCTGTCGGCAATCTCGCCCAGGGCACTCGGCACAGAGTGCCGGCGATCGGGCGTGCGATGGCGTCGGGATCGCCGTCACTGCCGCCGATGCCGGCAGGGTTATGGCCGCGTCCGCGGCAGTCGAGCATGTGAGCCGAAGCGCAGAGCGTCGCGCCTTTCTCGAACAGGCGTCGCGCCTCGGCCATCGGCAGTCGCTTGCCGACGGTGCTGCCGTTGACGTCCATGATGAAGACATCGAGATCGGCGACGTCGGCGTGCGAGCGGATGAAATCGTCGAATTCGCGGACATCGGCGTAGCGATCGCTGGCCATGGGATTCCTCAGAAGTGGTCGAGTGCCGCCGCCAGCGACATGGCGGCGACGAGAGTGGGGAAGCGCAGTCGCGGGCCGCCCGGGAAGCGCGGCACGGCGATCGAGCGCAGCAGGTCGAATTCGGCGCGCTCGCCTGCCATGGCTTCGGCCATGACCCTGCCGAAGTAGGGCGCGAGCACTACACCCATGCCGCTATAGCCGCTGGCGTTGTAGACGCCTGGCTCGATCTCGCGCACGTACGGCATGCGGTTGGGCGTGATGGCGAGCGTGCCGCCCCAGGCGTAATCGAGGGTCACTGAGGCGAGTTGCGGGAAAACGCGACGGATATGTCGTCGCACGAACGTCGCGATGTCGTCGGGGAAGCGATACGAGTACGTCTCGCCGCCGCCGAACAGCAACCGGTGGTCGGGCGTGATCCGGAAGTAGTACACGACGAAGCGCGAGTCCGATACGGCGTAGCCGTTGCGGATCAATGCCGCCGCCCGCGCCGCGCCCAGCGGTTCCGTCGTCGCGATGAAGTTGTTGATGGGCATCACGCGGGACTCGACGGCGGGCGCGAGGCCGTGCAGATATCCGTTGGCCGCGAGCAGAACACGATCCGCAGTCACCGTGCCCTGTGGTGTCACGATTTGCCATGAGCTGCCCTGTTTTCTCAGGCTTTGCGCTGCCGTGCGCTCGTACAGCTGCGCGCCGTGACTCCGTGCGGCGCGGGCAATGCCGAGCGCAAAGTTGAGTGGGTGCAGGTGGCCGCCGCGCTCATCGAGCGTGCCGCTCACGTACTGATCGGTGGCAACGAGATCGCGGATCTCCTCGAAGCCTACGAATCGGACGGATTCGCAGCCCAGCTCCCGGCGCAGGTAATCGACCTTCGAGCGCGAGTCGCTCGTGTAGCGCGTGCGGTGGTCCGCATGAAGCAGGCCGGTGCGGAAGTCGCAGTCGATCGAGTAGGCCTGTATCAGCCAGTCGAGGTGCTCGCGGGCGCGCATGGCCAGTTGCCAGAGCCCAAGCGCGGTCCGGGATCCCAGACGCCGCGCCATCCAGCGCGGGTCACGGCGCATGCCGCAGTGCACCTGCCCTCCATTGCGTCCGGAAGCACCCCAGCCGATGAGTGCCTGCTCGAGCAGCACGACCTTCGCGCCGCGCCGCGCGAGGTGCAGGGCGGCGGAAAGGCCGGTGTAGCCGCCGCCGACGATGCAGGCATCGCAGGCGGCCGATCCGTCGAGCGCTGTGCCGGCCAGGGGCTCGCGCACCGTGGCGGTGTAGTAGGACTCGGCGTGCCGGTCCGTCTGGCTGGAGCTGGGACTGCGGGTGTCTCGCATGGGCCGGTGGACGGCCACCATCGGCCGCCTGCATCAATGTATAAATTAACTGAATAATACGATATCAGAGTTGAGGCGCTTATGGGATATTCGCATCATAAAATACACGGTGAATGGGCAGATCAGGCCATTGAGGGAGCAATAATGCCTTGACATAGGTTTTTTTGAGTTTATAAATACGTTAATGCGAGCGCCCAGTCCGGCGCCCAATTACCGGGGGACGGAGAATGAAAGTCGAGAACCTGAGCCTCACACTCGCCTGCGCCCTGCTCGTCGCCGCGCCGCTCACCGGCGCCGCCGAGACGGCGGCGGAGGATGGGCCTTTGGAGGAGATCACCGTCACGGCCGCGCGCGTCGCCACCAGCCTTTCTGAGGTGGCCGCCTCGGTGACGGTGATCGATGCCGCGGCGCTCGAGCGCCAGGTCGCCTTCCAGAGCAACCTGCTTTCCGGCATCGGCAAGGTGGTGCCGGGCGCGCAGATCTCCGACACGGTGGGCGAGCCGCCCAAGGTGCGCGGCCGTGTCCCGCTCATCAAGATCGACAACGTGCCGATCGATTCGCGCGCCTTCGGAGACCGCTCCGCGGTGCTGGATCTGCCGCCCGGCATGTTCGAGCGCGTGGAAGTCGTGCGCGGCGCGGATGCCACGTTCGGCACCGAGGGATCGACCGGCGGCGTGATCAATTTCCTCACGCCGCAGCTCTCGAGCGGCCCGGGCTCGCTCAGGGTCTCCGTGGACACCTCCATGTTCTCGCACTCCGACGGCGTGCAGAACTCGATCAGCAAGGCGCGCGCGAGCTGGAAGGGTTCGGGCGAGCGCACGCAGTTCGCGCTCGGCGCGGGCATCGGCCTCTATGGCTCGGAGTTCGACGCCGACGGCGATCCCATCGCCGACAACCGCGCCTTCCCTTACCGCAACTCGAAGGCCTACGACGTCAGCGCTTCCTGGGGGCTGAACATCGACGATGACCGGCGTCTCACCATCACCCAGCTCTATGCCTACGTGGACTCCGATCCGCGCAATCTCGCGCAGCCGGACGGCGTTCCCGGCGGCGTCGCCAAGTCGAGCGTGATCACGGTGCCGAGCGGCACGTTCGACTCGCTGAACCTGCATCGCCAGCAGTATGTCGGCGCTTTCAACTACTCCGACGCGGACGTCTGGGGGAGCAAGCTCAATGCCACGCTGTACACGCAGAGCTCCAGGAGCAACATCCTGTTCGATCCCGATTTCCTGGGCCTGAATTCCGTGTCGAAGCGTCCCGGCATCGAGCGCATCGGCCTCGGCCTCACGGTCGAGACGCCCATCGGCGGCAGCGGCGCGGCGATGCAGTGGGGCGCGGACCTCGAGCACTACAAAGAGAAGGCCAATCTCTCGCAGGGCGTCGACGAGAACGCGCAGGTGGTCTACACGGACCGCTACACCCCCACCCAGAAGAACGACACGGTGAGCCCGTACGTGCAGTTCCGCGTGCCCGTCGGGGACCGCCTGCATCTGCGCGGTGGCGCCCGTTATCAGAGCACCGAAGTCAGGATGGGTGATCTCGCGCCCGGGCCGATCTTCGCGGGCTTCTACACCTCGCCGGGCCTCACCGGCGGCAAGCTCACCTATGAGAAGGAACTCTTCAACTTCAGCGCCGTGTACGACATCAACGAGACTGCGCAGCTCTATGGCAGCTATTCGCAGGCGCTGGACGTCACCGCCGCGGGCTATGCCGCCTACACCAAGTTGCTCGCAGCGCTCAACACGACGACGCCGGCGAACGTCGAAGGCCTCAAGACGCAGCCCGTCAGCGCCGACCAGTTCGAGATCGGCGTGCGCAGCCGCTGGGAGCGGATGCAGTTCTCCCTGTCCACCTTCTACTCGACCTCGAAGCTCGGGCTCACGTTCGTGCCGGAGGATGAGACGCTGACCCGCTTCAAGGCCGTGCGCGATCCGCGGCGCATCTGGGGCTACGAAGCGACGCTCAAGGCGAATGTCAGCAATCGCCTCGAGCTCGGCGGCTCGCTCGGCTTCAGCGACGGTGAGCGCGATCTGCAGGAGACGGACTCGCTCGGAAATCCCGCGCCGCGCACGGTGGGTCTCTCGCAGGAATTCATCACGCCGCTCACTTTCACGGGCTACGTGGACGCCACCCTGATGGAGCGGCTTTCGCTGTTCGCGCAAGTGACCCACCGCGTGAAGAGCGGCGCGCGCAACCAGGAGACGCCGGATCTATATCCGTACTATCCGCTCAGCAAGCTGACGATGGTGGATCTGCGCGCCGCATACCGCATCGGCAGCGGCGAGCTGGGCCTGAGCGTGGAGAACCTCTTCAACGAGCGCGTTTTCGATAGCCGGCAGGTCTACACCTACAACGTGCAGGTGCTCTATCCGGGGCGGCGCTTCCTGCTCAACTACACGCACAAGTTCCAGTTCTAGGGCGGCGATGCGGATGTTCCCCTATCGCGCGGTACCAGGGAGAGACCAGTTGCAGAGAGACGGCGTTGGGTGACGATGCGCCCATCATGGGCGCCTCCAGCCTTTCCGCCTGGCAGGCACGCGCCCGCGCGATCCGCTTCCCTGCTCAGGCCTTCATCGGCGGACGCTACGTCGATGCGGCCTCGGGTGCCACATTCGAGTCGGTCAATCCGGCAACCGGCAAGGTGCTGGCGAAGGTGGCTTCCGGCGATGCACAGGATATCGATCGTGCCGTCGCCGCAGCGCGGTCCGCCTTCCGCAGGGGCTCCTGGGCCCGCATGCCGCCGGTGCAACGCAAGCGCGTGATGCAGCGCTTCGCGGAACTCGTCCTGCAGCACCGGGAAGAGCTCGCGCTGCTGGAAACATTGGACATGGGCAAGCCCATTGGCGACAGCCTCGGCGTCGACATTCCCGCGGCGACGCGGTGCATCCACTGGTACGCCGAAGCCATCGACAAGGTCTACGACGAGATCGCACCCGCCGGGCCGGATGCGCTCGCGCTCGTTACGCGCGAGCCCATGGGCGTGATCGGTGCGATCGTGCCGTGGAATTTCCCGCTCGTCATGGCGGCGTGGAAGATCGGTCCCGCCCTGGCAGCCGGCAACTCGCTGGTGCTCAAGCCCTCTGAGAAGTCGCCGTTCACGGCCATCCGCGTCGCACAGCTCGCGGCCGAGGCCGGCATCCCGGAGGGCGTGCTCAACGTCGTACCCGGCTTCGGGCACACGGCGGGCAAGGCGCTCGCACTGCACATGGACGTGGACGGCATCGCCTTCACGGGCTCCACTGCCACCGGTGGGCTCGTCATGAAGTACGCCGGGGAGTCGAATCTCAAGCGCGTCTCTCTCGAGTGCGGCGGCAAATCGCCCAACATCGTGCTCGCGGACTACGAAGACCTGGACCGCGCCGCCCAGGCGGCGGCCTCCGCGATATTCTTCAACCAGGGGGAGATGTGCTCCGCGGGCTCGCGCCTCCTCGTTCAGGAGGGCATCAGGGATGCGCTCCTCGAGAAGGTGCAGGCCATCGGGCGCAGCATGCGGCCCGGCGATCCGCTCGATCCGGCCACGCGGGTCGGAGCCATGGTCGACGAGATCCAGATGAAGCGCGTGCTCGGCTACATCGACGCAGGCAAGCGCGACGGCGCAACCGTGCGCTTCGGCGGACGGCGCGTGCGCGAGGAGAGCGGGGGCTACTTCGTCGAGCCTACGTTGTTCGAAGGCGTGCAACCACGCATGCGGATCGCACGCGAGGAGATCTTCGGCCCCGTCCTGTCCGTCATCACCTTCAGGACCGTGGAAGAGGCAATCGAGATTGCCAACGATGTGGTGTATGGCCTCGCGGCGGCCATCTGGACGCGGGACGTCACCACGGCGCACCGCGCTGCGCGCGCGCTGCGCGCAGGGGTCGTCTACGTGAATTGCTACGACGCGGACGACATCACCGTCCCTTTCGGAGGGTTCAAGCAGTCGGGCTTCGGTCGCGACAAGTCCCTGCACGCCTTCCACAAGTACACGGAGTTGAAGACGACCTGGCTCGACCTCTCTTGATCCGAGTGGCGCGGGCTGGTCTATGCCCCCGCGTACCAGTGCCAGTCGTACTCGGCGTGCACGCTCGGATGGCCGGTCTTGTACTCCTCGATCGAGGCTACGACGTGGATGGCCTTGATGAACTTGATGGATTTGTAACCGACATGCCGCTCCACGCGCAGCCTCACGGGCGCGCCGTGCGGCACGGTCAGCTCCTTCCCGTTCATCCCGTAGGCCAGGATGGTCTGCGGATGGACGACGTCGAAGAGGTCGAGGCTGTCGTACCAGCCATCGACGGCCTCGAGCATCACGTAGCGCGCCGTCGAGTGCAGACCCGCAGGCCTGAGCACTTCCGCCAGCGGCGCGCCGGTCCATTGCGCGATGGCCGTCCAGCCTTTCTCACAGCTGTGGGAGGTGATTTGCGTGCGCGCGGGAATACGCCGTATGTCGTCGAGCGACAGCGAAAGAGGGCGGTTGACGCGCCCCAGCACGGGCAGGCGCCATTCGCGGAAGCCTCCGTGGAGCAGGCGCTGATAGGTTTCGTCTTGCGGATTCGTGGTGCCTTCGGCCGGGAAGCCGCGCGAGATATCGGCGACCGAGTATTCCGGTGCCGGTTTCTGGCCTGCGAGCAGCAGCCGGTGGGTGGCCATGGTGAGCACGTCCGAGACGCCGACCAGGTTCCTGCGAAAGTTTGGAGGTACGTAGGTCTCGGGCCGGCAGCCGCTCAACAGCAGCCCACTCAGGGCCGTGGCGCCCGTGAGCACCTGGCGCCGCGTGACGATGCGGCTCATGCATCGCTCCGCGGGATCCGGAATCTGCCCGTCACCATCGCGCGGAGCTCATTCACCGCGCCTGCGATGAACACTTCGGCGACGTGCACGACGATGAACAGGAGCATCAGTACCATGCCGATCACGTGCAGCGTGCGCGCCGACTGCCGGCCACCGAAGAGGTCGAGGAGCGAGGGCACCGCCGCCGTGAAGCCGGGCGATTGCGCGAGTCCCGTGAGGACGATGAGTGGTGCCAGCGCCAGGACGATGAACAAGTACGAGAACTTCTGCAGAACGTTGTAGCGCAATGCAGCGTCGCCGCGCGGTGGCCGCAGGCGCAGATGGTCCTGCAGGTCCGCGCGGACGTGATGCCAGGCGAGCTGATCCCGTTGCGGCAATAGCTTGCGACGACGGTCACGTCTGACGAGCGTCCAGATCAGATACACGAGCCCGTTGAGGCTGAAGATCCACGCGAACAGGAAGTGGGTGTTGCGGCCCCATCCGTTGTCGCCCTTGGGGATGTTGATGCCCCATTCCGCGAGCCGGAACGCGGGCTCGTGCCCTCTGTAGCCGACCTTGCCCCAGTAGAGCTCGGGATAGTTGCCGAGGATCACGAGGCCGCTCAGGAGCAGGTAGACGACCGCGACCACGTTGATCCAGTGGCAGATCCGCACGTTGAGGGTATGTCTGAAGATTGTGCCGCCCGCCGGCGCCGGCGTCCGCAGCGCGCTCATTTCGGGTTCCAGTCGAGAGCGGGGGAGATGCCGTCGAACGGCACGCCATCCCACGCCCGGCGATCTTCCGAGTATGGGTCGCTCATCAGGCGAGGCTCCACGTCGAGGCGCATCGTGAACCGCGAAGGCTCGGTGTACTTCGGCCACGCAGGCAGGCCTGGATTTGCGGGGTCGCCGTTGCGTGCGAACGCGATCCAGGTGTCCTGCATCAGGTCCGCCAGCTTCTCGAGCGGCCCCTTGCCCAGGTAAGGGGCGAGCATGGGGTCGTCATAGGTTCTGAGCGTGAATGCGACATCGAGCGCATGCGCGGAGCGCAAAGTGCCGGGAGCGGGCCAGGTGAACAGGTACATCCACGTGGGCGCGCCCTGCGCAGCGAGCGCCTCTGCGAGCCGGATGTGCGGCAGCCGGAAGAAGAGATCGCCGATCACCGTGAACGAGAGGTCCGCCGGGCTCTCGGCGGGATGCTGAGCACCATACCGTGCCACGAGCTCGCGTACGCGGGCGGGACCACCGAGCGCGCGCTGACCGGCGATACGGTTGCCCGCGAAGATCTGCTCAGGAGGCGCGGTGCCGTATTCCGGGTCGAACAGGCTCCACAAGCGCATCTCGTCGTGAGTCGTCCCGTGCATCACCGGGATGCGCTGAAAGCGGCCGGCGGCAATCATTCGCAGGGGGAAATCGGGTAGCACTGCGCCGTCGATCGTGGGAGCGAAGAGGTCCACTTTCTCGCGCACCGCGCCAACCAGCTTTTCCTGGGCATCCAGCATTTCCTCCATCGTCAGGGCGCGCAGTGCCGCGACGTCCCGGACATCCGCCCTCGCCATGAACTCGCGCGTCACGTGCGCTGCGTAAGCTTCGTTGCGCACGTGGTTGGCGCCACCGCTCTGCAGGATGGCGCGATGGAACAGGCCGCGGGCTGCCGGTGCGACCATCAGCGTGAGCGTGCTCATGCTGCCGGCGGATTCGCCGAGCAGGGTGATGTTCTGCGGATCTCCACCGAAGGCCGCGATGTGATCGCGAACCCACTCGAGCGCCGCGATCTGGTCGAGCACCCCCAGGTTGCCGCTCGATCGGAACCGCTCGCCGCCGGTCGCCCGCAAGTCTAGATATCCGAACGCGCCGAGGCGGTAGTTGATGCCGACGAACACCGCATCGCCTCGGGCTGCGAGCCGGCCGCCGTCGTATCCGGGGGTCGAGCCGGAGCCGCTGAGGAACCCGCCTCCGTGAATCCATACGAAGACGGGCCTCTTTCCCGTCGGTCCCGGCGTCCAGAGGCTGAGTCGCAGGCAATCCTCGCGGACGACGGGATCGACGGAGACATGGCCGCGATATCGCTGAGGGCACATGACTCCGCGGCTGAGATCGTTGACGATCTTCTTCCCTTTCGGCAACGGCTGTGGCGGCGCAAAGCGCCGCTCGCCTACCGGCTGGAGCGCGAAGGGCACGCCCATGAAGCGAATGACGCCGTCGGCCGTGGGCTTGCCTAGAACGATGCCGAAAGGGCGGACCACTTGCACCGCTTCCCCGGGTTGCGGGTCGGGGCTGCCCTGCGCGGTGCGAGCGGCGGCAGAGCAAAGCAGCAGGCCAGCCAGAAGCGATCGGCGGAGCGGGCTCACTCGCGACCTCCGGCTCAGAACCTGTAGTTCGCGCTGGCGATCACCGACCTCTTGGCGCCGAAGCCGCAATCGCCACGCGCGAGACAGGTGACGAGGTAGGTCTTGTTGCTCAGGTTTTTCGCGTTGATGGAGACATCCCATGCGCCGTCGTCGTAACCCAGCATCGCATCGAACAATGTGACGTCGGGCACCGGGTGCTCGTCCATGCCGTCCCAGGACTTGCCGATGTAGCGCGCGCCCGCCCCAACCTTGAAGCCCGCGAGAGCGCCCAGCGAGAAATCATAG
>JBGAIL010000290.1:0-3736 GCA_044225565.1 Steroidobacteraceae bacterium | reverse complement strand
GAGAAGATCCTCACGAACTTCGATCTCGAGAAGATGGTGGACACCAGCGACGAGTGGATCCGTACGCGCACTGGCATCGAGCGCCGGCATATCGCCGCGGACGGGGAGACAACCGTAGATCTGGCCGAGAAGGCCGCACGGCGCGCACTCGATGCGGCGGGTGTCGATCCTTCGGAGGTCGATTTCATCGCCTTCGGCACCACCACGCCCGACCTGATTTTCCCGAACTGCGGCGTGCTGCTGCAGGCGCGGCTCGGCTGCCGTGGTGGGGCTGCCTTCAGCGTCGAGACGGCATGCGCGGGGTTCATTTACGCACTGGCCATCGCGGACAAGTTCGTGAAGTCCGGGGACGCGAAGTGCGCCCTGGTGATCGGTGCCGAGACGCTCTCGCGCATCACGGATTGGAACGACCGTTCGACCGCCGTGCTGTTCGCGGACGGCGCCGGTGCCGTCGTGCTCAAGCCGTCGGAAGAGGCAGGCATCGTTTCCACGCATCTGCACGCGGATGGCTCTTACCACGATCTGCTCTGGTGTCCCGCGGGCGTTTCACGGGGCTTCAAGAACAACCCCATCACCATCAGCATGAGCGGCAACGAGGTGTTCAAGGTGGCGGTGACGAAGCTCGGACAGGCGGTGGACGAGGCGCTCGCCGCGAACCGGCTCGAGAAATCCGCGATCGACTGGCTGGTGCCGCACCAGGCGAACAGCCGCATCATCCAGGCGATGGCGCGCAAGCTCGATCTGCCGATGGAGCGGGTCATCGTGACGGTGCAGGATCATGGCAATACGTCGGCGGCGTCCGTCCCTCTGGCGCTGGACGCAGGCGTGCGGGATGGCCGCATCCGGCCGGGGCAGCTGCTGCTCCTCGAATCCTTCGGCGGTGGCTTCACCTGGGGCTCCGCCCTGGTGAGGTACTGAGGCCAGGGGGCTCAGGCCGCCAAAGCCACGCCTTTGGCGGCCGCAAACGAAGCCGATGTCCGAAAAAAGCGCCGCAGGCGACTTTTTGCCAATGAAGAATCCGCCAGTGAAAAAAGAACGCCGCGCATACGCGCGGCGTTCTTCAGTAAGCGAGTGAGCCTTACTTCGAGACCGAGCGACGGAACATCCGGTCGATCTTCTCGTTCGTGGCATCGCAGCAGGACTGGCTGGCCTGCGCGGCCGCGAGAGCCTGGTTGGCGGTGCTCTGCGCGCCGCTCGCCGCCTGGTTGGCGGACTGGGCCGTGCTGTTGGCCGAATCGGCGGAGCTCTTCGCAGAGGCCACGTCGGACTGCAGGCGGCTCACCTGACCTTTGAGGTCATCGACCTGGGCCTGCAAGGGCTTGAGATCCGTGCAACCAGCCAACACGGTAACGACCGCTGCAGCGGCCACTTTCACAACGATCGCGCTCTTCATACAAGTCCCCTTCTGGGTTGTTGGTTCGGGAAAATCCCTGAAACGAAACGCGCAGACGGTAAGCGACATTCATGCCCGTCTTCGCGCGGGCGCAACTGCATCAAATTTGCCACGGGAATGCAACAGGAAAAACGCATGAATGTCTGTCGCTCGCGACAGTTGTACGCAGGCTCGGGCGAAATGTGAGCAGCGTGCACGCAGGAAAAAATTTTCACCCGCACTGCATTTTTTTCACGCGTCGCTCGCGTCGTGCATGCGCGCAAGGGTCCCGACGGCAGTGGAGGGCTTGACGAGGCGAGGGCGAGTCTGGATATAATCACAGTAGCTGTATAAATGGACAGGACGGGTCCACCATGTCAGACCTCACCCCACGCCAGTCGCAGATCCTGCGCCTCATCCAGCGCGCCATCGCCGAGACCGGCATGCCGCCTACCCGCGCCGAGATCGCCCGCGAGCTCGGTTTCCGCTCCGCCAATGCCGCAGAAGAGCACCTGCGCGCTCTCGCCCGCAAAGGCGTCATCGCGCTCGTGCCGGGCACCTCCCGGGGCATCCAGCTGAAGGACATCCTGCGCGAGCAGATGGGCTTGCCGCTCATCGGCCGCGTCGCCGCGGGCAAGCCCATCTTCTCGGAGGAGAACTTCGAGTCGCGGCTGCAGATCGATCCGTCCATCTTCCAGCCCAGGCCTCACTACCTGCTCAAGGTCATGGGCATGAGCATGAAGAACGCCGGCATCCTCGATGGCGACCTCGTCGCCGTGCATCGCACCTCCGAGGTGCGCAGTCGCCAGATCGTGGTCGCCCGCCTGGAGAACGAGGTCACCGTGAAGCGCTATCGCCAGGAAGGCTCCGTCGTGTGGCTGCTGCCGGAGAACACCGACTTCGAGCCCATCAAGGTCGATCTCAAGCAGCAGCCGTTGCTCATCGAAGGCATCGTGGTGGGCGTGGTGCGCCGGGGGAAGGGCGCAGGACTGCAATAGCCCGTGGCGTTCCCCGACGGGATGGCATCGTGTCACTCGAGGCGCTGGACCGGCTGCTGGAGCATCCCGCCCTCTGGCGCGGCAGCGGCCTCGCGCGCACGAGTGGTCTCGCCACGGGGTTCTCCGCGCTCGACCGCTGCCTGCCGGGAGGCGGCTGGCCCCACCATGGCCTCATCGAGATCCTGAGTCCCTGCCTCGGTAGCGGGGAGCTGCATCTCATCCTGCCGCTGCTCGCGGCGCTCAGCTCGAAGGCCAACGGACGCTGGTGCGCCTGGATCGCTCCTCCGCATGAGCCTTTCGCACCTGCGCTCGCGCTACGGGGTGTTGCCGTGGAACGCATGCTCGTCGTACGTACGGAAGAGCCGCTATGGGCATTCGAGCAGGCTCTGGGCCTGGGCGCGTGCGAGCTGGCCCTGGCATGGCCCACCCGGATCACCACACGGCACATCCAGCGCCTGCAGCTCGCTGCAGAACGCGGGCGCGCGCTGGGCGTGCTGTTCCGGGGCACGAGTGCCGCACGGAAATCCTCTCCGGCAATGCTGAGGCTCATCGTGGAACCTTTGCCGCAGGGACTGCGCGCACGGCTGCTCAAGAGCCGGGGTGGCCGCCATGGATGGATCGTTTTCTCATGGAATGAAGTCCATGCGCTTGTCAGTCCGTGAGTCCCGAGCATCGACAGCTCCCTCTGCTGGAGCAGGAATCCGTGCAGGCGCCTGCCGTCGCGCCAACGGATGCGCCCGAATACAGCGCGCTGCGCAACGAGCGGCATCAGCAGCGAGCTTCAGCCGCCTTCCAGGTCGTTTCGCCGTCACCCGCTTCCACGAACGATTCGCAGGAACTGTGGCTGGCCATCCATGTCCCTGCGCTCGAAGAAGCGCAGCATCTTCATGCGGCTCCAGGCGAAGCGCATCGCCGCCGGCGTCTGCTGGAGCGCCTTGCCGTGCGCGCGCAGACTTATACCCCGAGAGTGTGCCTGGTGCCTCCCGACGGCCTGCTGCTCGAAATCCGGGGCAGCCTGCAACTCTTTTCGGGCGTGGACAACCTCTGCCGTCTGCTCGCCGAAGAGTATCGTGCCGAGCATATTCCCTCGCGTATGGCGGTGGCATCCACGCCTCTCGCAGCGCTGGTTCGTGCGCGGGCAGGGCACGAACCCCTGGTCATGAATCACGCACGGCTGGTGGGCAGCGTCGCCTCGCTATCCCTGAGTGCACTGCGCTGGCCGTCCGACACGGTGACACGGCTGGCGAAGATTGGTGTGTACACCATTGGACAGGCGCTGCGGCTTCCCCGCACGGGTTTTGCACGCCGTTTCGGCGCTGCACAACTCAAGAGCCTCGATCGGTTGACGGGTCGCACGGCAGACCCG
>JBGAIL010000289.1:0-3762 GCA_044225565.1 Steroidobacteraceae bacterium | reverse complement strand
CAGCGGCTGTTGTCGAATGCGTCCGGCACCATGGGCGTGCCGAGCAGATAGCGCACCTGGCTGCGCGTCATGCCGGTCTGAACCTGGTCGATTGCCTTGGCCTCGAGGAAATTTCCCTGCTGGATGTTCATGCGGTACACGCACCCGGTGAGCGCGGTGGCGAGCAGCACGGCGGAGGCAAGTTTGGCTAGGCGCATCGGGATGGCTTGGGCAATAATGGCGCGCATCATACTGGGGAGCATCGGGTGGAAGGCAAGGATCTTCGCAAGGCCGGCCTGAAGGTGACGCTGCCGCGGCTCAAGATTCTCGAGCTGCTCGAGAGCAGCGCCACGCGCCACATGTCCGCCGAGGACATCTACCGCAGCCTCCTCGATTCCAACGAGGACATCGGTCTCGCCACGGTGTACCGGGTGCTCACGCAGTTCGAGGCCGCGGGCCTCGTGAGCCGGCACCATTTCGAGGACGGCATGGCGGTCTTCGAGATCAACCAGGGCAACCATCACGATCACATCGTGTGCATAGAGTGCGGCCGGGTCGAAGAGTTCGTGGATGCGAGCATCGAGGAGCGCCAGACCGCGGTCGCGAAGAAGCTCGGGTACGAGATCCGCGACCATTCGCTCATCCTGTACGGGCAGTGCAAGCGCCCGAACTGCAGCTACCGCAAGAAGGTCACCTGACGAGTGCTTTCGCCTTTGCCTTCGAGCCCGCGGTGGGCACAGGTGTCGCGGCCGGCGCTTTCAGCATCTCGTGGGCGTGATCGCGCGCTTTCGCGGTGGGGCGTGATCGCGCGCTTTCGCGGTGACCTCGATGCCGCCGAGCATGCGGGCAATTTCTTCCACACGGTCGTCAGGGGAAAGGGCGGTGAGCGTCGTGCGGGTGGTGCGCCCATCCGTGAGTTTCGTGACGCGCAAATGGTTGTGTCCCTGTGAGGCCACCTGCGGCAGGTGAGTGACGCAAAGCACCTGCCCGGAATCCCCCAGTGCACGCAGTTCGCGCCCCACGATCTCTGCGACGGCACCGCCGATGCCCGAATCCACCTCGTCGAACACCATGCAGCGCGCTTCGCGCGAAGCGCACGACACCTGCACACCCAGCGACAGTCGCGAAAGCTCACCGCCCGAGGCCACCTTCGCGAGGGGGCGAAGCGGCTGGCCCGGGTTCGCCGTCACCCGGAATTCGACCTGATCGATGCCGTGCGCCGCAGGCTCGGTCGACTCGAGTGGCGTGATCTCCACCTGGAAGCGGCCACCCGTCATGCCCAGAGTCTGCATGCGCGTGGTGATGTCCTTGCTCAATGCACGACCCGCCGTGGCACGCCTCGCCGACAGCTGCTGGGCGAGGGCGCGGTAGCTTTCGAGGGCCGCAGTCTGGTCTTTGCGCAGCGTGGCGAGGTCCGTCTCCGCACGCTCGACTTCAGTGAGCTCCACCGCCAGTTGCGCTGCGCGCTGCGGAATCTCTTCGGCGGAGACGCGGTACTTGCGTGCCAGATCCTCGATGGCCGCGAGCCTCGTCTCCACCTGGTTCTGCCGTGAGGTGTCCATCTCCAGCGACTCGAGATAGTGCTGCAGCTCCCGGGCGGCCTCGCGGATCTGGATGGCCGCGCCGTCGACGAGAGGCACGATCGACTCGATCTTGGAGTCGAGCGCGGTGATGCCCCGCAGGGCGAGCAATGCCCGGCTGGCGCTCGAATGCGCGCTGGCTTCCTCGCTCTCGTACAAATGCCCGAGGGCAAGTTGCGCCGCCTCGGCCAGGCGGCCGCGGTTGGCGAGCCGCGCGCGCTCCGCGGTCAGCTCCGCCACTTCTCCAGGCTTGAGGTCGAGAGCCTGTAGCTCACGCACCTGATAACGCAGCAGGTCGATGCGTGCGTCGCGGTCCCGCGCCTTGCCTTCCAGCTCGATCATGCGGTTCAGCAGCCCGAGCCACACGCGATGCGCGATGGCTACCTGGCCTGCCAGCGCTTCGTGCTTTCCGTAGCCGTCGAGGAGCTCCCGCTGCGCAGGCCCACGCGTCAGCGACTGGAATTCGTGCTGGCCGTGAATGTCGATGAGCACGCTTCCGAAATCCCGCAACTGCTGCACGGCGACGGACTGCCCGTTGATGTACGCGCGCGACCGCCCGTCTTTCGTGACGACCCGCCGCACCGAAAGCTCAGGCCCGCCCTCCAGGGACTGCTCTTCGAGCCATCGACGGACCTCGCGCGGGCTCCTGGCCAGATCGAACGTGCCGGACACTTCGGCCCGCTCCGTTCCGGCACGCACCACTTCGGCACCGGCGCGGCCACCCGCGAGCAGCTGCAAGGCATCGACGACTATGGACTTGCCCGCACCGGTCTCTCCAGTGAGGACGGTGAGGCCCGGACGGAATTCGAGCTCGACCGCGTCGATGATCGCGAGATCGCGGATCTGCAGATGCGTCAGCATGGGCTTACCTCGAATGGCTGGGCCGTCCGCGGCCCCAGTGGAGCTTCGAGCGCAGCAGGCTGAAATAGTCGTGCCCCGGCGGGTGCAGCAGCGTGATGCGCTGCTCGGCCACGGTGATCTGCAGGCGGTCGGAAGTGTTGATCTCGCCGAGCACCGTGCCGTCGCACACGACGTGCGCGCGCGTGTCCGGCCGTTCGAGCAGCCGGATCTCGATCTCGGAGCGCGCCGAAACGACCACGGGACGGTCGGACAGCGTGTGCGGGCAGATGGGTGCCAGCACGAGCACATCCAGCGTAGGTTCGATGATGGGGCCGCCGCAGGAGAGAGCATAAGCCGTGGACCCCGTGGCGCTCGCCACGACGATTCCGTCTCCGGCATGGGTATTCACATACGTTCCATTCACGCGCGTCTCGAAATCCAGCATGCGACCGGTGCCTGCCTTCTGCAGAACCACATCGTTGAGGGCCAGCCCCTCGCTGGAGGTGCCGTCGATGTGCAGGCGCGCCCTGAGCAACGGCCGCACATCCCGTTCGAGCCCACCCGAGAGCGCAGAATCGAGGCATCCCAGGATGTCCTGCGGCATGACGTCCGTGAGGAAGCCGAGCCGCCCGCGATTGATGCCTAGCAGCGGCACGTCGTGACTCGCGACCAGCCGGGCGGCGTACAGCAACGTGCCGTCGCCGCCGATGGCGATGACGAGGTCCGCGCGTTCCCCAATGGCGCTCTCCGGCACCCGTGTGACGTCCCGGGCCGCGGCGGGTAGCTCCGCCTCCGCGCTCACCAGCACGGTGATGCCCCGTTGCAGGAGATAAGGCAGCAGCGCGTTGGCCGATTCCGCCACCCGCGGATCGGCGAAATTTCCTACCAGCGCACACGTACGAACCGGAAACGGCATGTCGGGATTCTCCGGGACCGCCGCTAGCATAAAGGCAGGCTCCGGCAGGTGACAGTCTCGGGAGCGGGATGAATAATCCGGTGCAATGACTCCCGGGAATCCCGACAGCCGCGACGAGCCCTTGAACGACCGCGCCCAGCAGCTGCTGCGCGTGCTCGTCGAGAGCTACATCCGCGACGGGCAGCCGGTCGGCTCGCGCACGCTCTCGCGCGAGGCCGGGCTGAATCTGAGCTCCGCCACCATCCGCAACGTGATGGCCGATCTCGAGGAGCTGGGCTTCGTCGCCTCACCGCACACTTCGGCCGGCCGCGTGCCCACCGACAAGGGTTACCGCTTCTTCGTGGACACGCTGCTGCGCCTGCAGCCGCTGGACACCGCCGCGGTCAGCCAGATCCGCCGCCAGCTCGACAACCCGCACGAGAGCTCCAAGGCACTCATCGCCGCCGC
>JBGAIL010000037.1:0-31426 GCA_044225565.1 Steroidobacteraceae bacterium | reverse complement strand
ACCGGCCGCGTCATGGAAGTGCTCATCGAGGAAGGCCAGCAGGTCGGGAAGGACGAGGTGGTCGCCCGGCTCGACGACACCAACACGCGCGCGGATCTCGAGCAGGCCCGTGCCCAGCTGGCGCAGGCTCAGGCGAGCGAGCAGGCCGCGAAGGTCGCCCTGGACGACGCCAAGCGCATCTACGCCCGCAACCAGCAGCAGCACGACGCAGGCGTCATCAGCGCGCAGGATTTCGACAACTCGCAGGCCGCGTTCAACAACATCCAGTCGGATTACGCGGTCCGCCAGAAGGCCGTGGCCGTGGCCCGCGCCACGCTCGCCATGGCGCAGCAGATGCAGAACGACACCATCGTCAGGGCGCCGTTCGCGGGCGTCATCACGGTGAAGGCGGCGCAGCCGGGCGAGATCGTCTCGCCCATCTCCGCGGGCGGCGGCTTCACGCGCACCGGCATCGGCACCATCGTCGACATGTCCTCGCTCGAGGTCGAGGTGGACGTGAGCGAGAATTTCATCAATCGTGTGCGCCCGGGGCAGAAGGCCACGGTGCGGCTCAACGCCTATCCGGACTGGTCCATCCCGGCGAAGGTCATCGCGGTGATCCCGACCGCCGACCGCGCCAAGGCCACGGTGAAAGTGCGCGTCGGCTTCGAGCAGCGCGACGAGCGCGTGCTCCCCGAAATGGGCGCGCGCGTCTCCTTCCTGAGCGAGCCCCAATCGAAAGAGGAGCCCTCATGAGCTCGATCGTGTCGCTGAAGAACGTGGTGAAGCGCTACACGCGCGGCAAGCAGAGCGTGGAAGTGCTGCACAACCTCAACCTCGAGGTGCCGCAGGGCGACTTCGTGGCGCTCATGGGCCCTTCGGGCTCGGGCAAGACCACGCTGCTCAACCTCATCGGCGGGCTGGACCAGCCCACCGAAGGCGAGGTGAGCGTGGCCGGCGAGCGCATCGACCGGCTCTCCGGCAGCGCACTGGCCAGGTGGCGCTCGCGGCACGTGGGCTTCGTCTTCCAGTTCTACAACCTCATGCCCATGCTATCGGCGGAGCGGAACGTGGAGCTGCCCTTGCTGCTCACGAAGCTTTCGGCGAGCAAGCGCAGGCAGAACGTGAGCGCCGCGCTGCAGATCGTGGGGCTCGCCGACCGCGTGAAGCACAAGCCCGGCGAGCTCTCCGGCGGCCAGCAGCAGCGCGTCGCCATCGCGCGTGCGCTGGTCTCGGACCCCACGCTGCTGGTGTGTGACGAGCCCACGGGTGACCTGGACCGCGCCACGGCAGACGAGATCATGGAGCTGCTGCGCACGCTCAACCGCGACCACAAGAAGACCATCATCATGGTCACGCACGACCAGAAGGCCGCCAACTATGCGACGCGCGAGCTCTTCATGGACAAGGGCACGCTGGTCGGCGCGGACTCGCGGAGCGTGGCGTGAAATTCCTGCCGCTGCTCTGGGCGGGCCTGTGGCGCAAGCGGGCCCGCACCATCTTCACCATTCTTTCCATCGTCACGGCGTTCCTGCTGTTCGGCATGCTGCAGGGCGTGCAGGCCGCGTTCGAGAAGAGCCTCGAATCGGCGGCCGTGGACCGCCTCACCGTCGTCAGCAAGGTGAGCTTCACCGAGTCGCTGCCGTACGGCTACCTGTCGCAGCTGGAGTCGATACCGGGCGTGGCCGGCGTCGCCTACGAAAGCTGGTTCGGCACCTATTACCAGGATCCGAAGAAGGTGGTGTTCTCCTTCCCGGTCGATCCCGAGCGGTATTTCCCCATCGTCCCGGAGCTGAACGTCTCGCGGGCGCAGATCGACGCGCTGGCCCGCCTGCGCACCGGCGCGCTCGTGGGCGCCAAGCTGGCGAAGGATCATGGCTGGAAGGTAGGCGACCGGGTTCCGCTGCATTCGGTCATCTGGACGAAGCCGGACGGCAGCTCGGACTGGCAGTTCGACATCGTGGGCATCTACGACGCCGGGAATGCCAACATGAACTCGATGTTCTTCATCAATCACCAGTATTTCGACGAGGGGCGCAGCTTCGACAAGGGCACGGTCGGCTGGTACGTCGTGAAGCTGAAGGATCCCATGCAGGCCTCGCAGGTCGCGCGCGCCATCGACGCCCGGTTCGCGAATTCGCGCGACGAGACGAAGTCGCAGTCGGAAAAGGAGTTCCAGCAGTCGTTCATCAAGCAGACTGTGGACATCGTCCTCATCATCACTTCGATCCTCGTCGCCGTGTTCTTCACGCTGCTGTTCCTCACCGGCAATACCATGTGGCAGTCCGTACGCGAGCGCATTCCGGAGCTCGCGATCCTCAAGACACTCGGCTTCAACGATCGCGGCGTGCTGCTGCTCGTGATCGGCGAGTCGCTGCTGCTGTGCCTGCTGGCCGCCGCCATCGGCCTGGGCATCGCCGCGCTGCTGTTCCCGATCATGAAGAACTTCATCGGCGAGGCGGCGCTGCCGGGCCGCGTCCTGGCGCAAGGCGCGGTCGTCGCCGTCGTGCTGGCGCTCGTGACGGGACTCCTGCCTGCGTTGCGAGCCAAGCGCCTCAACATCATCGACGCGCTGGCCGGGCGCTGAGAGACGCATCATGAGCACTTCCAGACAGGTCGGCGCAGTCGTGGGCATGAGCCTGCAGAGCCTGCCGCAACGCTGGGGATCGTCCTCCGTCATCGTCATCGGCATGGCGGGCGTGGTCGGCGTGCTGCTCGGCCTGCTCGCGATGGTGACGGGCTTCGAGAAGACGCTCGGTGCGACAGGGCGCGAGGATCGGGCGATCGTCCTGCGTGGCGGCTCGGATTCGGAGCTGGCGAGCAGCATCTCGCGCGAGAACGCGCTCACGATCCTGGACGCAGCCGGGGTGAAGCGGAATTCCGAGGGCAAGGCGATCGGCTCCGCGGACGTCGTCGTGATCGTGGATCTTCCCAAGAAGAGCAACGACTCCGGCGCGAACGTGACGATCCGCGGCGTCGGTCCGCAGGGGCTGGCCGTGCGGCCCGAGATCCGCATCGTGGAAGGCCGCATGTTCAAGCCCGGCCTGCGCGAGATCATCGTCGGCAAGGGTGCGCAGCATCAGTTCAAGGGGCTCGGGCTCGGAGAGAAGATCGGGCTCAGGGCGAGCGACTGGACCATCGTCGGCACGTTCGAGAGCGGCGGCGATTCGCACGAGTCCGAGCTGATCGCCGATGCCGAGACGGTGCTCTCGGCGTACGGGCGCAACCTCTATCAATCCGTGTTCGCGCAGCTCGACTCCGCGGCCGCTTTCGACGTCTTCAAGAAGGCGCTCACCAGCAACCCTACGCTGTCGGTCGACGTGAAGCGGGAGCGGGACTACTACGCGGAACAGGCGAAGAATCTGAGCTGGCTGCGCATCGTCGCGAACGTCGTCGGCACCATCATGGCCGTCGGTGCGCTGTTCGGCGCGCTCAACACCATGTATTCGGCAGTCAGCACGCGCTCGCGCGAGATCGCGACGCTGCGCGCGATCGGCTTCGGAGGGCTGCCGGTCGTCCTGTCCGTGATGCTGGAGGCGCTGCTGCTCTCGATCATCGGCGGTGCCATCGGCGCGGGGCTCGCCTGGCTGTTCTTCAATGGCAATGCGGTCAGCACGCTAGGCGGCAATTTCACGCAGGTGGTGTTCAAGCTCACCGTGACGCCGCAGCTCATCACGCTCGGCATCATCTGGGCCTGCGTCATCGGCGTGATCGGCGGGCTTTTCCCGGCCATCCGCGCTGCGCGCCTGTGAGAAAACCCCTGCCGCCGCCGGAGCCACCCCGGCGGGAAACTGCTCAAACGCGCTCGGTGCGCGGGTCGTATTCCAGCGAGTGCGTGTTGGGATTCACCTTGAGCTGCATTCCCTGCAAGGCGGTCACGCCCAACAGGCACTCGTCGCACTCCATGACCGCCGCTTGGGAGGTGTAGGAAAACTCCTCGTAGCGCATGACGACGGGCTCGATGATCGGAACCTTCGCCCTTCTCCCGTCCGCCAACCGCACGTTGATCGTACGCGCTTCCTCCACGTCAAACCCGAGGGTGGTTGCTACAGCCGGAGTCACCACGAGATTGCTCGTGCCGGTATCCACGAGAGCACGCACCGTGATGCTGCGTGCGGTGTCGAAGCGATTGGTGAGGATGAGGTCGACGTATGTAAGGCCCATCGATGCTCCCTGCGGACGGACGAATTTCGGGACTTCCATGATCTACGACTCCGGTTCTGGCGGACAGGCGAATATCTGCTGTCTTTGCACAGTTTTGCGCATCTTGGACCATCGTAAAACTTCTATGGCGCCTCGTGCCGGAACCAGAGCGGGCCGAGCGCGCGCTGGCGCGGCCAGATCTCGTCGAGCGAATCCGCCTCGTAGAGGCGTCCGTTCTTCATCACTTCGCGAATCGACAACGTGTTGCGGATGTCCTGCAACGGATCCTTCTCGAGTATCACCAGGTCGGCGAGCTTGCCGGCCTCGAGCGTGCCCACTTCCTTCGCGCGGCCGATGATCTCGCTGGACGCCGCGGTGGCGGCATGTAGCACTTCGCGCGGAGTGGCGCCTCCCGAAGCATAGGCCTGCATCTCCCAGTGATAGCCGAGCCCCTGCACTTCACCGTGGCTGCCCATGCCCACCAGACCGCCGGCCCTTTGAATGCGTACCGCATCCTGTGCGAAAGACTGATAGGTCTGCGCCTCGGCCGGCAGCCAGTGCCGGTTGCGCAGGCGTTCCTCGATGACGTCCGGCGGCGTGAAGCGCGCCAGCTTCGCATCGCGGGACAGCTGCCCATGGATGATGAAGTCGTCGAGTGCCGGCCAGCCCCCATAGAGCACGGACAGAGTAGGCGTATAGGCGATGCGGCTCCCCGCATAGAGCCGGATGACGTCCTCGTGCAGAGGTGACACGGGCAGCGCGTGCTCGTTGCCCGCGAATCCGTCGATGGCGTGCGTGAGATTGAGCGTGAGATCGCTGGCGCCCTCCGTCGTCGGCATCATGCCGAGCTCGCGCGCGGCATCGGTCATGAGCTGCCGCTCGCGCCTGCCTCCCACCATGTAGGACTTGATGTTGCGCGTGCGGTAGTAGTCGCGATATCGCGTGAGCACCGCGATGGCCTCCTCACGCGAGTCGATCCCGCTGTTCACGAACACGCCCGGTCCGGTCGACCACGCGTGAGGCCCCAGCATCAGGCCGGCATCGATGAGGTCCTGATAGGCAAAGACATCCACGGTGAACGGCTGGACGTCGAGTCCCGAAGTCACGCCGTAAGCGAGGTTGGCGAGGAAAGCCCAGTGCTGCAGGTCGAGGATCTCGCGCCGGATGGAAAACCAGTGCGCGTGGGTATCGACGAATCCCGGCACGACGTAGCGCCCGCGCACGTCGCGCAGCATGGCGCCGGAAGGCACCGGCACTTCTCCCGCGCGGCCGATGGCGGAAATACGATTGTCGATGACGAGAATGTCCGCATTCTCGATGACTTCGTCCCCCCGCATCGTGATTGCCGTGGCGCCTCGCAACAACAGAGCACCTCGCGGAACGTCACGAGCAACTTCCACGGGCACGGAGAAACTCTGCGCGCGCTCTTCTGCCACGCCCTGCGTCGTATCCCGTGCCGCTTCCAACGCCACTCGCCGGAAGGTGGCACCTACGGACCACGTGATGCTGCGTCCGTCATCGGCCCAATCGAAGTAGTCCGCGCCGATGCGCGTGAGTCGCGTCGCCGAAATATCCGGTGCGCCGAGATCCACCACCGGCGCGGCCGCGCCGTTCGCAGGCGGCACCGGCAGCAGGTAGAGCTGAGAGGCCGCTCGCGCCAATGCCCAGTCACCCCCGGGACTCATGCGTATCTCCGTGACCGGCTCGGGACCGCCCACGTACTGGGACGGAGACCGGGCCACTACGCTCAGCTCATGGCGCACGTCGGACCCGTCGAGCCGCATCGAGGTCACACCTCCCGGGCCGTAGAAGTGGATGCGCCCGGCTTCGCGCCCGAAGCCGGGCGCACGGGCACCCGGCGCAGGCGTCGCCACTTCGACCTGGCCATCCGGCAGACGGATGCGCACCAGATCCGAAGCGCGGCTCGCCCCAAGGCCGCCGAACGCGATCTCGCTGAACTCGCGAACCCGGTCGTAATGGCTGGACCGCAGCGCGAAGACCGACTTGCCGTCGGGCGCGAACAGCGGCTCCGAATAGAATGCCGCGTCGCGCGTCAGTCTGCGCAGCGATCCCCCGCCTGCCGATGCTTTCCAGACGTGGCCGCCACCAGTCGCGGTCCAGGTGACGAAAGCAATGCTGCGCCCGTCCGGCGACCACGCAGGCTGGAATGCCGGTTCGCTCACATCACTGATGCGGCGGGGCACCGCGCCTTGCGCCAGGGACTGCACGTACACGCCACCCAATGCGGCGAAGGTGATGGAGCGGCCATCCGGGGACTGCCGCGGAGCCTGGATCACCCGGACACGCACCGGCCCGGCCTCATCGGTCTGCTGAACGCGCGTCGATGCGGCTATCGCCAGATCGGCAGGCGCCGTGAACGGCACTGCGGTTTGAGTGCCCTTCGCGATGTCGAGCCGGTGAATGCCGCCGCCGACGCCGAGGAACAGCGACTTGCCATCCGGCGAGAAGACGAAGCGTGGAAGCAGGTCGCCGTAGTACCCGCCCTGCTGACCATCGTTATCCACCGGCAAGGCGATCGAACGATCCTCGCCCGTCTGCAGATCGCGCAGGCGGATGCCGGTGCGCTGCCCTTGCCGGCTGGCATACGCGATGCGCCTGCCGTCGGGTGACAGCGCCGGGCGCATCGCGCCACCGTGCGAGGGGATCACGACCTGCTCCACGCCGCTCTTTAGGTCGCGACGTGCGATGGTCCAGTGCGGCAGGTCCTTCTCGCTCCAGGTCGAGCCCTGCTTCGTGGCGTAGTAGAGATAACGGCCGTCCGCAGAAGCGACGGCGCCCAGCGCATTGGTCCGATCGTCGAACGATGCGTGGCCCGATGGATCGGCGCTCGTGATGCGCACCCCGGCACCGCCTCCGACATCGAACATGTAGAGCTCGAACGCCAGTATGGAATGCACCATGCGCGAGACGTAGACGAAGCGCCCGTCGGGTGACCATGCCGGCGACGCGAAGATCACCGCGCCGGTGTCGTGCGAGAGTGCCCTGGCTTCAGTGCCGTCGGCGTTGGCGATCCAGAGATTGCTGGCGCCGGAGCGGTCGCTGATGAATGCGAAACGCTTCCCGTCCGGCGAGAACACCGGATGCATCTCGAATGCCGGACCCCGCAATAGCGGGCGTGCCCGCCCGCCCTGCGCATCCAGCGCGTAGATGTCGCCGAGCAGATCGAACAGGATCGTGCGGCCATCCCGCGAAAGATCGAGAGCCATCCATGTGCCCTCGCTCGCCTCGAAGGAAATCTTGCGCGTGGCGGCAGGTGCACTGTCCGGCGGCGCATCCTGCGCCGCCGCCGTGATCGCCAGACCTGTGCAGAGCGCTACCGCTATTGGCCAAGCCGCACGCCCCATACGTCAGTTGAAGTCCCAGTTCACACGCACGCCGAACGAGCGAGGCCGCGTCGCGGAGCCGTACGCCCGAGGCGGGAAGTCCGCGAACGGCGCGTTGAGCACACCATACTTGTCGAAGATGTTGTTCGCGAACAGCGCGAGCGACGTGTCCTCCCTGAGGCTCAACGCCAGGCGCAGGTCGAAGATGCCGAACCCGCCGCGCTCCGTGATCGAGTCGAATGCCACGGGTGCCTTGGAGAGGTAGCGATGGCTCACCTCGAACCGCGGCGCGAACGGCAGGTGGTCGAGTCGCAGCGTGGCCGTCGCGGCCGTCGTCCACTTCGAGGAGCCGGGCAGCACCGTGCCGGGCGGGTAACCCCCCAGGCCGTTCGCGGCGAAGGTGTCGGGCAGGAACTTCGACACCGTGGCGTCCTGATAGGTGACCGTCGTCTGCAAGCCGAGCATGCGCGAGGCCTGGAACGCGCCGGAGAACTCCACGCCTTCGATCTTCGCCTCGCCGGCATTGGTCACGTAGGAGTAGAAGAAAGGCGCCGGTGTGAAGAGGCGCACCTGGATGTCGGTCCAGTCGATGCGGAACACCGTGGCGTCGATCAGCACGCGCCGATCCGCGAGATCGGCGCGCATGCCGATCTCGTAGTTCTTCGAAGAGTCGCTGTCGTAGCTGGTCGGCACGCCGGTGAGCGTGGGCGGGTTCGGATTCGCGCCACCGACGCGGAAGCCCTGTGAGTAGGTGGCATAGGCCAGCAACCCGTCACGCGGGCGGAAAGCCAACGTGGCCTTCGGGGTGAAACCTTTCTCATCCTGCAGCTCGTTGAACGAGGTGGTCGTCGGCGTGAACACGTTGGGGAAGAGCGCGTTGGGCGGACGCGTCACGGTCGTGTCGCTGCGAGTGTCGAAGAAGCGTCCCCCCAGCGTGGCGTTCCACCGAGGCGTCAGCTTGAAGGAGATCTCGCCGAAGAGCCCTTTGTCCTTGTTCGTCTGATCGACGATATACCGCGTGAGCAGATCGTCCGGAGCGAGCAGCGAGCCGGGATAGCCCCCGAAGAGGCCCGGGTTCGCGTCGACGTACGCGGCAGCTCCGTCCTGGTGCACGACGTCGAACGTGTCCTTGGTACTCTCGTAGTAGGCCGCGCCGACGAGCCAGGTGAGGCGGCTCCCGGCATCGTTCGAGGCGAGGCGCGCTTCGAAATGCGTGGCTCTGGATTGCACGTGGCTGTTGGATGGCGTCGGGGTGCACTGCAGGTAGCAGGTCGTGGTCGCATCGAAAGTCGGCTTGCCATCCTTGGTGGCATACGAGCCGAGCACCGTCAGCTTCGCGAGCCCCAGGTCCTGGTCGAGGCGCAGGCTCTGGATCAGGAATTCCGTGATGTGCGGCTCCAGCACGCTCGCATCGCGGTCGCGGGTGCCGAGAATCAGGTAAGTCTGATCGTCGAGCCTGCCCTTTTGATACATGGTGAGCCAGGACAGCTTGGTGCTCTCACCCGGCGTGTACACGGCCGAAAGGCGCGCGCCGGTGGTGGTGAAATCGTTCTCGTCGTCCCTGCCCGTGGTGATGTTGTCGAGGTAGCCGGCTTCGAAGCGTCGCAGCGCGACTGCGCGGACCGCCAGCTTGTCCTCGACGAGCGGGACGTTGAGCATGCCCTTGGCAGCGTAGTTCATGCTCCCCGCGTTCCGGGTCTTGCCGACCATCGCCTCCGCCGCCGACTCGAAGCGGCCGGTGTTCGCTTCCCGCGCGATGTAGTTGACCGCGCCGCCGAGGGCGGCGGCGCCGAACAAGGTGCCCTGCGGCCCGCGCAGCACCTCGACACGATCGAGGTCGAACGTGTCGACGTCCGGGATGACGACCGGCCAGCCGGCCTCGGCCAGCGGGATCTCGTTGATGTAGTAGCCGACGGTCGTCTGCCCCTGCTCGTGATAGGTGGTCGCCGAGAGCCCGCGCACGATCACTTCCGAGACGTTGGGCTGATAGTCGTTGAACGTCACGCCCGGCAGCCTGGTGATGTAGTCGCCCAGGCTCTGCGCGCCCATGTCCTTCAGCTGGCTGCCGGTGACGGCGCTGATCGGCGCAGCCACGTCCCTCAGCCTCTCTTCGCGCTTGTTGGCGGTGACGATGACTTCCTCCACCCGATCGCTGGACGCCGCCGCGCTCTGTGCGACATTGCCGGCCGCCGCGTCCTGATCCGCGGCCGCGAGCCGGGAGAATGCAGCGGGCGCCCCCTCCTGCGAGATGCGGAACCGATCCCAGAAGCCTTTCTTCGAAGCAGCCTCCTTCGCAGGCATGGCAGGGACGTGGCCCGTTGAGTTGGCCTCGCCGCCAGCTTCGCCGCCCGTGCGGAAGACGGTGATGGTCGTCTCGTCGAGGTGGCGGTAGCTCAAGCCGGTGCCGATCAGCAGCCGCTCCAGTGCCTCGTCGGAGGTGAGCTCGCCGCTCGCACCCTGCGTGTGCAACGGATCGACATGATCGGAGAGGTACACCACCTGGAAGCCGCGCTCCTTGGCGAGGCTCTGCAGCGCGGGCCCCAGCAGCTGCGCCGGAATATGGGTCGGCTTGCGGATGGCCGCGGAGACGTCGGCCGCGGCCGAGAGGCCGACGGTGCCCAGACACACGGCAGTCGCCACGATTGCGATTCTCATGAATGCTCCCCTGCCTCGCACGAGGCTGTTGGCTTCGTCCCGGTCGAATCGCCGGGCTCCACAAGGAATGAGCATCGGTGATCGGGGAGTGGATACCGGCTTCATGGATTTCGCGGGCTCCGTTGCTTCGAAGCGACGTTCCCCAGGCTAGTGGCGTGAGATCTCGACCGTGTCGTCGCGCTCGCTCACGGTCAGCCCGACCTGCTCGCGCAGGAAACGCAGCAGCGAGGCGGACTGCGTGGAAGAGAAGATGCCGCTGACTCGCACGCCCGCCAGGCCCGGATCGAGGATCACCATCTGCCGCGTGTTGTAGCGGTTGAACTCCTCCACCACTTCGGTGAGCGGCGTGCCCTGGAAGACGATCTGTCGCTGCGTCCAGGCGGTGGCGATCGCCAGGTCGGCGCGCTGCGGCAGCGGAGTCGCATTGCCGCGCATGAGCACCTGCTGCCCGGCTTCGAGGAACACCGGGGCTGCAGCGGAGCCGCCGGCAGTCGCGCGGCCCGGCGCCACGGCGACCGCAGACTCCGATTTAGATACAGGTGCGGGCGGAGCCTTGGCATCGACCACCGATACCTTGCCCTCGAGCACCGTCACCGTCGTGCCGGACTTGCGGCGATACACCACGAACTGCGTGCCGACCGCGCGTACGCGCGTGTCTGCGCTGCTGACGACGAAGGGGCGCGCCGGATCCCGGGCCACGGTGAACAGCGCCTGCCCCTCGAGCAGCTCGACGTCGCGCCCCTGCTTGCTGAAGCGGATGCGGATGCGCGACTTCGCATTCATGTCGATGGTCGAGCCGTCGGACAGCGTCACGCTGCGCCGCTCACCGATGGCCGTCGCATAGCTCTGGCCGTTGCCGCCCCACAGCCACCAGCCTCCACACAGGCCCATGGCCAGCAGCGAGATCGCGGCCGCCGCGGCGAACGACCGCCGAGCGAGCCTGGTGCGGCGGGCAGGTGCCGGCGTGGCGGCCGCTGACCCGTCGATGTCCGGAGCCCGGGCTCGAGTCGCGGGGCCGCCTTCCGCGAGGGGAATCACGTTGTCGCCGCTGCGCGCGTAGGCGATGAGGGCTTCGACGTCGACGGCATCCTTGTCGGCGAGCTGCGGCAGGTCCGACCAGAAGGCGGCAACCTCGAGATAGGCGCGGATGTGATCCGGCGACCGCTGCAGCCAGGCCACGAACTCCTGCCGCGCGCGCGCATCGAGATCGCCCTCGCGAGCCTCGACGAACCATTCCGCCGCCTCATCGAGGATCTGCTCGTTGTGGCGGCCACCGCCCGTGCTGCGCTTTCCGATCAAGGCGCGGTGCTCCGCTGCCGGCAATGGGCCAGTGCCCGGGCCAGGTATTTCTTGGCCATCGGCCGGGAGATGCCGAGCCGCCGCCCGACTTCCTCGAGCGGCATGCCGGCGACGCGGTTGAGGATGAGCGTCACATAGGCCTTCCGGGGCAGCTGGGCGAGCGAGCGCTCGAGCTCGTCCAGGCGCTGCCGCGCCTGCAGCTGCGCCTCGGGACCGACCTCCTCGTAGTCCTCGAGCTCGCTCAGCACGTCCGTGATGTCGACGACTTCCGGTCGGGCGTTCTGCCGCAGGCGGTGCTGGTGGAGCACGGCCTTGGCGACGGTGAACAGGTAAGCCTCGGGGGTGCGGATGTCCTCAGGATGGCTCACGCGCATCATGCGGAGGAACACCTCCTGCAGGAGGTCGGGAACGTCCGCCACGGCGTGCTTCAGGCGTGCCTCCAGGAACTGCCGCACGGCCCGGTCGTGCCGGGCGGCGATCGAGGCGACGAAGGCACGCTTTTCCTGGGGGTCCATGGGGGCTTTTGCGGTTGCTCCATAAGGATAGAGCCGAACGGGGGCGCGAATGGATACCACGAGCCCGCAATCCGGCCCGCGCATCGATAAATAACCCCGGCGTACTTGCGGGATCGGCCGGCGGGCTCGATTCTGAGCCCATGATTCCCCTGCTGGAAGGCGTGAGCGTCCTGGAGCTGAGCGCGGTGGTGATGGGGCCATTCGCAGGCCAGGTGCTGGCGGACCTCGGCGCCACGGTCACGAAGGTGGAGCCCGTCGAAGGCGACGTGGCCCGCAGCTCCCATCCCCGGGCCGCGGGCATGGGCGCGCTCTACGTCAACAACAATCGCAACAAGCGGGCCATCGCGCTGGATCTCAAGAGCGCCCGTGGCAAGGCAGCGCTCGGGCGGATGATCGCGAAGTCCGACGTCCTGCTGCACAACATGCGCGCGGAGGCGGCGCAGCGGCTCGGCGTGGGCTTCGATGCGGTGGCGGCCCTCAATCCCGGCATCGTGTACTGCTCGGCGATCGGGTTCGGGCAGCGAGGCCGCTATCGCGGCCGGCCCGCCTTCGACGACGTGATCCAGGCCGCCGCGGGACTCGCCGGCATCGCACAGCACAAGGGCGAGGATCCCGAGTTCATTCCCACCATCCTCGCGGACAAGGTGGGCGCATTGCATGCGGTGTACGGCATTCTCGCTGCACTCGTCGCACGGGCACGCGGCCGCAAGGGAGCGATTCGCGTCGAGGTGCCGATGTTCGAGGCGCTGGCCTCGTTCCTGCTCAACGAGCATCTCGCGGGCGCCACCTTCGACGAAAAGGGCCGCGTAGGCTACTCGCGCGTGCTTTCAGCGGACCGCCGGCCTTATCGCACGCGCGATGGCTGGATCGCCGTACTGCCCTACACGGCGGAGCAATGGCGTCGCTTTCTCGCCGAAGCCGGGCGCACGGACGTCATGGAACGGCCGTGGTTCGCGAAGGCGGAAGGCCGCCAGGACCACATCGACGAGCTCTACGGCGTGCTCGCCGAAACGCTGCTTCAGCGCGACACGGCGAGCTGGATCGAGACGCTCTCGCGGCTCGACGTGCCCTGCTCCCAGATCAACCGGCTCGAGGACCTGCTCGACGACCCCCATCTCGCGGACATCGGGTTCTTCGACGTGGGCGCGCGCTATCCGGCGGAGATCAAGCGGATGCTCCCGCAGCCGGTCGTCTTCGAAGGCATCGCGCCTCGCGAAGACGATCCGCCGCGGGCGCTCGGCGCGGACACGCGGGACGTGCTGACCGAATGTGGCTTCTCGCCGGCGCAGATCGAGCAGATGCTCGCCGAAGGTGTGGCGCGCGAGCCCGGCGGCCTCAACGCGCCTTGACCTTCGAGGCCTCGCGCCGGCAGGCGGCCAGCAGATCGAGCTTGCCGTCGAAGGCGCCGTTGCGGACTCCGAAGAGTCCCATCACCGTGTGATAGAGATTGTCGTGGCTCACCGGCTGGTGGGCCTGCCGCTTCAGGCATTCCTCGTCCAGCCCGATGCGCTGACGGGATCCCGACGACGTCCAGACGAGCAATGGAATCTCCTTCTGCGCACCCGGCGCCATGGAGTACGGCAGGCCGTGCAGGTACACGCCGCCCTCGCCCAGGGACTCGCCGTGGTCGGAAGCGTAGATCAGCGCGCCATCCAGCCTCTCCGCCGCATCGCGCAGCAGGTCGATCTGTCGGGCGAGCACGGAATCGGTATACGCGATCGAATTGTCGTATGCGTTGACGATCTGCTCCGACGAGCAGCGGTGCAGCTCGTTCGACCGGCAGGCAGGCCGGAAGCGCTCCGATGCCTCCGGGTAGCGCTCCGCATAGGCAGGCCCGTGGCTGCCGATCTGGTGAAAGACGATGATCGTGTCGCGCGTCACGCCCCCGAGCCGCTGTGGAAGATCCTTCAGCATCACCTCGTCGAAGCAATAGGAGTGGGGGCAGAGCGCCCGGTCCGGCCGCGAGGCGTACGAGATCGCACGCACCCGTTTGCACACTCCCTTGCATCCAGCATTGTTGTCGCGCCACTCCACGTCGATACCGGTGCTCTCGAGCACGTCGAGCAGATTGGCGTAGCGATCCGCCAGATCCACGTTGAAAGTGGCTCGGCCGAACGGTGAAAAGATGCACGGCACCGACGTGGCGGTCGAAGTGCCACAGGACGTCGCGTGATCGAAGTAGACGAGGTCGGGCTCGTCCTTCAAGCGTGGATTCGTCTCGCGCGGATAGCCGCCCAGCTCGAAGTTCGCGGCCCGCGCGGTCTCGCCGATGACCAGGAACAGCACCAGCGGCTTCGTGCCTTGTGGGGCCAGGCGATGCGCCACCCCTCCTTCATGCAACAGCGGCCCCGTGTACTCCGTGCGTTCCCTGGCCACGAGCAAGCCCACCGAGTTGGCGACGACGGCCATGGGCGCAGCGAAGGAGCGCAGCGGCTTGTGCTCGCGAAGGAACACGGCGTAGCTGGCCGAGGCGGCGAGCATGCTGACGGGCAAGCAGCCAAGCAACCCCGAGGAAGATCGCTCTCTGCTTGAGCTCTTCGCGAAAGCCCGTGCGCGGCATCGCCACCCACCACACGAGAATGGCCGGCAGGACGCCCGGAATACGAGCCGGATCAGCAGGCCTGCCGTGACGAGCCCGCGGACCTCCGCAGGGTCCGTCTGAACGACGTTGCGCATCATCTCGCCGTTCATGAGAGCGCCATAGGTATCCGAGAAATACGCGCTGAGCGCGCTCACCACGAAGAGCAGGCTGGCCACGATGCGCAGGCCGGGTCGCGTCGGCACCAGGAGCAGCAGCGTGGCGTGAGCCGCGATCATCACGATGAGCAGGCTCGCGAAGAAGAGGAAGGAGCTGGCGTGCGGATACCACATCGCCCGCGCGGTCGAGTGCCAGAAGGTGACGTTGTACAGGAGCGCCCACAGCAGCGAGACCGTGATGCCGAAGCTCGTCTGGCTGGGGAAGCGGAGACGGTACTTGAAGACGGGACGGCCGGAGGAATCTGCGCGCGGCGCTCTCATCCGCCGTAGGACGGGGCGGCCGAGCCAAATCAATCGCCCGGGGGCGCTCACGATGTCAGATGCGGAACCGGTCCCGCAGCTCACCCGCCATGCGGCGGCTCACGGGCAGGGGCGCGTCGCAGCCGCGCAGGCGCACGAAATAGTGGCCTGCGGAATCGCGATCGATGCGCTCCAGGTATCGCACGTTGACCAGCGCATTGCGATGGATGCGCGCGAAGGCCGTGCCGAGCTCTTCCTCGAGCGAGCGCAGCGAATCCTCGATGAGGTCCGAGCCGCGCGTGTGGCTCACCGTGGTGTACTTCTGCTCGGCGAAGAAATAGAGGACCTCTTCGATCGGGATCAGCCGCAACCCCTCCCGATGTCGCGCCGCAATATGCGTGCGCTGCTCGGCCGGCTTGCCGGATTCCGTGGCCAGCCGCTGCAACTGCGGGCGCGTGAGGCGCCCCGCGCGCGCGAGCGCATCTACGAGCTTCTGCTTGCGGATGGGCTTGAGCAGATAGCCCGTGGCCTGGGCTTCGAAGGCGTTCACCGCGTATTCGTCGTAAGCCGTGGTGAAGATCACCGCCGGCGGCTCGACCAGCGAATTCAGCTGCCGCGCGGTCTCGATGCCGCCGATGCCCGGCATGCGCACGTCGAGCAACACCACGTCGGGAGAGACTTCGACGGCCAGGCGCAGAGCCTCCTCGCCATTGGCCGCCTCGCCGGCCAGCTCCATGTCCTCGATCTCGCCGAGCAGGCTGCGCAGCAGCTCCCGCGCCGGCGGCTCATCGTCCACGATCAGCACGCGCAGCTTCATACCGTGAGTTTCTCGCGGCTTTCGACATGCGGGAAGCGCAGAGTGACGATGTATTCGTCCTCGAATCGCCCGGCCTTCACGAGAGCGCGCTCGCCGTACATGAGCGAGAGCCTCTCGCGAATGTTGGCGAGCGCGAGGTGGTGGCCTTCGCGATCGCTGCCGTTCTCCGCGACGCGGTTGCGAACCACGATGGTGATGAGTCCGCCAGCGATCTCGCCCGTGACGTGCACGGTGCCGCCCTGCGGCTGCGGCTCGATGCCGTGATAGATGGCGTTCTCGAGCAGAGGCTGCAACAGCAGCCCCGGTACCAGCGCAGCCGCCGGCAGCGCATCGATCCGCCATTCCACGTGGAGGCGCTCACCCAGCCGCAACTGCTCCATGCGCTGATAGGTGCGCGCAACCTCGATTTCCTCGGCGAGGGTGATGGTGTTGCGCTGCTCGCTGAGGTTGGCGCGGAACAGATCGGAAAGGTCCTGCACGGCGGACTCTGCACGCCGGGGATCCGTGCGGGTGAGCGATGCGATGGTGTTCATGCTGTTGAACAGGAAATGCGGCCTGATCCTCGCCTGCAGCGCATGCACCCGCGCGCGTGCCTGCATCTCCACGTTGCAGCGCCATTGGTCGAGCACGTAGAAGTACCGGAGCGCAAGTCCGGTGACGACGAAGCCGATCACCACGTTGCGCAGCGCGAACGGCCAGAATGCTTGCGGGAAGAGCGGCTCGACCCCGGCGTTGTAGACGACGTCCGAACGGCCGAGCAGGAACGCGAGGATCGAGACGACGGCGATCAGCGAAGTGATCGCCGCCAGCACCACGATGGAGACGCGCTCCGCGCTCTGGCCGGCGAGCTTGGTGCGCATCCAGCAGAGGAGGCCGGCGCAGGTGAGTCCGATCCACAGCAGGAAAACGGAGGTGCGCGCGAGGTCGGTCCAGAAATCGAGGCCGGGCTCGCTGCGCGCGAGCGTGACCACCAGCGCGGTGAGCTCGACGATCAGCACGATCGCGAAGGTGACCCGCGAGGTGCAGAAATCGGGCAGGTGGAAGGGCGCGTGCCCCTCGGCTGGCGAGTCGGATTTCATGAGTGGCGGCCGCGGGGCGCCACTTTAGCAGCCGGAGCGCTACTTCGCCCCGTTGCCGCAGGCGAGCTGCATGTCGGAGCGGGTCCGCGCCCGGTAGGCGTCGGCGTCCGCCTCGGACAGGTACTGCTTGGCCCCATCCTTCTCGCCATTGAAGATGCGCCGCGCCTGGATCGCCTTCTCGTAGCGCTCCTTCGCCTTGGCGCACTGCTCGTCGCGGATCTTGGTGACGTCCTGCTTCACGGCCGCCACGTTGGCGGCGGCCGCCTGCTGCTCGGCGATGCGGTTGTTGGAGGCGGCGAGCTTGCTCTGCTCCGCGCTCTGGCGGGCACCCGCCGCTTCGGCGTTCGGCCGGCTCTTGTCCACTTTCACGAGCTCGGAGCCGGGCACCCAGCGGTCGCTGTACTGCACACGCCCCTGGGCGTCCACCCAGCGATAGACGTCGGCCTGGGCAACGGCCTGCACGCCGGCCAGCGCGGCGAGGAAGACGAGCGTTCGCATCATGGAAGACCTCCCCACCCAGTATCGCGGACCTCAGGGAGGGCACAGTTTGAACCGGGTCACACTGGAAGGAAATGCCGGCGCCGCGAAGCGCGCGTGGCGGACTGCAAATCGGGCTTTTCGCGACAGATTTGCGGGCAGACGCCCCGGGAGCCAGGCGGTATCCTTGCCCGCATGACCGACTTCCGCATCGACGACCTCGCCCGCCGCCTCCTCGAGAGCGTTCCGCCCGCGCTGCGCGGCGTCCAGCAGGACCTGGAAGGCAACTTCCGGGCCGTGCTGCGCTCCGGTCTCGCCCGGCTGGACCTCGTCACCCGGGACGAGTTCGACGCGCAGCTCAAGGTGCTGGAACGGGCGCGCGCCCGGCTCGAGGCGCTGGAGCAGCGGGTGAAGGCGCTCGAGGCCGCCTCCGGCAAGCCTCCGGCCTGAGCCCGGCGCCCTCTCCGAACCGGCAGGTCAAGGATGACCGCGCGACCCTCCCGCTTCGCGTGCCGGGCCCAGATGGGGCTCGAGGCTCCCCTGGTCCACGTGGAAGTGCACCTGGCCAGCGGGCTGCCGAACTTTTCCATCGTCGGCATGGCCGCCACGGCCGTGAAAGAGAGCCGCGAGCGGGTCCGCGCTGCGCTCGCCAGCTGCGGCTTCGAGCTGCCGGCCGGTCGCATCACCGTGAATCTCGCACCGGCGGACGTGCCGAAGGAAGGCGGCAGGTTCGACCTGCCCATCGCGCTCGGCATCCTCAGCGCGTCCGGTCAACTGCAGCCGCCGGTGGCCGAGGGCACCGGCGCCTGGGACCACCTGGAGATCTACGGCGAGCTGGCGCTCAGCGGTGAGTTGAAATGCGTGCGTGGCTTGCTGCTGGCGGCAGTGCATGCACGGGACGCCGGGCACGAGCTCATCGTGCCTCGCGGCAACGTGGAAGAGGTGCGCGTGGTCTCGCGAACCGGCGTGCGGGGTGCTGCCCATCTGCTCGACGTCTGCGGGCATCTTTCCGGAAATGCCCGGCTCGCGGCCAATCCCCTGCCCGTCGCCAGCGGGTCCGCCGCGAACGACGGCGCATCCCGCACCAGCAACGGCCTGGACCTGAGCGACGTCCACGGCCAGCAGCATGCGAAACGCGCGCTCATCATTGCGGCGAGCGGCTCGCACAGCCTGCTCATGTCGGGCCCGCCAGGCTCGGGCAAGAGCATGCTCGCGCAACGGCTGCCGGGACTGCTGCCCCCGCTCAGCGAGCGCGAAGCGCTGGAGGTGGCGACCATCGCTTCCGTGAGCGCGAACGGCTTCGACGCAAAGCATTTCGGCCGGCGGCCATTTCGTTCGCCGCATCACACTGCATCGTTCCACTCCATCGTGGGAGGTGGCAGCCATGCCGGACCGGGCGAGGTGAGTCTCGCGCACCGCGGCGTGCTGTTCCTCGACGAGCTGCCGGAGTTCGACCGGCGGGCGCTCGAAGCCTTGCGGGAGCCGCTGGAATGCGGCTTCGTCAACATCTCCCGTGTCGGCGGGCGCGCGGAATATCCAGCGGTGTTCCAGCTGCTGGCTGCCATGAATCCCTGCCCCTGCGGGTACCTCGGCGATCCTTCGGGAGACTGCAATTGCGCGCCACCGCGCATCGCCCGCTATCGCGGGCGCATCTCAGGGCCGATGCTGGATCGCATAGATATGTGCATCGATGTCCCCGCGGTGCCGCAGTCCGCGCTCGAGCCCGAAGGAGCTTGCGGAGAAACCAGCGCCACGGTGGCCGCGCGCGTGCTCGAAGCTCGCCAGCGCCAGCTCGTGCGCAGCGGCAAGCTGAACGCGCATCTTTCGGTGCGCGAGATCACCGAGCATTGCCGCATGAGTCCTCAAGCCCGGCATCTGCTCTGGCAGAGCATGGCGAAGCTGAGACTCTCGCTGCGCAGCTACCACCGTTCGCTGCGCGTGGCGCGCACCATCGCAGACCTCGAAGGTGCGGAGACCATCGGCGTCCCGCACATCGGCGAAGCCTTGCAGCTCAGGCGTAGTGCCAGTACGCCCTGAGCACGCAGGGCACCTGCCCGAGCTTGTTGGCGATCATCGAAAGCCGCGATTCATCCAGGCCGCAAACGTCCACCTGGATGCTCATGGTGTCCGCCGTGGTGAACTCGGTGATGACGCGGCGTGGGACCACGCCGAGATTCTGGAAACGCTCGAGGGTGCGCATCAGCGCACCGGAATCAGCCTCGGCGAGGACCTTGAGGCGCAGAAGTGAGACCTGATCGACCATGAACCATATCCTTCGTGATGCCATTGCGCGCTGCGTACGAACCCACCCGGCTTTCCGCGAAAGCCGGGCGTGTAATCAGCGCGATGGAGCGGAGGAAGCGGGTCATGACGGGAGTCAGGATGGCGGGCTAGGCCGGGGAAGTCAACGTGGCCGGCGGGGCATAGTCGAAGGAATCGAAGTACAGGCGGGCGGCTCCCCGCGGCGGATAGCTCGCCCGAACGGCTTCCACCAGTGCCGGTGGGCCGGCCACGTAGACATCGAAGGCCGACAGCTCGGGATGGTCGGCCAGCACGGCCTCGTGAACCCATCCGAGGCGCCGGTGCGGGGCCCCGGCGGATTCCGCCGCGGACAGCACCGCGGTGAACCGCAACCGGGGGTGGCTGCGCACCCATTCCAGCACCAGCTCCTCTTCATAGAGGTCTACCGGGCGGCGTGCCCCCCAGTAGAGATGGATCTCCCGCTGCGCGTCGCGCTCGAAGACGTGGCGCAACATCGACTTCAGGGGGGCGAAGCCGGTGCCGCCCGCAATGAGCAGTAGGGGGCGATCGCTCTCCCGGTATACGAACTGCCCCACAGGACCCTCGATGCGCAGCAGCGAGCCCACCCCGAGCCGGGTGAACAGCATGTCGCTGAAGCCGCCGCCGCTCACGCGCCGAACGTGCAGCTCGAGCGGCTCGGCATCGTGAGGCGGACTCGCGATGGAGAAGCTGCGGCGCCGCCCGTCCTCGAGCAACACGTCGAGGTACTGGCCAGGCTGGAAGCGCAGGGGCTCTACCGATGGAAGCTGGAGGAATACCTGCATGACGTCCGGAGCCAGCCGTTCCAGCCGTGCGATGCGGCAGGGCAGCGTCTTGATCTCCACGTCGTCCACGCTGGCGACGAGACGTGCCTCCAACACGAGATCGGAGCGCGGTAGCGCCTGGCACATGAGGATGTTCCCCGCGCGCGCTTCCTCTTCCATGAGACCGAGTGGCCGGCCGTTCGGATAGTGGACCTCTCCCGAGAGCAGCCGCGCGCGACAGGACCCGCAATGGCCGGACTTGCAGCTGTGCGGCAGGTTCAGGCCGGCATCGAGCGCCGCTTCCAGCACAGACCGGTTCGCCGCGGCCGGCATGCTGCGGCCGTGTGGCCGCACGAGGATGGTGTGCTCGCGCATGGGCATGAGCTCCATTATTCATGAACTCGCGCTTCGGGTATTCTTTCGCGCCATGCGCATCGACTTCACGAAGATGCACGGTCTCGGCAACGATTTCGTCGTCTTCGATGCGCCCGCGGGGGGCTGGTTGCCCTCGCCGGAGCAGTGGCGGCAGCTGTCGCACCGGCATACCGGCATCGGTTTCGACCAGGCCCTGGTGCTCGAGGCGCCACGGCGCGCCGACACCGCGGTGTTCTATCGCATTTTCAACGCGGATGGCCACGAGGTAGAGCAGTGCGGCAACGGCGCGCGCTGCATCGCCGCGCTCCTGTATCACCGCGGGCGGGCGCAGGCCGGCGCCATCATCATGGACAGCCCCGCGGGTCTGATCCGGGCACGCATCCTGGCCCCGAATCTAGTGTCAGTGGACATGGGCGTACCGAATTTCGACCCGCGAGCGCTGCCGTTCGACGCCTCCAGCGAGGCACACGTCTACCCGCTCGAGGTGGCAGGCAGCGAGGTGGACATCGGAGCCGTCTCCATGGGCAACCCGCATGCAGTGCTCACGGTACCCTCGGTGGAATCCGCGCCTGTGGACCGCCTCGGCCCTGCCATCGAATCCCATCGCCGTTTCCCGAAGCGCGTGAACGTCGGCTTCATGGAAGTGGTGGATCGACACAACATCCGGCTGCGCGTCTTCGAGCGCGGCACGGGGGAAACGCTGGCGTGCGGCACGGGCGCCTGCGCCGCTGTCGCCGTGGGGCGACGACACGGGCGGCTCGACGCGGAGGTCAAAGTGCGCGTGCGCGGCGGCGAGTTGAGCGTAAACTGGCCGGGTCCCGGCGAGCACATCTGGATGACGGGTCCTGCGGAAGTAGCCTTCGAAGGGCGAGTGACATTGCCGGATACCTGAGGGGAGCTTGATCAAGATGAGCACGAGAGAAGCGCGCGGTCTGGCGGCTGCGGAGACGGAAGAAGAATCGGTCGCCCGCTACCTGCAGCACAACCCGGATTTCTTCGAGCGTCACCAGCCACTGCTGTCTCGGCTGCGCCTGCCGCACGCGCGCAGCGGGTCCACCATCTCCCTCGTCGAGCGCCAGGTGGAAGTGCTGCGCGAGAAGCACGCGTCCCTCGAGCAGAAGCTTGCGGACTTCGTGCAGGTAGCGCGCTCCAACGACGCCATCGCGGACCGCATGCATCGCTTCACCCGCCGGCTGCTGCGCGCCGGCTCGCGGGATCGCGCACTGCAGAACATCGAGGCGGGGCTACGGCAGGATGATTCGACCTTCAACGCGCGCTGCTGCTCATCGGCACCAGAAACCACGCATGCCAACGAGCGGTTCCCGGCGTTCCCGCAGGACGATCCGCGTCTGAAGTCCTTCGAGACGCTGTTCGCCAGCGGCAAACCGCGCTGCGGTCAGGTACGCGATTCGCAGCGCGATCTGCTCTTCGGCGCGGAAGCGAACGACATCGGCTCGGTTGCGCTCGTCCCGCTGGGCGAGAAGGGCTCGCTCGGCCTGCTCGCCCTCGGCAGCAGCGACCGCGACCGCTTTCATCCCGGCATGAGCACGGAGTTCCTCGGGCGCCTGGCGGAGCTCATCTCCGACGCCCTCACCACGCCGTAGACGGAGATGGGGTCAGATCTTGCAATGATGCATGATTGCAAGACCTGACCCCATTCATGACCCCTGACGCGCTCGATAGCGTCGCGGCATTCCGGCGCCATCTCGCCACCGAACGGCGGCTGTCGAAGCACGCCGACACCAACTACGCGCTGGATCTCACCGCACTGGTGAAATACTGCGACGCGCAGGGGCTCGAAGACTGGCGCGCCGTGGATAGCCAGCACCTGCGGGTGTTCGCAGCGAAATCGCACGCCGGTGGGCTCGCGCCACGCAGCATCCAGCGACGGCTGTCCGCGGTGCGCAGCTTCTTCAACTTCCTGGTGCGCGAGCGAACCCTCAAGGCGAACCCCGCCGTCGGCGCGAGCGCCCCAAAGGTCGCGAAGCGCCTGCCGCAGACTCTGGACGCTGACCAGATGGCGCGACTGCTGGAGATTCCCGCCGGCGACGCGCTGGTCACTCGGGATCGCGCGATGATGGAGCTGCTCTACTCCTCCGGTCTGCGCCTCGCCGAGCTGATCGGCCTCGACCTTCCGGGCGTGGACTTCGCGGACCGCACCGTCCGCGTGCTCGGCAAGGGCAGCAAGAGCCGCATCGTGCCCGTGGGCAGAAAAGCGCTGGAGGCTCTGCGCGGATGGCTCAAGGAGCGCGGGAACTCGCCCGCGCCGATGAAGCCGCATTCTTCGTGGGCCGCAACGGCCGCCGCCTGAGCCCCCGCGCCGTCCAGGCGCGGGTCGCCTACTGGGCCAGCCGCCAGGGCCTGGGCCAGCACGTCCACCCCCACCTCTTCCGCCATTCCTTCGCTTCCCATCTCCCTGAATCCAGTGGAGAACTTCGCGGCGTCCAGGAGCTGCTGGGTCACGCGGACATCTCCACCACCCAGATCTACACCCACCTTGATTTCCAGCACCTGGCCCGCATCTATGACGCCACTCACCCTCGGGCGCGCAAGAAAGCATGAGCCACTCCTCGGCGGACTCCTCCTTCAATCCCCACGGCACCACCATCCTCGCCGTCCGGCGTAACGGCGCCATCGCCATGGGCGGCGACGGCCAGGTCACGCTCGGCAACACGGTCATGAAGGGCAACGCCCGCAAGGTGCGCCGCCTGGACAACGACAAGGTGCTCGCCGGTTTCGCCGGCGGCACGGCGGATGCCTTCACGCTCTTCGAGCGCTTCGAGGGCAAGCTCGAGAAGTACGGCAACCTCACGCGAGCCGCCATCGAGCTCGCCAAGGACCCCAGCGGCTGGATCGCTACCTGCGCCGCCTCGAGGCGCTGCTGCTCGTGGGCGACCCGGAGAAGCTCTTCGTCATCTCCGGCAACGGCGACGTCATCGAGCCGGAGCTCGAGGTCGCCGCCATCAGCTCGGGCGGGTCGTTCGCGCTCGCCGCCGCGCGCGCCCTGGTGCAGGACTCGGAACCTCGACGCGCGCAGCATCGTCGAGCGCTCGCTCAACATCGCCGCGGACATCTGCATCTATACCAACCGCAATCTGGTCATCGACGAGCTCAAATGAATTCCGCACTGACGCCCCGCGAGATCGTCCAGGAGCTGGACAAGCACATCATCGGCCAGCACGCCGCGAAGCGCGCCGTCGCCATCGCGCTGCGCAACCGCTGGAGGCGCATGCAGGTGGAAGAGCCGCTGCGCCAGGAGATCACGCCGAAGAACATCCTCATGATCGGCCCCACCGGCGTCGGCAAGACCGAGATCGCTCGTCGCCTGGCGCGGCTCGCGAACGCGCCGTTCGTGAAGGTGGAGCCACCAAGTTCTGATACCGCCATGTCGGCCGTGACGTGGATTCCATCGTGAAGGAGCTGGCGGACGTCGCGGTGAAAATGACGCGCGAGCAGGAGATGGTGAAGGTGCGCGAGCGCGCCGCGGATGCCGCCGAAGAGCGCGTGCTGGATGCATTGCTGCCGCAGCCACGCAAGATGGGCTTCTCGACGGACGAGCCCTCGCAGCCGCGCGACGCGGAGACGCGCCAGAAATTCCGCAAGATGCTGCGCGAAGGCCAGCTGGACGAGCGCGAGATCGAGATCGCGCTGCGCGCGCTGCCCGCAGGCGTGAGATCATGGCCCATCCGGCATGGAGGAGATGTACAGCAGCGCAGGTCCATGTTCAAGAACCTGGGCGCAACCGCAAACGGACGCGCAGGTGAAGGCGAAGCCCGGCAAGCTGCTGGTGGAAGAGGAAGCCGCGAAGCTCATCAACGAGGACGAGCTGAAGGTGCGCGCCATCGCGAACGCCGAGCAGAACGGAATCGTCTTCATCGACGAGATCGACAAGGTGACGCGCCGGCAGGAGACGATGGGCGCGGACGTGTCGCGCGAAGGCGTGCAGCGGGACCTCCTGCCGCTCGTGGAAGGCCCACCGTCACCGCCGAAGTACCGAGATCGGTGAAGACCGATCACCGTGCTGTTCATCGCCTCCGGCGCGTTCAGCCTCTCCAAGCCCTCGGATCTCATTCCCGAGCTGCAGGGACGGTTGCCCATCCGCGTGGAGCTCGACTCGCTGAAGGTCGAGGACTTCGTGAAGATCCTCACGGACACGGATGCGTCGCTCACCACGCAGTACCGCGCGATACACGAAGGCGTGGCCGTGGAGTTCTCGGAGAGCGGTGTGCGTCGCGTGGCGGAAATCGCGTTCCACGTGAACGAGCGCACCGAGAACATCGGGGCCCGGCGGCTGCATACGGTGATGCAGAAAGGCGCCGAACTGAAACCACGACGGCGAGCGCAGTAGACACCGGAACAGGCTGTATCGAGCTCGTCGTTCTCCCCGACAATGGCTACAGTGTGCGGACCCGACCACATCGTCCGCAACCTGGTGAAGGACGAGGATCTGCGCTTGCTCCTGCGCGGCACTGACAGTCCGGAAGATGCAGGATCCGTCAGTAGAGGATTGCGGCGACTGGAACGCCTGCCGGGCGGGCTTCTACACGCGACCTGCCCGGCTCCTCGGAGGTACTTGTTGTACTGAATGAGTCGCGAGCTCTGCGGGATCCACCGGAGTCGATCAGCGGTAGTCAATGAGCACCGCAGGCTCCTTAGAGTCCAGGCTGCCCGATCGAGTAGGGCCTGCGTAATGATGGCGATGTCCAGCAATGAGGCATCCGCATGGTCCGGAACCTCGTCGCGGGACAGGGGCCAGGTCCCGACGTTTTATGGGCAATTCCGCTGCGGTATGCTGTTTGCGCGTGGTAGCGCCAACGACGGCGCGCGCGACTCGCTGTCTGCAGCGGCCTGGTCCGCGCGAAGCTCGGCGTTCCGGGCCAGCTCGAGCCCGGATGCGGACAGCAAAGTTCCACCAAACTCGGCGCTGACAGTTCTCGCAATGAACTCGAGGAGTCAGGACAGCCGCAGCCGTCGCGATGCCATTGCACAGCGCGAGGCAGGGCCATGTGCCCAGGGGACATCGCTTGCTCGAGGTCACCCGCATGATCTTGCCCCAGGATTCTATCCTGTCAGCCGTCGCCCGAGCGCGGCCAGGCGGCGCTCGAGAAGCTGAAGAAGGATCCATCGCATCGACCGGATCCGCCAGGGGAGGTCCTCGCATGTCTCTGCTTCGACTCGCTGGATCGAAGGAATAGCGCGGATGCCAGTCGGGCCGCCCGCCACCACCCAGGGCCGACTCTTCAACTCTGGCGGTCGCCCGAGCGCGAAGCGGCCCCGCTGAAGAAGGATTCGGCTTGCCGGATGGCGGGCAGCCACCTTCGCCCACGCCCGCCAGGAATTGCGCGAAGCTTCACCGACGTTCCGGGCCAGCTCGGAAAGCCCGAGCGTCGGTGCGGACAGCAGGGTTCCACCAAACTCGGCGCTGACGATTCCTGAACTCGAGGGAGTCAGGACAGCCACTTGTGCAGCCGTCGCGATGCCATTGCACAGCGCGAGGAGGCCTGCGCTCAGCAGAACGCGCATGTGCCCAGCTCGACTGGCTTCGACATCGCAGTGCCCTGCTCGACCGCACAGCGCCTTCTCTTCACGACGAACCTCCTTATTTGGGCATGATCTTGCCCCAGGATTCACCATCCTGTCAGCGCAGGTCACTGCCTGAAACCGTCAGTCAGGAGACGGCCACGGCGGGCAGCCGCTACTCCCGCAGCACCTCTCGTTATATATTCCGCCTCCGCAAGGGGACGATGATCCATCATCGACCGGCTCCGCCGGGGGAGGTCTCGCATGACTCTGCTTCGACTCGCTGCCGTGATTCCGCTCGTCCTGGCGGCCGGATGCCAGTCCGGGCCCGCCCGCCAGTCCACCCAGGGCCGGCCCTCCGGGGACATCGCTTCCGAGGTCACCCGCATCTGCGCGCTGCCGTCGCCCGAGCGCGAAGCGGCGCTCGAGAAGCTGAAGAAGGATTCCGGGATGGTGCTGTTCTGCGGATCCAAGGAATAGCGCGGAGCGGCCACCTTCGCCTCAGCCGGCGGCGACCCGCCTGCCGGCCTGCCGGATGGAATTCCAGGCCCGCCAGCTGACCGCGGTCAGCACCAGCAGGCCGCCACAGAGCGCCAGCGCTCCCGGCCGCTCCCCGAGGAACAGCATCACCCACAACGGATTGAGGATCGGCTCGAGCACGGGGATCAGCACGCCTTCGAGCGCGGTGACGTTGCGAATGGCCCGCGAGTACAGCGCATACGGAATGCCCAGCTGCACGATGCCGAGCGCGACCAGCCCTGCCCATCCTTGCGGCGAAAGCGCCGGCGCATCCAGCATGAACGGCAGGCCCACGAGCGCCGCCATGACGTTGCCGAGAATGATGGACTCGACGACCGAGCCGGCCTTCTGCTTCCTCATCAGCAGCGTCATCGCTGCGTAGCTCACCCCGGCGAGCAGCGCGAGCGCGTTGCCTGTCATGCCCTCGAGCTGCAACCCTTCGGCGAAGAACAACGCCATTCCGAGCAGGGCGAGCGCGATGGCCAGCCAGTCGGAGCGCGTGGTGCGCTCACCCAGGAACCACGCACCGGCGAGCGCCACCCAGATCGGCGCCGTGTACTGCAGCAGAATCGCATTCGCCGCCGTGGTGAGCTTGGTTCCAGCCACGAACAGCACGGTGCAGAGCATGTAGGCCAGTGCGGCACCGAGCTGGAGCGCCGAAAACGTGAACTTCAGGTTGCGCTGGATCGCGATCAGCAGGAGCGCGGCGAACAACCCGCGGCCGCCGGCCACGGCGAGCGGCGGCCAGTCCACCCACTTGATGAGCAGACCGCCGGTGCTCCAGAACGCCGCAGCGGCGAGCAGCTGCCCGACGGCGCGGGTGTGGACGGGGTCTCGAGCCATGGAGGCTCAATTGTGACTCGTCACCCCCGCCCTGCGCGAGCCGACGCGGAATGCGTATGCCTTGGTGAACTCCGCGCCGAAAAGGAAGATCTGCGCCGAGTAGTACACCCACACCAGGATCAGGATCAGAGAGCCCGCAGCACCGTAGCTCGAGGTGACCGCGCTGTTGCCGAGATACATGCCGATCAGGAACTTCCCGACGTTGAACAGCAGCGCGGTGACTACCGCGCCGGTCACCACGTCGCGCCAGGAGATGCGCACGGCCGGCAGAATCTTGTAGATCATCGCGAACAGCGCGCTCACCAGGGCGAATGACATCAGGAAGTTCAGGCCCTCCAGCCCGACGAGCAGCGGACCGGCGGCGCCGCGCGCATCGAACAGCTTGGCGAGGCCGCTCAGGATCGCGCTGAATCCCAGCGACACGAGCAGCAGGAAGCCGAGCGCGAGGATCATCCCGATGGACAGCAGCCGCTTGCGGATGAAGTACCAGAAGCCGGTGACCTTCTCGGACGGCGCATCCCAGATCTCGTCGAGGTCTTCCTTGAGCTCGGCGAGGGCCGAGGTGGCGCCGACGAGCAGCGTGCCGAAGCCGATGGCCACGGCGATCACCCCGGCGCCCGGCTCGGCGGCGTTCTCGATCATCGCCTGGATGGCGCGGGCGCCTTCAGGCCCGATGAGGCCGCTGATCTGCGCGACGATCTCTCCGCGCGCAGCCTCTTCGCCGAAGAACAGGCCGGCGATCGCGATGGCGAGCATGAGGATCGGCGCGAGGGAGAAGACCGTGTAGTACGCGAGCGCGGCGCCTCGCCGCGTGGACCGGTCTGCCACCCATTCCCGGCTCGCCTCTTTCAGCACGTCCCAGAGCTCGTGCGGCCGGGCAAGCATGGCTCAGTCCGCCTTCGCGTCCCGCAGCGGCGTGGCATGCGCCATCACCTGTGCTTTGACGGGGAAGTGATCCGATGCGCGGCGCGCAAGCGCCGTGCGGTGCACCGAGAATCTCTGCAGCGAGCCGCGCGGGCGCACCCAGACGCGATCGAGCGCGAATACGGGCAGCCACACGGGGAACGAGCGCTGCCACGGCGGCTGGCCCAGCATCTCGTGCAGCCAGCGCAAGGGGCGGCTCAGCGGCAGCCACTCGTTGATGTCACCCAGCACGACGACGGACTGATCCATGGGCACCTGCCGCAGCAGCTCCAGCATTTTTCGAACCTGATAGCGGCGCTCCGCCATGCGCAGGCCGAGGTGCGTCACGACCACGCAGACCGGCTCGCCGTCCACTTCGATGTCCACTTCCAGCGCGCCGCGCGGCTCGCGACGGTGGAAGCTGAGGTCGTGCCGCTTGACGTCCAGGATGCGGCGCCGCGTAAGCAGCGCATTGCCGTACTCGCCTTCGTGCCGGATGATGGTGGAACCCGCGATGGGCGTCATGCCCGTGGCCTGCGCGAGGAACTCGAGCTGCATGGAATCCGAGCGTGGGCCGGGTCGACTCGAGACTTCCTGCAATCCCACCGTGTCGCAGCCCATCTCACGGATCACCGCTGCGACTCGCTCCGCATCGCAACGCATGTCCGTGCCCACGCAGCGGTGGATGTTATACGACCCGATGCTGAGCACTGCGTCGTTCGCGGATGCGGAACCCAAACAACCAGCGGCGCACGAGCCACGTAGCCACGGCGAGCACTGCAGCTGCGGCAGCGATGAGCCCCAGGTTGATGGAGCGCGGATCGCGCAGGCCGGCGGCGAGTTGGTCGCCGAACACCGTGGCGACCAGCGTGCCGGGAAGGATGCCGATGGCGCTCCCCACCATGAAATGCCACAGCCGCACGTGAATGGCGCCGGCGACGACGTTCACCACGGAGAACGGCGCGAGCGGCACGAGTCGCACGGCCGTCATGGCGAGCAACCCGCGCTCGCGCATTACGGTGCTGAGTCGATTGAGACGCCGTCCCGCGATGCGCCTCACCGTGGCCCGCCCCATTCCGCGACCCACCGCATACGTCACGAACGCGGCGACGAGAATGCCGGCGAATGCGTAGAAGAACCCGCCCACTGCACCGAAGGCGACCACGGCGAAAAGCGTGATGAGCGGCCTGGGGAACAGGAACACGCTCGCCGGCGTGTACGCCGCCATCACGGCGAGCGGAGCCCACGGATAACCCGAGAAATCCTGCGCCCACCGCACGATGTGGTCCGCATCAGCCCATGCAGCGAGCGGCGAGTACCGCCACAGCGCAGCGAACGCGAGCAGGACGAGCGCGATCACGGCGATGGGGCCCCACCGCGAGGGACCGCCGGCAGCCTCTGGGCCGAACTGCGTGATGAGCACGTCGAGATCCACCGGCTTCTCCGGATCGGCGATGCTCGAGGCGATCGCCACCATCGCTTCCGAAGGCTCGTCGAGCTTCTCGAACGGCTGGAGCGTGCGGCCTTCTCGCCGCAACATCTCGATGCACCGCGTAACCGAGCCACTCTCGCGGAATGCGGCATCCACCGCGTCGACGGCGACGGCGAGGTGCTCCGCGAGCAGCGTGTTTCGATAGTTGTGGATGGCTGCGCTCACCCGCCCGTCACCCGCCGCCTGGATCGCGGCGCTGCATTCGGTATCGAGCCCCATCGAACGGTTGCAGAAATTGGCGGAGCCGATGAGCAGCGCCTCATCGTCCGCGATGACGAGCTTGGAATGGAGATCGCAGCACTGCCCTTCGGGAAGGCCGGGGATGTGCGGGTAATACGCGTGGAACCGGTTGTGGATGTCCGCCTCGCGCAGCTTCCTCAGCAGCAGCGTGCGCAACGTGCCCATGGTCGGCGCTTCGAGCCAGCCCTGCGTCGAGAGCCTCAGCACGGCGATGATTTCGGGTCCCTCCGGCTCGCGCAGCTTAGCGGCGAGCGCCTCTCCCAGCGCGTTGGACGTGAAGTACTGATTCTCGATGTAGATGGTGTGCCGCGCCGCGGCGATGAGGTCGAGGTGCAGTTGCTCCACCTCGTGGATCGGCGCTTCATCGCCGACCGGCGCGACGGTGCGCGCGACCGCGACGTCCACATCCTCGACAGCCACGGCAAGCTCCGAAGGCCAGGGATCGAGCACCACGTCCCGCCGCTTGCGACGCCAGGGCCGCAGCCTTACACCGTTCGCAGGGATATGCCGGCCCGTCGCACGCCACCAACGCTCGCGCACGAGCTCATCGAATGCGCGTGCCGCATCGGCATCCACGGCCATCACCGTATCGTGGAACGGGGGATACGTCGCGCTCTCGCCAGGATTGATGCGCCGCTCGTCACCGGGCTTGTGCTCGGTGGTGTCCCAGCGCCCGCGCGTGAGATCCAGCCCTCCGCAGAAGGCGAGCTGCCCGTCGATCACCACGATCTTCTGGTGCTGCGAGGCGCCGATGGGGTAGTGATCGTCGTAGCGCACCTTCACGCGCCGCCGCGGCCGCCAGCCGAACCCGTAGATCGGCGAGATCTCGCGGCCCTTGGAGAAGATCATCGGGTAATCCCAGATGAGCACCCGGATCTCGAGCCCGTGCCGCCGCCTGACCAGGAAGTTGAGGAAATCCCCGAGCAGCTCCGGCACGCCGGGGATGCCGTGGTGGAGCTGGGTGCGGCTGTGGAAATCCCAGCCGACGACGATGATGGAGCTCAGGGCACGCAGCGCGGCGTGAGCGAAAGCCTTGAAATAGGCCTCCGCATCGACGAGCAACGCTACGCGTTCCGCATGGCTCACGCGGAAGCAGTTGCGGCCCTGCTCAAACAGGTTTCGGGGGCGATCGCCCTCGCGGAAGGCGTGGCTGGCGGACATTCATCGGCTCATCCGGCGGCACAC